>JAJUJF010000042.1 GCA_029265455.1 Paracoccaceae bacterium | reverse complement strand
TTCGGCCCGGTGAGGTCGCCGAAGCCGAACGCCTTGGCAAGTCTGCCGAAGGCGGGATCGCTCAGCCGATTGGCCATGGACTTCGGATCGAGCGGATCGCTCTCGAGCACCTTGCGGATGAAGAATTTCTTGTCGATCTCGCCTTCGAGGCCGAAGGCGCCGAGCGCGACCTTGAGAAGCCGCCGGTCCCTGACCAGCTCCTCCGCCCTCGTGATCTTGCCGATATTCTCGGTGAAGTAGGCGGTCTCGCGTGCAAGCGCCGCGCTCCTGTCGAACGCCGCCCGCTGCATCTCGCCGGTGCGTTCGAGGAAGCGCCAGCCCGCCAGGCCCCCCATGGGTATCATCGGCGTGAAGCTCATGCCCCCATCCTCACGCCGCCGCCGCTGCGAGCAGGCGCGCCTCTCTCGGCATGAGGGCCCGCAGCGCGCGCAGCGCATGATAGATCCGGCCCTCGACCACGCAGGCCGTCGCCTCGCTCAGGAACGCGCGGCTGTCATCGTCACGAAACACCTGGGAAAGCTGCTCGATCCCGCGCAGGAGCTGCCGCCTTCCCTCCACCGGATCGGCCTCGCCGACGAGCACGAGCTGCGCGATGTAGGCGACGCGCTTTACCGGGGTGTTGGCTTCGTCGGGATGGATCGCGTCCCGCAGCCGCAGCACCCGCGCGTCGGGCGTCATGATCTGGAGCCGCGTGCGTCGGTCGCCGTTCTCCATGACGACGCCGTTGATCATCACCCGCTCGCGTGGTCCGAGCTTCAGCACGAGGCTCATGCCGCCGCCTCCACCTGTCCCCGCAGTCCCTTCATGATCGAGGTGTTGATGTCGATCAGCGGCGCGAGGGACGCGCGGCGCGCCAGCACCTCCATCGTGTGGCGGCGGACGAATTCGGCGATCCCGAGAAGCTGGGCACGCAGCGGCACCGGGAGCCGGTTCCCGTCGTGCATGAGATCCTCGGCAAGTGCCGCCCACAGCCGCTGGTTGTCGGTGACGGCTTTCGCAAGGGCGGGAAACTGCGACCGGTCGTTCTCGTCGAGCGCGGTGAGTGCCGCGGTCAACCTCGCGAAGAGCGCGTATTCGGCGCTCCGGTCGGTCCTGACCGGCACGGCGGCCCGGGCATAGCCATTGCGGGCGTGTGGCATCATGCGCATCCTCCTTCCCTCTGCGGGCAGAGGGGTCGATCCCCTGAGATACCGGAGAGGCAGGGCGGCAATCCGCCGCCCTGCCCCGGGTCATCCTAGCGGAAGAGCGAGAGCACGCTCTGCGGCGCCTGGTTGGCGATCGAGAGCGCCTGGATCCCGAGCTGCTGCTGCACCTGCAGCGCCTGAAGCCGTGCCGAAGCCTCCTCCATGTCGGCATCGACCAGCGCTCCGACTCCGGTCCGGAGGGCGTCCGCCTGCTTCTTGAGGAAGTCGTTCTGCGCCTCGATCCGCGTCTGCGCCGCACCGAAGTCCGCGGCAGCCGCGATGGCCGTGTCCAGGAGCGTGTCCACTGCGTCCGGCGTCGAGGCAGAGGTGATGGCCGCAGCGAGGCCACTCAGGGCAACGGAAGCCACCGTCATCGTCTCGAGCGTCAGCTCTCCGGCCGCATCGCGCTGGATGGCCACGGTGATCGTCGCGTCATTGCCGGCAGCCGCGACCAGATTGATGCCATTGTACTGGGCCGAATCGGCAATCGAGGTGATCGTGTCGGAGAGCGCCTCGATGTCGGCATCGAGCTTGACCGTGTCGGCACCAGGCTCCTGCGCCTGAACGACCTTTTCCTGGATGAGCTTGAGGTTCTCGACGATCTGTTCGGTGGCATCGCGCGCCACGCCGACCAGGGCGGAGGCCGAGGTCAGCGAATCGGAGAGCCGGCTGAAGGAGGCGACATCCGAGCGCATGGTCGAGGCGATGGCCCAGCTCGAGGAATTGTCCTTGGCGTTCGCGACCTTCATGCCGGTAGCGATCTGGCTCTGGACCTGGGAAAGCCCCCTGTTGGTGCTCTGCAGCGTCTGGAGGGCGACCATGGCGGAGGTGTTGGTAAGAATCGAAGACATCTTCGTTCCTTTCAGGCGGCGATGCATTCGGCATCGCAGGGGGGTGATCTATGGCCGCCGCATGATTGCGGTGGCCGGTGGTCGCCATTCTGACAATGCGGTTCTGCCCCACCGCGCCGGCCCGAGGGCCGCGTTGGGAGAACATTCCGCGATCACTCCTAAGAGGATCCTAACGCGCGGGATTATCATCACTAACGGAGTCTTGCGCCCGGTGATGGGCGGAGGGCCCCGGCGCATCCGCCGGCTCTGCACGTCGACAGGCCGCCTGCTGCTGTTCGCCGATCAGGGGTAGCCGGTCCTCAGTCCCGCTTCTTCCGGCCGTAGAGTTCGAGCCGGTGATGGACGATCTCGTAGCCAAGCGTGGCCGCGATCTCCTCCTGAAGCGCCTCGATCCTGGCGCTGGTGAACTCGATCACCTCGCCGGTGTCGATGTCGATAAGGTGGTCGTGATGCCCGCTCTGCGCCTGTTCGAACCTGGCCGGACCATCGCCGAAGGCATGACGCTGGATCGCCCCCGTTTCCTCGAGCACCTTCACCGTCCGGTAGACGGTCGCCAGCGATACCCCTGCCTCGCGCGCCGCCTTGTCCGCAAAGATCTCATGGGCATCGGGATGACCGCCGAGCCGGTGCAGGATCTCGAGAATCACGCGGCGGGGCCGCGTCACCCGCAGCCCCGCCCGGCGCAGCATGCCGTCGAAATCCGGTTTTTCCCGTCTGTCGCTCATGCTGCGAGGATCAGTCGACGCGGCCCCGATTGCAACGACCGGGGCCGCCCGTGACCGCTACTGGATACGCTGGAGCAGCGCGTCGATCGAGGCCTTGGCATCGCCGTAGAACATCCGGCTGTTCTCGCGGTAGAAGAGCGGGTTCTCGATCCCCGAGTAGCCGGCGCCCTGGCCGCGCTTGGAGATGAAGACCTGTTTCGCCTTCCAGACCTCGAGCACCGGCATGCCCGCGATCGGCGAGTTCGGATCCTCCTGGGCCGAAGGGTTGACGATGTCGTTCGAGCCGATGACGATCACGACGTCCGTCGACGGGAAGTCGTCGTTGATCTCGTCCATCTCGAGGACGATGTCGTAGGGCACCTTGGCCTCGGCGAGCAGCACGTTCATGTGCCCGGGCAGACGGCCGGCGACCGGATGGATCGCGAACCGCACGTTCTTGCCCTTCGCCCGCAGCCGCTTGGTCAGTTCCGAGACCGAACCCTGCGCCTGCGCCACCGCCATGCCGTAGCCCGGCACGATGATGATCGAATCCGCGTCCTCGAGCGCAGCCGCGACACCATCGGCATCGATGGCGATCTGCTCGCCCTCGATCTCCTGCACCGGACCGGTCTGGCCGCCCCAGCCGCCGAGGATGACCGAGACGAAGTTCCGGTTCATCGCGCGGCACATGATGTAGGAGAGGATCGCACCCGAGGCACCGACCAGCGCACCGGTGACGATCAGGAGATCGTTGCCCAGCGTGAAGCCGATCGCGGCCGCGGCCCAGCCCGAGTAGGAGTTCAGCATCGACACGACCACCGGCATGTCGGCACCGCCGATCGCCATGATCAGGTGCCATCCGATCGCGCCGGCAAGGATCGCGGTGAGGATCATCGTCCAGAGGCCGGCGCCGGCGAAGTAGAGGATGCCGAGCACCACGCAGATCAGGACGCCCAGGACGTTGATATGATGGCGGTAGGGAATGGTCAGCGCCGCCGAGGAGATCTTGCCCGCGAGCTTGCCGTAGGCGACGATCGAGCCGGTGAAGGTCACTGCACCGATGAAGACGCCGAGGAAGATCTCCACCCGCATGATCGAGAGTTCGACCGGCGTCTTCAGGGCGAGCGCCGCCGCGAAGCCACGAAGTTCGTCAAGCGTGTTGGTGGCAATCGCCTGCGCCGCCCGGGCGGCCTCGATGTCGGCGTTGAACCCGATGAAGACCGCGGCGAGGCCGACGAGGCTGTGGAACCCCGCCACCAGTTCGGGCATTTGCGTCATCTGGACCTTGCTGGCGATGACGGCACCGATGGCGCCGCCGATCACCACCATCAGGACCACGATCCAGAGCGCGCCTGCGCCCGGACCGAACATCGTCGCGAGCACGGCGAGCGTCATGCCCACCATGCCGTAGTAGATCGCCCGCTTGGCCTTTTCCTGGTTGGAAAGGCCTCCGAGGGCGAGGATGAAGAGGATTGCCGCCACCACATAGGCGGCCGTCACGAGACCTGCGCTCATCGTTCCTGCCCCCGCTTCAGCTCTTCTGGAACATCGCGAGCATCCTCCGGGTCACGAGGAACCCGCCGAAGATGTTCACCGATGCGATCAGGATGGAAATCGCCGCCAGCAGCACCACGATCCAGCTTGTCGACGCCACCTGCAGCAGCGCGCCGAGGATGATGATCGACGAGATCGCGTTCGTGATCGCCATCAGCGGCGTGTGGAGCGAATGCGCCACGTTCCAGATCACGTGATAACCGACGAAACAGGCCAGCACGAAGACGATGAAGTGCTGCATGAAGCTCACCGGGGCGGCGAGGCCGATCAGGAGCAGCAGCACGCCGCCGATGGCGAGCATGGCGCTCACCCGGTTCGCGGAACGCCGCACCTCGGCAAGCTCGCGCGCGGCCTTCTCCTCGGCGGTCTCCTCGGGCACCTTCGGCTTCGGCTTCGCCTTGGCGATTGCCTGCACCTTCGGCGGCGGAGGCGGATAGGTGATCGCGCCCTCGTGGACGACCGTCGCCCCGCGGATGACGTCATCCTCCATGTTGACGACCGGGATGCCGTTCTTCTCCGGCGTAAGGTCGTCCATCAGGTGGCGGATGTTCGTCGCGTAAAGCGTCGAGGCCTGCGTCGCCATCCGGCTCGGGTAATCGGTGTAGCCGATGATCTTGACGCCGTTGTCGGTCTCGATCACCTGCTCGGGCACCGTGAGATCACAGTTGCCGCCCCGCTCCGCCGCGAGGTCGACGACAACCGAGCCCGGCTTCATCATCCGGACCATGTCCTCGGTCCAGAGTTTCGGCGCCGGCCGTCCCGGGATCAGCGCCGTGGTGATGACGATGTCCATCTCCGGCGCCAGCTCGCGGAACTTCTCGAGCTGCTTCTGGCGGAACTCCTCGCTCTGGGGTGCGGCGTAGCCGCCGGTCTCCGCGCCGTCCTGCGTCTGGTCCTCGAAGTCGAGATAGACGAACTCCGCGCCCATCGACTCGATCTGCTCGGCAACTTCCGGGCGCACGTCGAAGGCATAGGTGACCGCGCCGAGCGAGGTCGCCGTGCCGATCGCGGCAAGTCCGGCAACGCCAGCGCCCACCACCAGCACCTTCGCCGGCGGCACCTTGCCCGCCGCGGTGATCTGGCCGGTGAAGAACCTGCCGAAATGGTTGCCGGCCTCGACCACGGCGCGGTAGCCGGCGATATTCGCCATCGACGACAGCGCGTCCATCTTCTGGGCGCGGCTGATGCGCGGCACCATGTCCATCGAGAGGGCGGTGACGCCCTTTTCCTTCAGCTTCTCGAGAAGCTCCGGATTCTGCGCAGGCCACAGGAAGCCGATCAGGATCTGGCCCTTGCGCATGTACGCGATCGCCTCGTCCGACGGCGCCCGGACCATGGCCACGATGTCCGCCGTCTCATAGAGGGTCTTCGCGTCCGGCACCACCTCGACACCGGCCTCGCGGTAGGCGTCGTCGGTGAAGCGCGCGGCTTCACCGGCTCCGCTCTCGATCACGCAATCATAGCCGAGTTTCTTGAGCGCCTGGGCGGATTGCGGCGTAAGCGCGACCCGGCGCTCGCCCTCGGCCGTTTCCTTCGGGGCACCTATCTTCACGAACCGTCTCCTGTCCCTGGGGCGGCGACCATGCCGCCGCCGGTCACCCGGTTGTGACGGGTCTTTAGGGACCGCCAATAGCCGAGTCAAACGGCCATAGGCCCGATGCCGACCTTGGTGGAAGTCGGATCGGGCCAGCTGCCACAATGTCGTAGAACTTGCGCGTGCGGGCGTCGTCAGCCGCTCACAGCTTCAACGGGCACAGGCGCTGCCGCCTTCGCCAGTCGCAGGGCAATGCTCGCCGTCCGGTGGCCCTGGAAGCGGGCGCCATCGAGCTCCTGCTCGCTCGGCAGGCGCGAGCCATCGCTGTCGGCGGTCGTGGTCATGCCGTAGGGGGCGCCGCCCCGCACGACGTCGTTGCCGCTCTGACCGGCATAGGCGTAACTCAGCGGCACGATCAGCATGCCATGATGCTGAAGCACGATCTGCATGGAAAGAAGCGTCGCCTCGGCGCCCCCATGCTGGGTGGCGGACGAGACCATCACCGAAGCCGGCTTGTCGATCAGCTTGCTGTCCGCCCACAGGCTGCCCGTCTGGTCGAGGAAGTTCTTCATCTGCGCCGGCATGTTGCCGAAGCGCGTCGGCACGCCGAAGATGAACCCGTCATAATCCGCGAGTTCCTCGGGCCGGGCCACCGGCGCTGCCTGATCGAGCTTGTAACGCGCAGCCCTGGCCACATCCTCCGGCACGAGCTCCGGCACGCGCTTCACCACCGCTTCCGCGCCGGCTTCCCGGACACCCGCCGCTGCCGCCTCGGCCATCGCCTCCATGTGTCCCCAGCTCGAATAATAGAGAACCAGAATCCTCGTCATTCGCATTTCTCTCCACGTTTCGGCCGTCTCCGGCATTGACCATCAATCTACGGGCCTGCCGACATGGGTTAACCCCGCGGAAACGAAACGGATTGTTGACGCATCCGTCCTCCATCGGGTCCGGGCCTCCGCCCCTGCCGCCCCGCAGGTGGCGGGGTTCGCGGACCAGCGGCTGCGCTTGCTCGGGCGCCAAAGCCGGATATGCTGCAGAACAGACACTTGGTGCGGGGTATTCCAATGAAGGTGTTCGTGCTCTCGCTGGTGATCGCAGCGGCGCTTGCCATCATCGCCGGCATGGTGCTCCAGTCCCAGCAGATGACCGTGGTCGATGCCTTCACCACGGAAGGCGCGCGGGTCGGCGATCCCGGCGACAACCTGATCCGCGAGTGGCGCTGACCCGGCATCGGACGGCCGCGCGGGCAGAAGGCAGGGGTTGCCATTTCGCGTTCCAGCCCCTTAACCGGGGGGACACGCTGCAGGCCGGAACCCCATGGACGCGACCACGACCATCCTCGACCCTCATGCCCGCGCTACCGGTTCTGGCAGCGACGGCTTCAACGACCGCATCTCCGTGCGCGACTACACGCGCGAGGTCGAGATCGGCGCCTTCTCCTCCGAACGTGGCGTCACCCAGCGTGTCCGTTTCAACGTCGTGCTCGAGGTTGCCCGCGGCATGGGCGGGGATGACGACGATGTCGACACCGTGCTTTCCTACGATACGATCGTCGAGGCGATCGAGGGCGAACTCGCCCGCGAACGCCTGAATCTCCTCGAGACGCTGGCCGAGCGCATCGCGCAACGCTGCCTCTCGGATCAGCGCGCAGTGCGGGCCTTCGTCCGGGTCGAGAAGCTCGATCGTGTTCCCGGCGCGCTCGGGGTCGAGATCGTGCGGTCGCGCGGCGAGGGGCGGCCGGAGCCACGTCCCGCCACGCTGCCGCCACTGGTACTGTTCCTGCCGAACGCGGTCCTGAACGGTGCCGAAGGGGCGCGCTGGCGCGATGCGGCCGCACGGCTGTCGCGACCGGCCATCCTCGTGCTCGAGCCGGTATCGCCGCAGCCTCCGGCCACCGGTGCCGCAGCATTGCGCGCGGGGCTTCTCTCCATCGACCAGAACGCCTGGGCCCTCGCCGCGATCGACAGCCGCTTCGCCGTGGCAGCCTCTCGCACGGAGATCGACTGGGCGCTTGCGACAGGCCATCCGGTGGTCTGGGCGCCGGCGAAACTCGTTGCCGACGCGGTGGACCCGGAGCGGCCCGATGCCTCGGCGCCGCTCGACCTCGCCCACTGGCTGGGGGCGACGATAGAAGCCGAACGGATTCTCACGGTCGGCGAGGGCGCGACCTCGGCCGGGATCACCGTCCTCGATCCCCACGCGCCGGAGCGGCTCACCGACTTCGCCTGAGCGATCGATCAAAGGAGCAGGTCATGACCACGGCACCCGTCTGCGATCTTGGCGCCCCGGCCCCGGATTTCGATCTTCCCGGTACCGACGGCAAGCGGTGGCGGCTTGCCGACGTGAGGGGGCCGAAGGGCACCGTGATCGTCTTCATCTGCAATCACTGCCCCTATGTGAAGGCGATTGCGGACAAGCTCGTCACCGAGGCGCGGGCGCTCGCGGAAATCGGCATCGGTTTCGCAGCGATCTGCTCCAACGATGCGGACGCCTACCCGGAGGACAGTTACGAGAACATGCAGCGTTTCGCGGCGGCGCATGGCTTTCCCTTCCCTTATCTTCACGACGCCGACCAGAGCGTGGCACGGGCCTATGGAGCGGTCTGCACCCCCGATTTCTTCGGCTACAACGGCCGGGACGAACTGCAGTACCGCGGCCGGCTCGACGCGAGCGGTCGCGAGGCGCGACCCGATGCCGAGCGGGAACTCCTTGCGGCGATGAAACAGGTTGCCGAGACCGGCGCGGGCCCGCGCGAGCAGACGCCGTCGATCGGCTGCTCGATCAAGTGGAAGGCGGAATGAGGCCATGCGGCTCCGGATCGTCCTCGATCTCGACGGCACGCTGATCGACAGCGTGGAATCCCTCACCGCGGCGTCGAATGCGCTTCTCGCGGAACTTGGCCGGCCTCCCCTCACGGCCGAGACCGTCCGCGGCTTCGTCGGCCACGGCGTCGATCTCCTCGTCGAGCGCGTGCTCCGCGCGACCGGCGGCATTCCCGCGGGCGGGCCGGCACCGGAACAGGCGCGGTTCCGGACGATCTACGACGCCGACCCGCTCACCGGCGTGACCGTCTATCCGGGCGCGCGCGAAGCCCTCTCGGCGCTTGCCGCCGCCGGGCATGGGCTCGCGGTCTGCACCCAGAAACCGGCGGCACCGGCGCGCCACCTTCTCGAGGCGCTCGGGCTGATGCCGCCGGTCACGGGGCTGACGGCGGGAGACAGCCTGCCGGTGCTGAAACCCGACCCGATGCTTGTCACCCATGCCGCGGACCAGATCGGCACCGGTCCGGTAATTTTCATCGGCGACAGCGAGGTGGATGCCGAGACCGCCCGCAATGCCGGCGTCCCGTTCCTGTTGCATCTCGGCGGCTATCGCCACGGCCCCCTCGATGCGATTCCCCGCGCGGGTACGTTCTCGGACTGGGCCGAGGTTCCGGCGCTCGTGACCGAAGTCGCCAGGAGGAGCCGATGAGCAGCGCCCGGTACCGTCCGATCGTCGAGACGGATCCGCTTCGGCCCGACGACGCGCTGCCCCTCGCGGGCGGGCGACTCTGGTTCCGCGAAGTGGCGGTTCACGAGCGCGGCCTGCCGCCCCGGCGGATCCGCGCCCACGACCTGTCCGAAGCGGCACGGTCACGGCTGAGCGCGCCGCGGGCGCCGATCTGCGGCCTTGCGCTCGACCGGCCGCTGATCATGGGGATCGTCAACGTCACCCCGGACAGTTTCTCCGATGGCGGGCGGTTTGCCGCACGCGACGCGGCCGTGGCCCGGGCCGAGGCACTGGTCGCCGCCGGTGCCGACATCCTCGACATCGGCGGCGAGTCGACGCGGCCGGGCTCCGATCCGGTGCCGGAGGACGAGGAACTCGCGCGGGTGATCCCGGTCATCGAGGCGGTGAAAGGTCTCGGCGTCGCCATCTCCGTCGACACCCGCAAGGCGGCCGTGGCACGGGCTGCACTCGATGCCGGTGCCTGCATCTTCAACGACGTCTCCGCGCTCGGCCACGATCCGGCAAGCCTCGCGGTCGCGGCAGATGCCCCGGCTATCTGCCTGATGCATGCGCAGGGCGACCCGAAGACGATGCAGCTCGCGCCGCATTATGACGACGTCCTGCTCGACGTCACCGACTACCTCGCCGAACGCGTGGCGGCCGCCGAGGCCGCGGGGATCGCCCGGGAACGGATTCTCGTCGATCCGGGGATCGGTTTCGGCAAGACCATCGAGCATAACCTCGCCCTGATCCGGGCTCTCGCGATCCTCCACGATCTCGGCTGCCCGATCCTGTTCGGCGCTTCACGCAAGCGGTTCATCGGCAGCCTCGGCCAGGCTCCCGATCCCATGACCCGCCTCCCGGGCTCACTTGCGGTCGCACTCGAGGCGTTGCGCCAGGGTGCCCAGGTGATCCGGGTCCACGATGTCGCGGAAACGCGGCAGGCGGTGGCGCTGTGGTCGGCCCTGGTCATGCCGGAACCGGGTGGCTGAAGGAAGCGGGGCGGCGCGGGTACGCCGCCCGGTCCGCAGTCATGCAAGAAGCCGCAGCTCCTCCCGCGGCCGGAAGCGGTCACGAGCCGTGCGGTCGGCAACGGCACCGGGGGTCGCACCGGTCCTTGCGGCTTCGGCGAGGATCGTGAGCAGCGTCTCCGGCAGGTTGCGGATATGCGCGTCCGTCGTGCCTCGCGGCAGATCGAGCGTATGGCGCGCCGCATGGATGAGGCCGCCCGCGTTCACCAGGTAGTCGGGGCAGTAGAGCACACCCTTCTCGGCGAGGCGGATCTCGTCCTCCGGGGTCGCGAGCTGGTTGCTGGCGGAACCGCAGACGATCGCCGCCCTGAGCCCCGCGATCGAACGCTCGTTGAGATCGCCGCCGAGCGCACAGGGCGCGAACACGTCCGCCTCCATCGCGCTGATGGCGCCAACCGGGACGGAGGCCGCACCGAATGCCTGGCGGGCCCGCGCCACGCGCGCGGGATCGATGTCGGCGACGGTGATCCGGGCACCCGCCTCGTGCAACATGCCGGCGAGGGCACGACCGACACTGCCGAGGCCCTTCACCGCGACGTGGACGCCGGCGAGATCGCGATCAAGGCGGTGGCGCACCGCTGCCTCCATGCAGAGGAAGACGCCCCGGGCGGTGGCAGGCGCGGGATCGCCCGCGCCCCAGGACTGGCCGCTGACGAAGGGCGTTGCCTTCGCCACCTCGTCCATGTCGGTGACCGTCGAGCCCGCGCCCTCGGCGGTGATGTAGCGCCCCCCCAGCCGGTCGATCGCCTGCCCCATGGCGCGCAACATGGCCGGGGTCTTCGGGCGATCCGAATCTATGATCGCCACCGCCTTGCCGCCGCCGAGCGGCAGACCGGCGAGCGCGGCGCGGTAGGTCATGCTGCGGCTGAGACGGAGGGCATCGGCAATGGCCTCGTTCGTGCTTCCGTAGGACCAGATTCGGCAGCCACCCAGCGCCGGACCGAGCGTGGTGTCATGAATCGCGATGATCGCGCGCAGCCCGCTAGCGGGATCGGCGGCGAAGACCACCTGCTCATGGTCGTCGAAATCGGGATGGTCGAAGACGGCTGTATTCGTTGCTGCTCCTGTCACGACGTTCCTCCCCCCACCATGCTCCTCATCTGGTTAGCATTTTGCGCGTATCCAAGGGGATGAATTTCCCGAACGGGCGGCAACATTCGGCCGGGAAGGTAAATCCTCCCCGTGACCATCCGCAGAAATCGCGAGGGAGGCGGGGATTTCTGTTGCCCGCACGCCCTGCGATCGGGTATCGGCGCGGTGGGCGCGCTCCCGGACGAGGGCGAGCGGGGGCGGGCTCAGCGTACTCGCCCTGACCCGGAGGAGGCTCATGAGCCTGTCTTCCCGCCCCGGTCGTGCACCGGCGGCTGTACCCATGCCTCGTCAGAAACCAGATCGTCCGGAATTCTCTTCCGGCCCCTGCGCCAAACGCCCCGGCTGGAGCATGGAGGCGGTGATGGCGCACGCCCTTCTCGGCCGTTCGCACCGTGCTGCGGAGCCGAAGGCGCAGCTCGCCGACCTGATCGCACGCACGCGCCGGCTCCTCGGCGTGCCCGAGACCTACCGCATCGGCATCGTGCCGGCCTCCGATACCGGTGCATTCGAGATGGCGATGTGGTCGATGCTCGGCGTCCGGCCGGTGGACGTCCTTGCCTGGGAGAGCTTCGGCCAGGGCTGGGCCACCGACGCGACGAAACAGCTGGAGCTCGACGATTGCCGGGTGCTGGCGGCGCCCTATGGCGAACTGCCCGACCTCGGCGAGGTGCGGCCGGAGGCCGACGTGATCTTCACCTGGAACGGCACCACCTCGGGCGCGCGGGTGCCGGATGCGGACTGGATCGCCGCGGACCGTCAGGGCCTCACCTTCTGCGATGCGACCTCCGCCGCCTTCAGCCAGCGCCTCGACTGGGAGAAGCTCGATGTCGTCACCTTCTCCTGGCAGAAGGCGATGGGCGGGGAGGCGGCGCACGGCATGCTGATCCTGAGCCCGCGCGCCGTCGAGCGGCTGGAGGGCTACGTGCCGCCGCGGCCGCTGCCGAAGATCTTCCGCATGACCAAGGGCGGCAAGCTCAACGAAGGCATCTTCCGGGGCGAGACGATCAACACGCCCTCGATGCTTGCCGTTGCCGACGCGATTGACGCGCTCGACTGGATCGAGAGGATCGGCGGTCTCGAGGCAACGATCGCGCGGTCGGAAGCGAATTTCCGGGCGCTGCAGGAGTGGGTCGACCGGACGGACTGGGTGGAGAATCTGGTGACCGAGCCCGCGCACCGCTCGAACACGTCGGTCTGCCTCAGGATCACCGACCCGGACTTCGCGCGTCTCGACGAGGCCGCGCAGCGGGCGTTCGTGAAGCGGATGACCGCCCTCCTCGACGAGGCGGGCGCGGCCCATGACATCGGCGCGCATCGTGACGCGCCGCCGGGGCTCAGGGTCTGGTGTGGCGCGACGGTCGAGACCGCCGACATCGAGCGGCTGACGCCCTGGCTCGACTGGGCCTTCGCCACCGCGACCACGTCCTGAATCCTGCACCATCCGGCAGCCGGGCGGGATCCGTCCGGCCCGCAGAGGAGGCATTCATGCCCAAGGTTCTGATTTCCGACCCTCTCTCCGAAACCGCCGTCCAGATCTTCCGCGACCGTGGTGTCGAGGTGGACTTCCAGCCGCAGATCGGGAAGGACCCGGCCCGGCTCGCCGAGATCATCGGCGAATACGACGGTCTCGCCGTGCGTTCCGCCACCAAGGTCACCCGCGACCTGATCGAGCGGGCCACCAATCTCAAGGTGATCGGCCGCGCCGGCATCGGCATCGACAATGTCGATGTCCCCGCCGCGAGCGCGCGCGGCATCGTGGTGATGAACACGCCCTTCGGCAACTCGATCACCACGGCCGAGCATGCGATCGCGATGCTGATGGCGCTCGCCCGCGACATCCCTGCCGCCGATGCCTCGACCCGGGCCGGCAAGTGGGAGAAGTCGCGGTTCATGGGAGCGGAGATTACCGGCAAGACGCTCGGCCTCATCGGCTGCGGCAATATCGGCTCGGTCGTCGCGTCCCGTGCGATCGGGCTCCGGATGAAGGTGATTGCCTACGATCCCTATCTGTCGGCGGAGCGGGCCCGTGCCCTCGGCGTCGAGCGGGTGGAGTCGGTGGATGACCTGCTTGCCCGGGCGGATTTCGTGTCGCTGCACGTGCCGAAGACCGAGAAGACCGCCGGCATGCTCGATGCCGCCCGGATCCGGCGGATGAAGAAGGGAGCGCGGCTGATCAACTGCGCGCGCGGCGGTCTCGTGGACGAGGCGGCGGTGGCCGAGGCGGTGCGTGACGGCCATCTCGCGGGGGCGGCCTTCGACGTCTACGAGGTGGAACCGGCCCGCGAGAACCCGCTCTTCGAGGTGCCGAACGTGATCTGCACGCCTCATCTCGGCGCCTCGACCCGGGAGGCGCAGGAGAATGTCGCCCTCCAGATCGCCGGGCAGATGTCGGACTACCTGATGCAGGGGGCGATCGCCAACGCGATCAACGCCCCCTCGGTGACGGCGGAGGAAGCGCCGGTGCTCCGTCCCTGGGTGCGGCTGTGCGAGGTCCTCGGCCTCTTTGCCGGACAGGTCACGGAACATCCGATCACCGAGATCGAGATCGAATATGTCGGCGAGGTGGGCGAGATGAACCGCCGGCCGCTGACCGCGGCACTCACCGCCGGGCTGCTCACGCCGCTCGTCGGCGAGGGGGGCGCCGTCAACATGGTCTCGGCCCCGGTGGTGGCGCGCGAGCGCGGCATCAACATCGCCGAGACCCGCAAGGACGCGCAGGGCGCCTACGGCTCCTACGTGCGGCTGATCGTGACGACCGAGTACCAGACGCGCTCGGTCGCGGGCACGATCTATTCGGACGGCAAGCCCCGGTTCATCCAGATCAAGGGGATCAGCCTCGAGGCGGAGCCGATGCCGCACATGCTCTACACGACCAATACCGACGTGCCGGGCTATATCGGCGCTCTCGGCACCAAGCTCGGCGAGCATGGGGTGAACATCGCCACCTTCGCCCTCGGCCGGCGGGAGAAATCCGGCGAGGCGCTGGCCCTGATCGGGGTGGACGAGCCCGTTCACCCGGAGGCGCTGAAGGAGATCGCGGCCCTGCCGCAGGTGCGGCAGGCCAAGGCCATCAGCTTCTGAAACTCGCGGTGCCGGCGGGTCATTCCGCCGGCACCGTTGTGCTTCCGACCGTGGGCATGGAGACGCCCACGCGTGAAAACCCCATCAAGCCATTGATTCCGCAAGGAAGTCAAAGGTTGCTGAAGTGTTGATCCTGTCTGGCCCTCCCGCCGGCGGTCCGGCTCAGTCCTCCCAGACGTCGTCCTCGAGTTCCGGCAACGACTCGAGCTGCTCCTGGCTGTAGCGGGTGACGAAGACCCATTCGTCGTCGCGCTGGACGATCCGGAGTTCCTCGAGCGGCAGGAACACGTCATGCTCGCCGACGCCGAGGAAGCCGCCGACCTCGGCGACGATGCCGAGGACCTGCCCGTCCGGATCGAGGATGATGTCCTCGACCTCACCGATCGATTCCCAGTTCGTGTCGAATTCGATGCCTTCGCCTTCCGTCCACTCGGCCCCGGCGCTGGTGGTGTAGAGATCGGCATCCGTCAGCCGGTCCGCGGCGATCATCGTGGCCGGATCATACCCCATGGTCTGGGCGGAAGCCGCCCCGGCGATGAGGGTGAGGCCGGCGGCGGCAAGCGTGAGGCGCGTCATGGTCTTCTCTCCTGTCGATGCGTTCGTGCATCAACGGCGGAGAGCCGGCCACGTTCCGCCCGCCCGGGCCGATTCCGCCGGATCCGTGTTTCGCCGGAAGCTATTCCACCGTCACCGATTTCGCGAGGTTGCGCGGCTGGTCGACATCGGTGCCCTTGGTGACGGCGGTGTGGTAGGCAAGGAGCTGGGCCGGGACCGCGTAGAGGATCGGCGCGACGAAGGGATGGGCCGTCGGCATGGCGAGCGTGCGCCACGCGCCCTCGGCCGCCTGGGCAAGACCATCGCGGTCGGAGACGAGGAACACCCGCCCGTCGCGGGCCATCACTTCCTGCATGTTCGACACGGTCTTGTCGAAGAGCCCGTCGGTCGGGGCGAAGACGATGACCGGCACCCGCTCGTCGATCAGCGCGATCGGTCCGTGCTTGAGCTCGCCCGCCGCGTAACCTTCGGCATGGATGTAGCTGATTTCCTTGAGTTTCAGCGCCCCCTCGAGCGCCAGTGGAAAGAGGGGGCCACGGCCGAGGAACAGGATGTCGCGGGCCTTGGCGAGTTCGCGCGCCGTCTCGTCGATCTCGGGCTCGAGCATGAGCGCGCGCGACAGGAGGCCCGGCAGGCTCGCCAGTGCCTCGGTGAGTTCGGCCTCGGTCGCCGCGTCGATCCTGCCGCGGGCACGCCCCGCCTCGATCGCCAGCACGGCGAGCGCGAGAAGCTGGCAGGTGAAGGCCTTGGTCGAGGCGACGCCGATCTCGGGGCCGGCGAGGATCGGCACGACATGGCCGGCCTCCCGCGCGATCGTGCTGGTCTCGACATTGACGACGCCGACGATGGTGGCTCCCTGTCCCCGCGCATAGCGCAGCGCCGCCAGGGTATCGGCGGTCTCGCCCGACTGGCTGACGAAGAGGGCGACCGCATTCCGGCCCACGGGGGGCTCGCGGTAGCGGAACTCGGAGGCGACGTCGATCTCGACCGGGATCCCGGCGAGGCGTTCGAACCAGTAGCGCGCGACATGGGTCGCGTAATGGGCGGTGCCGCAGCCGATCATCAGCAGCCGCTCGGTGCCGGCCCAGTCGATCTCCGTCCCGCTGGCGACGCCGCGCCGGTCGTCGCGCAGGTAATGGCCGATCGCGTTCGCGACCACCGTCGGCTGTTCGTGGATTTCCTTCGCCATGAAGTGGCGGTGCGGTCCCTTCTCGGTCGAGACCGATTCGAGCGGGATATGCCGGATCTCGCGCTCGACGCGTTCGCCCGCCTCGTCGAAGATCTCGGCGCCCGCCCGCGTCACCGCCGCATGGTCACCCTCCTCCAGATAGGCGAGACGGTTGGTGAAGGGCGCGAGCGCGAGGGCGTCGGAGCCGATGTACATCTCGCCCTCGCCATAGCCGATCGCGAGCGGCGAGCCGCGGCGGGCGACGATGATGAGATCGTCCTCCCCCTCGAAGAGGAAGGCGAGCGCGAAGGCCCCCTCGAGCCGGCCCAGCGTCGCCCGCGCCGCCTCGAGCGGTGGCAGCCCCGCATGGAGTTCGCGCGCGCAGAGGGCGGCGACGGTCTCGGTATCGGTCTCGGAGGCGAAGCTCTGGCCGCTCTTCTGGAGTTCGGCGCGCAGCGTGCGGTAATTCTCGATGATGCCGTTGTGGACGACGGCAACCGGGCCGACCTGATGGGGATGGGCGTTCGATTCGCTCGGAGCGCCATGGGTCGCCCAGCGGGTGTGGCCGATGCCGCTCCGGCCGCGGATCGGCTCGCGCACGAGCAGGTCCGAGAGCGCGACGAGCTTGCCCACCGCGCGCCGGCGGTCGAGCCGGCCGTTGTGGATGGTGGCGATCCCGGCGCTGTCATAGCCGCGATACTCGAGCCGCTTGAGACTCTCGAGGATCAGCGGCGCCGCCTCGTGATTGCCGAGGATTCCCACGATGCCACACATCAGCCTGCCCTCCGCCGCCTGATCTCCCGGAGCCTCTCCATCAGCCGGAGCCCGAGGCCGGGTTTCGTCGTCTGCCGCGCCCGCGCCAGCGCGAGGGCGCCGGCCGGCACGTCTTCCGTCACCGTCGAGCCCGCCGCGACCAGCGCGTCCGCCCCGACCGTCACCGGCGCCACCAGCGCCGTGTTCGAGCCGATGAAGGCGCGCGGGCCGATGGTCGTGCGGTGTTTCATCACCCCATCGTAATTGCAGACGATGGTGCCGGCACCGACATTCGCGTGATCGCCGACCTCGCCGTCGCCGATGTAGGAGAGGTGGTTCACCTTGGCGCCCTGGCCGAGGACGGCGTTCTTCACCTCGACGAAATTGCCGACACGGGCGTTGTCGGCGATCTCCGCCCCCGGCCTGAGCCGCGCGAAGGGGCCGACCCTTGCGCCCGCCGAGATGTGGCAGCCCGCGAGATGACAGAAGGCCTCGATCGTGGCGCCGGTCTCGATGCTGACGCCGGGGCCGAAGACGACGTTCGGGCCGATGGTGACGTCGCGGCCGATGACGGTGTCATGGGCGAAGAAGACCGTCTCGGGCGCGGTCATGGTGACGCCGTTCGCCAGCGCCTCCTCCCGTGCCCGGGCCTGGAAGGCGGCCTCGGCGGCGGCGAGATCGGCGCGGGAATTCACGCCGAGCGTCTCGGCCTCGTCGCAGATCACCGCCTCGGCCCGCAGGCCCCGGGCGCGGGCGAGCGCGACGATGTCGGTGAGCTAGTATTCGCCCTGGGCATTCTCCGCCCGCACCTCGCCGAGGAGCGACAGGAGCGTCGGCGCATCGGCCGCGAGGAGGCCCGAATTGCACAGGGTCTCGCGAAGCTGGTCGGGCGTGGCCTCCGCCGCCTCGACGATTGCCTCGAGCTCGCCGCCGGGCCCGAGGATCAGCCGGCCATAGGCGCCGGGCTCGGCCGCGTGGAAGCCGAGGACGACGACATCCGCGCCGCCGCGCCGGGCCTCGGACATGCGCGCGAGGGTCTCCGGCCGGATCAGCGGCGTGTCGCCATAGAGGACGACGGCGTCCCCCTCGAATCCCTCGAGTGCCGGCGCGGCCTGAAGGACGGCATGCGCCGTGCCCTTCTGCTCCTCCTGGACGGCGATGGCGATGGTGGGATCGAACTCCTGCGCCGCCGCCGCCACCTCCTCGCCGCCATGGCCGGTCACCACCACGAGCCGCTCCGGCCCGAGCTCCGCGGCAGCGGCGAGCGCATGGTGAAGAAGCGGCGCACCGGCAAGGGGATGCAGCACTTTCGGCAGGTCGGAGCGCATGCGGGTCCCCTGTCCCGCGGCAAGAAGAATGACGGCAGTCGGCATGGTTCCTCGGATTGCTGGTCGCTCCTCCCCTAGCAGCGCCGCGCCGGCGGCGCAAAGCCCGCGCGGCGCCGCCTGTTCCGCTTCCGCGCCGGATGTGGCAGAGGAACAGCAGGGAAACTGGCGGAGGACGAATTGCGCGCAGCGATCTTCGATCTCGACGGCACGCTGGCCGACACTTCGGGCGACCTGATCGCCGCGGCGAATGCCACGCTCCGCGAGGCAGGCATCGCCGGCCGGCTCGAGACGGGCCAGGACGAGGCGGTGGCGCTCAGGGGCGGGCGGCCGATGCTCAGGCTCGGGCTCGAACGCGCGGGGCGGATGGTGGACGAGGATTTCGTCGAATCGCTCTATCCGCGGCTCCTCGAACATTACGCCTGCGCGGTGGCGCATCACTCCCGACTCTACGAGGGGGCGGAAACGGCGCTGCACACACTCGCCGCTGCCGGCTGGCGGCTCGGCGTCTGCACCAACAAGCCGCAGCATCTCGCCGACCTGCTGCTCGCCGAACTCGGCGTCACCTCGCTCTTCCATTCGGTGATCGGCGCGGACGCGCTGCCGGTGAGGAAGCCCGATCCGCGCCACCTGACCGAGACCATCCGCCGCGCCGGAGGCCGCGCGAGCTGCGCGGTGATGATCGGCGACACGCCCACCGATCGCGAGGCGGCGCGAGCGGCGGGCGTGCCCTGCATCCTCGTCGCCTTCGGCCCGGAGGGTCCGGGGGTCGCCGCACTCGAACCGGAGGGCGTGCTCGCGCATTACCGTGACCTCGCGGACATGCTCGAGGCGCTGCTGCCGGCCGCCTGACCGCCCGCCGGTTCAGCGCACCCCGGGGCGGGCGACGCGGTCGAAGTCGCGGGCAAGAGCGGCAAGTCCCTCCGCAAGCGAATCCCCGTGCAGCGCCGGTCCATGGCCCGTCACCGCAAGCGCGGGGCGCAGGGCGGCAAGCCGCGCGACGGATTCGCGGGCGGAATCCCAGTCGGGGGTGAAATAGGCGGGAGGCCCGTGGATCTCGGCAGCCTGCGCGGCGACCGCATAGGCCGATTCCTGGGCCGTGGCGATGAAGGCGTCCCCGGCGATCAGCGCGCGATCGCCCTCGCGCCAGAGCGAGACATGGCCCGGCGCATGCCCCGGCGTCGCGATCCAGCGCCAGTCCGGCAGGAACGGCACCGTGCCATCCGCGGGGAGGTCATGCAGACGCGGCCCGAGATCGACCGGTCCGCGCGGGTAGAGCGGCGAGAGCAGGGTCATCAGACCACCGCCCGCACCCGGATCGGGCGGCGGATAATCCGCGGTGCCGTCGAGATGCGGGCGTTCGGCCGGATGGGCATGGACCGGCACATCCCAGCGTTCCGCGAGTTCCTCGAGCGCGCCGACATGGTCGAAATGGCCATGGGTCATCACGATGGCCGCCGGTCGTGCCCCTTCGCCGAACCGCTGCCACGCCGCCTTCTCGATCACGCCGGCACAGGGGCCGACACCTGCATCGACGAGCACCCAGCCTCGGTCGCCCGCATCCGCCGGACCGAGAAACACGATGTTGGCGAGGACGATCCGCCGCCAGGCGATGTCGGGGGCGGCGATCTCGACGGGGCCCTCCCCGGTGGCGGCGAGGACGGTTTCGGCATCGATCGGGACCTGCTGGGCCATGGCAATCT
>JAJUJF010000031.1 GCA_029265455.1 Paracoccaceae bacterium | reverse complement strand
TCCGGGCTCACCAGCGGCGCGCAGGAGATCACCGCGAGCCGCGCCTCCTCCTCGGGCTCGATCAGTTCGAGCCGGAGGCCGGTCTGGCGCGCCGCGAGTGCGAGGAAATGCGCGCCGTTGCGTGCCCGCCGGCAGGCTTCGGTCGCGACCAGCCGCGTGTTCGGAACCCCGAGCCGCGCGATCTTCTCGGCGCAGATCTCCAGCGCCTCGATCGTGCGCCCGATCGCGGAACGGGAAAGATGTCCCGTCCGCTCGAGCCCCGCGCCGAGCCGGACGCATTTCGCGAAGGCATCGACTACCCGAAAATGCCCCCCCTCGGGGGCGGCGATGAGCATCCGGCAGCTGTTCGTCCCCAAATCCAGGGCCGCGTAAAGCTCCGGATCCGCCTGCGCAGACCGGACGGTATGACGCCGCCTCGAGGCGGCGGCCGACTGCGCAGGACCCGATGGTCCGTGCGCCATGGTCAATCCGATACATGTTGCCGCATCACGAGCGCGGCCTTTGATCAAACGCTACATGACGACATGGCGCGTGGCAAGCAGCCACGACCTTCGGGATCAGGCGGCGCCCCCTTTCGCCACCGTTGGCGGCACGGCCTCGTAGCCGAGTGCATGACAGACGTCGAAGCCGAGATCGGGATTGTTCAGCGTGTAGACATGGAGATGCTCCACGCCCTCCCCGATCAGTGCCTGCATCTGCCGCACCGCAAGATCGACCGAAAGCGCATAGGCCTCGGCCTCGTCCCTCACCTGCGCATAGGCGTCGTACATCCATGGCGGGACATGGGCCTGGCAGCGGGCGGCGAAATTGGTCATCTTCTCGAAATTCTCGACCGGGAGAACGCCCGGCACCACCGGCGCGGTGATCCCCGCAGCCGCCGCAGCGTCACGGAACCGCAGGAAGCTCTCGTTCTCGAAGAAGAACTGGGTGATCGCCATGGACGCGCCGGCGTCAACCTTGCGCTTGAGATAGTCGATGTCGTCCCGGAGGGAGCCCGCCTCGGGATGCTTCTCGGGATAGGCGCCCGCCGCGATCTCGAACGGGCCCGCCTCGCGAAGGGCGGCAATCAGCTCTACCGAGGAGCGAAACCCCTGCGGATGCGGCACGAACCCGCCCTCCCCCTTCGGCGGGTCGCCGCGAAGCGCGACGATGCGTCGCACGCCGATCCGGGCATAGCTTCGCGCCACCTCGAGCGTCTCCTCGCGGCTTGCACCGACGCAGGTGAGATGGCCGGCCACATTGAGCCGCGCCCGCTCGGCGATTGCCTGGATGGCGGCGTGCGTCCGCTCGCGCGTGGTGCCGCCCGCGCCATAGGTCACCGACACGAAATCCGGCGAGAGCGGCGCCAGCCGTTCGACGGAGCGCCAGAGCCGGGCGGCTCCTTCGGGCGTGTGAGGAGGAAAGAACTCGAAAGAGAGGCTCGGAAGAGCCCCGGATAAATATGTCATCTGCGTCGGTCCTGAACCGTCAATGAGTATCGCACCGGTGATCATAGGGCTGGGGGGCCGCCGGTTCAACGATCAACGCATGTGACTGCCGCCTCGCCGGCCGTGGTCCCGCGCCCGACCTTGCCTCCCACCCCTGTCTGTGCAAGCACGGCCATGTCCACCGCCCGGCGCAGTTTCCGCGCGGGAAGCCCCGTGCGCGCATCCCGCGGATCGCGCCCAGACAAGGAATTCTCCCGTGGCAAGAATCGTCCATTCCATGATCCGGGTGCTCGACGAGGAGCGCTCGGTCGCCTTCTACCGCGAGGTCTTCGGCCTCGAGGTCGCCGACCGGTTCGAATTCGACGGCTTCACGCTCGTCTATCTCCGCAACGCGGAGGCCGATTTCGAGCTCGAACTCACGGTCAACAAGGGCACCACCGAAGCCTACGACCTCGGAAACGGCTACGGCCATCTCGCCGTCGTCGTCGATGACATCGCGGCCGAGCATGCCCGGTTCGTCGAGCGGGGGTTCGCACCCCGCGACATCAAGGAACTGCATCACGAAGGCCAGCGCCTCGCACGATTCTTCTTCGTCGCGGATCCCGACGGCTACCAGATCGAGGTGCTGGAGCGGCAGGGCCGATTCCGCTAGGCCGGAGCCGCAGGGGCCCGGGCGAGGCTTCATGCCCTCTCGCCGGAGCGGCCGCCCCTTGATCCCGACGGCTGCACCCGCCACCCTGCGCCTTGCGCGAACCCGAGGTCCCGGAGCCTGCCGATGAACCCGCTGCGCGGCATCGCGCTCAAGATCCTCTCCGTCACGGTCTTCACCCTGATGGCGACCTGCATCAAGGCGGTCTCCCCGGGGATACCGCCGGGCGAGGCGGTGTTCTTCCGCTCCTCCTTCGCGATCCCGGTCATCCTCGCGTGGCTGGCCTGGACGGGCGACCTCCGGCACGGGCTCGTCACCTCGAACCCGCTGGGCCACTTCTGGCGCGGTCTTGCCGGCGTCGCCTCCATGGGACTCGGCTTCACGGCGCTCGGCCTCCTGCCCCTGCCGGAGGCGACCGCACTCAGCTACGCGGCCCCCCTGCTCACGGTGATATTCGGCGCCATGTTCCTCGGCGAGCAGGTCCGGATCTTCCGCTTCACCGCGGTGATCCTCGGCCTTGTCGGCGTCATCATCGTGCTCTCGCCGCGCCTCACGCTCGCCTCGCCCGGCGCCGCCGACCAGCTCCAGGCAGTCGGGGCCATGGCCGCACTCCTCGCCGCCGTCCTCGCCGCCCTTGCCCAGGTCTTCGTCCGCAAGCTCGTCCGGACCGAGGCGACGGCGGCCATCGTCTTCTACTTCTCGCTGATCGCGGCGCTCCTCTCCCTCGTCACCCTCCCCTTCGGCTGGGCCTGGCCGACCGCCGGAGAGACCGGGCTCCTCGTCGGTGCCGGCTTCCTCGGCGGCCTCGGCCAGATGTTCCTCACCGAAAGCTACCGCTATGCCGACGTCTCGGTGATCGCGCCGTTCGACTACACGTCGATGCTGCTTGCTCTTGCCTTCGGCTACTGGATCTTCGCCGAGGTACCGACACTCACCATGCTTGCGGGCGCTGCCCTCATCGTCGGCGCCGGCCTCTTCATCATCTGGCGCGAGCACCGCCTCGGTCTCGAACGCGGCGCCCGCCGCGCCATTCCCCCGCAGGGCTGATCCGATGATCTACAAGCTCTTCCGTCCCGCCGAACTCGCCACCTTCATCGCCGCCGGCCAAAGCCGGGGCTCCCCGGACGATCTCCGCGACGGCTTCATCCATTTCTCCTCCGCCGGGCAGCTTCCCGAAACCGCCGCCAAGCATTTCGCCGGCGAGGCCGACATCTGGCTCGTCGCCTGCGACGACGCCGCGCTCGGTCCCGCGCTGCGCTGGGAACCCTCGCGCGGCGGCACGCTCTTCCCCCATCTCCACCGCCCGCTCCGCCGTGCCGATGTCGCATGGATCCGCCCGGTGACGCTGCGCGGTTCCGCCCACCGCTTCCCTGATCTCGAATGAAAGCCTGCCGAAGACCCTGCGCATGACCCTCGCCGATCACGTCCTGCCGCTCCTTCACCGACTCGACCCCGAGACGGCGCACGGACTTGCCCTCCGCGCGCTGCGCCTCGGGCTCGGGCCGCGCCCCGGAGCCTTCACCTCGCCACGGCTCGCCACCAGCCTTGCCGGCCTGTCGCTCCCCAACCCGATCGGCCTCGCGGCCGGTTTCGACAAGAATGCCGAAGCCGTCGCGCCGCTGCTGCGCGCAGGTTTCGGCTTCATCGAGGTGGGAGCCGCCACGCCCCTGCCCCAGCCCGGCAATCCCCGGCCGCGCCTCTTCCGCCTCTCCGAGGACCAGGCCGTCATCAACCGTTTCGGCTTCAACAACGACGGCGCGGCGGCGATCGCCGCAAGGCTGGCGCGGCCGCGGCCTGCCGGTGTGGTCGGCCTCAATCTCGGCGCCAACAAGACGAGCCGCGACCGCGCCGCCGACTACGCTGCCGTGCTGGCCGAGGCCGGACCCTTCGTCGACTTCGCCACCGTCAACGTCTCCTCGCCGAATACCGAACGCCTGCGCGAGCTGCAGGGCCGCGAGGCGCTTGCGGCCCTCCTCGCCGGGGTCATGGCCGCGAATGCCGCCCTTCCCCGCCCGCTGCCGGTCTTCCTCAAGATCGCCCCCGATCTCACGGAGGCGGAGCTCGTCGACATTGCCGAACTCGCGCTCACCTCCGGGATCGCCGGGATCGTCGCCACCAATACCACGATCACCCGGCCCGACCTCCGGAGCCGGCATCGCGACGAGACCGGCGGCCTCTCCGGCCGGCCACTGTTTGCGCCATCGACCCGCATCCTCGCCCGCCTCCATCGCCTGACCGAGGGCCGCCTGCCCCTGATCGGCGTCGGCGGCATCGCCAGCGCCGAGGATGCCTACGCCAAGATCCGTGCGGGAGCCACGGCGATCCAGATCTACTCCGCCCTCGTCTTTGCGGGCATCGGCCTCGTGCCGCGCCTTGCCCGGGAACTCGACGCCCTGCTTGCACGCGACGGCTTCACGAACCTCGCCGAGGCAGTCGGCATCGACGCGGCGCGCTGGGAGGCCGGCGCCGACCTGCCCGGCTGAAACCCCGGGCGGCACCCCGAGGCCGCGTCTGGCCGGCCAGGGTCCGGGCCGCGCGCGTCGCGTTCGTGCCGCAACCGGCCCGCGCCCGGGTGCGCCCGGCAACCTCCGGTCTTTCACGTTCCATTAACCCCCGCCCACGCTTTCAAATCAACGGCTTGACGGGGTTTTCACGCGTGGGCGCTTCTTGCGGCGCCCGCCGTGATCGGCTAGAGAACCGCCCAAAGATGGGGGCCTCCAATGCGAGTTGGCATACTTGAGACGGGCAAGGTGTCCGACGACCTCAGGGTCGGGCACGGCGATTTCCCGGAAATGTTTACGCGGGTTCTCGGGCAGGTTGATCCGGGGATCGAGTTCTTTCCCGTCCGGATCGTGTCCGGCGCCGGGATACCGCGTTCACCCGGCGAGGCCGACGGCTGGATCGTCACCGGCTCCGAGCATGGCGTCTATGACGACCTGCCGTGGATCGGGCCGATGAAGGATTTCCTGCGCCGGTGCCTCGCCGAACGCGTCCCGGTGGTCGGCATCTGTTTCGGCCACCAGCTCCTCGCCGAGGCGATGGGCGGACGGGTAGAGAAGTCGAGCCATGGCTGGAAGCTCGGCGTCCAGGATTACGAGGTCGTGCACCGCCCGGGCTGGATGACCGATCTGCCCGACCGCTTCTCCGTCCGCGCCATGCACCAGGATCAGGTGGTCGAGAAGCCGGAAGGCACGACCCTGCTCGCCACCTCGCCGACCTGCCCCTATGCCGCGCTCGCCTACGGTGATCCGGAGGCTCCGCTCGCGGTGACGGTCCAGCCGCATCCGGAATTCACCGCCGAGTTCCTGGACGCCCTGATCGCAGCCCGCACCGGCGATGTCCTCCCCGAGGATCTCGCCGCCGAGGCGCGTGCCTCCCTCGGACGGCCGGTCCATACCGAGGAATGGGCGCGATGGATCGTCGACTTCCTGCGCAATGCCGCCGTGGAGCGTGCCAGCGCCTGAAGAGGCCGACGGCGGCGGACCCGGACTGGCCTTGCGGCCGGAGAAGAGTTCTCCGGCCCGCGTGCCGGACCGGCTTGATGCCGGCGCATGACGGCGACCACTCCGGCGGACAGGGCAGCCGAAAGGCTTGCCTGTCCGGCCACACCCTCGCGTCAGGAACCGCGACAGTACGGAACCCGCGGGCGCCGCCTTCCGTGAAGCGCCGCTCCTGTCGATGATGGACCGTGCCGCTGCCGGCGAAATCAGGAAAATCCCGTGACTTCTCCCCGGAGGTTCCTGATTACCGGCGCAGCGAGGACGGCTGCAGGGGACCCCACCCCGCTCCGCCGGGTCGGCATCATCCGGCGTCAGACCTGAGCTGACAGACGCTCGATCTCTTCCTTGAGATGAAGCTTCCGCACCTTGAGCTGCTTCAGGTTGGTCTCGTCGGCGGCAGGGTGGCGTTGTTCCTGTTCTATCTCCCTGTCGATCGCCGCATGTTTCTTCCGCAGTTCCTCGAGATGCGAGTCCAAGCTCATGCGATCCTCCTGGTAACGGGAAGTGAGTACCCGACAGTAGAACACAGAATGCCCAGGCTGTCATCACTCCGTCACAGGCGGCGGAAGCATGCCGCTACCCGGATCGCGAGCGACCGCCGCATGATTCCGGCGGGGCTCGACGGCAGTGAGGGCCCTGCCGGCGCATCACTCCGGGCAGGGCAATGGCGCGGCTTCGCGCAGCACCCGGGTGGCCCGGACCGTATAGTCGTCGCCGTCATGGAGATGGCGCAGTCCGGCATGGAGCACCAGCGGCGGGTGCAGGACGAGAGGCGAAGCCGCACCCTTCACGGCCCGCACGAGGACGCGGCTGGCCGGGCGGCCCTCGCGCGGGGCAAGGGGCAGGATCTCGATGCGGCCGGTCCTGCCGGCAATCGCCGCAAGCACCTCGTCGAGGCGGGCGGCGAGATGGATCAGCGTCAGGCAGCCCTGCGGCCTGAGGCGCCGCAGGGCTGCACCGATCCAGATGCCGAGCGGCGCGTCCTCGGTATGCGCGGCCGCTCTGCCGGGAAGCGGCGACGGGCTTGCTGCGGCCGGATGGAACGGCGGGTTCATCAGCAGATGGTCAAAGTTCCGCGCCGCCAGCGCCGTCGGCATGGCGCGAAGGTCGCCCTCATGGACCGTGAAACCGATGCCGTTCAGCGCCGCGTTGCGGCGGGCAAGGTCTGCATAATCGGCCTGAAGCTCGAGGCCGTGCAGGTCGAGGCCCGGCACCCGAGCGGCAAGGCAGAGGGAGGCCGCGCCCGCGCCGCAACCGAGTTCGAGGACGGACTGGCCCGCGGCCGCAGGCACGAAGGCGGCGAGGAAGACCGGATCCGCGGCAGCGCGGTAACCACGGCGGGGCTGCAGAAGCGTGAGCCGCCCGCCGAGGAAGGCGTCCCGGGTGAGCGCATCCTCCGGGAAGCTCATGGCTCCGACAGGACCTCGACCTCATTCGCGCGGAGAATGGCGCGGGCCCGGAAGGCATCGGCGTCCGCGACCACCAGCCGCCGGGGAAAGATGCCGATGCCGCCCTCCATGATGCTCATGTGGACGTCGAGAACGAAGCAGTCTATATCCTCCGCCCGCAACAGCGCGGTCGAGAAGGCGATGACAGTCGGATCGGTGGTCCGGAGGATTTCCTTCATGGATCAGCTTTTATTGGCCGCCGCGCACCAGGTCGAGAGAGATCGGACATGAATCCTCCAGGGCGGGTCCAGACCCCGATCGAAGGCCTCCAGACCCTGCTCCACGACGACATGGACCGGGTGAACCGCCTGATCCGCGAACGGATGGCGAGCGAACACGCACCCCGCATCCCGGAAGTGACGGCGCACCTGGTCGAGGCCGGCGGCAAGCGGATCAGGCCGCTCCTGACCGTGGCGGCGGCGCGGCTCTTCGGCTACGGGGGCGAGCATCACCTCCGGCTGGCGGCGACGGTCGAGTTCATCCACACCGCGACCCTTCTCCACGACGACGTGGTGGACGAGAGTTCGCGCAGGCGCGGTCGGCCCACCGCGAACCTCCTCTGGGACAACAAGTCGAGCGTGCTGGTCGGCGACTATCTCTTTGCCCGCTCGTTCCAGCTGATGGTCGAGACCGGGAATCTCCGCGCGCTGGACATCCTCGCGAATGCCGCGGCGGTGATCGCGGAGGGCGAGGTCCTGCAGCTGACGACGGCGGCCAATCTCGTCACCGACGAGGAGACCTATCTCCGGGTGGTGCGGGGAAAGACGGCGGCGCTGTTCGCGGCGGCGACGGAATCAGGGGGGATCGTCGCGGGGGCGTCCGACCGGGAGGTGGCGGCGCTGCGGGAGTACGGCGATGCGCTCGGGGTGAGCTTCCAGATCGCGGACGACCTCCTCGACTACGGCGGGGCCTCGGTCACGCTCGGCAAGAATGTCGGCGACGATTTCCGCGAGCGGAAGATGACGCTGCCGGTGATCCGGGCGGTGGCGGCGGCCGATGCGGAGGAGCGGAGCTTCTGGGAGCGGGTCATCGGCCGGGGCGACCAGCAGGAGGGCGACCTCGAACGGGCGCTCGCGCTCCTCGACCGGCACGGGGCACTCGCGGCGACGCGGCGGGCGGCCCTCGACCATTCGGAACGGGCGAAGGCGGCGCTCGCGGATCTGCCGGAAGGGGCGATCCGAGAGCATCTCGAGGCGCTTGCCGACTTCGTGGTGGCGCGCGTCCTCTAGCGTGGGCCCAGGGGTGCCCACGCGTGAAAACCCCATCAACCCATTGATATGAAACGACAACGATAACTTGCCCATCCGTTAACGGCCTGCCGCGGCGGCGGGCTGACGCGCCGGTTCGCCCGCATCGACAGCCGGCCGGCGGCGCCGCAGTCGCCGGCCCGCCCGACGAGTGCGGGGCCCTCGGGCCCCGTCGAGGAGGGCGGCGCGGGAACCGGCCGCTGGCGCGGGAGGCGGGAAGGCCGGATCAGTCGAGGGCGCGGCCGAGGCCGATGGCGCCCGCCCCGAAGCGGGCGCGGATGCGGTCGGCGGCGCGTTCGGCCTCGGCGCGGCGGGCGGCAGCGGGATCGGCGAGATCGCCGGGCGGATCGCCCGAGTCCGGAAGCAGGTCGGCAAGCCCGGTCCCGATCAGCCGGAACGGCCCCTGCGGCAGTTCCCGCGCCAGCAGCGGCAACACCTGGCGGTAGAGCGTGTCGGCAAGCTGCGTCGGCACGGCAAGCGTATGGCGGCGGGTGAGCGTGCGGTGATTGGCGCGCTTGAGCTTCAGAGTGACGGTATGGCCGGCGAGGCCGCGTGCCTTCGCCCGGGCGGAGACCTTCTCGGCGAGGCGCCACAGATGGCGGCGGAGGATGTCGGCATCGGCGATGTCCTCCTCGAAGGTGGTCTCGTGGGAGATCGACTTCAGGGCGCGGTCGGGGGTGATCGGCCGGGCATCCTCGCCGTGGCTGAGGCGGTGAAGCCTCAGGCCGAGTTCGCCATGGGCGCGGATCAGCGCGTCGCGGCCGCGCCGGCGGGCGTCGCTGACGGTGACGAGGCCGTCCGCGGCGAGGGTACGCGCGGTGACGGGGCCGATGCCCGGGAGCTGCGCGAGCTTCTGGGGCGCGAGATAGTCGAGGGTCTCGGCGCGGCCGATCAGGGTGAAGCCGCGCGGCTTGTCGGCGTCGGAGGCGATCTTCGCGAGATAGCGCGCATGCGAGAGCCCGATCGAGACGGTGATGCCGAAGTCGCGCTCGATCTCCTGCTGGAGCCGCGCGAGGAGATGGGCGGGCGGCGCGCCATGGAGGCGGGTGGTGCCGGAGAGATCGAGGAAGGCCTCGTCGAGGGAAAGCGGCTCGACGAGCGGCGTGAGCCGTTCGAGCCGCTCGCGGATCCCGCGCGAGACGGCGACGTATTTGGGGAAGTTCGGGGGGATGACGACGGCGTCGGGACAGAGCTTGCGCGCCCGGAACATCGGCATGGCGGAGCGCACGCCGTAGAGGCGGGCGATGTAGCAGGCGGTGGTGACGACGCCGCGCGCGCCGCCGCCGACGATGACGGGAAGATCGGCGAGCGAGGGATCGTCGCGTTTCTCGACCGAGGCGTAGAAGGCATCGGCATCGAGATGGGCGATGGCGAGATCCTCGAGCTCGGGATGGGAAAGGAGCCGCGGCGAGCGGCAGGCCGGGCAGCGGGAGGCGGCGGGCCTGCCGGAGAGATCGGCAAGACAGTCACGGCAGAGGGTGGCAGGGCTCATGCTTGCTATCCGGCAGAAGGCGCGGGTGGCGTCCCCGAGGGTCCCCCCTTTCCTTCGCCCCTCGCCGCGGTCCTTGCAAGCATCCCGGCCGCGCCCCAGCCCGCCGCGGCGCCCGATGCCCCGCGCACGAGGCGCGGGGCCGGGATGTTCAGAGATCCTCGCGACCCGAGCCGTCGCTCTCTCCCACCGTCGCGCGGCGGAAGCGGCCGGCGCCCATGTAGGCCCAGCTGCGGCCTTCGGAGGTGGCGAGGTAGTCGTCGGCAAAGCCGCTCGTGATCTCCGCCTGCGGGTGGCGGGGCAGGACGAAGCCCCGCATCACCGCCGTGTAGAGGACGAGCGCGAGCGGGAAGCCGATGAGGAAGGCATATTGCGAGAACCACATCGCGAGGCCGCCGGCGAGGCCCCAGGCGACGAGCCCTGCCGGGTTGAAGCCGCTCCAGTAACGGAACTGTCCGTCATGCCGGTAGAGATCCGGGACATTCAGCCGCCGGCGCCGGATCAGGTAGTAGTCGGCGACCATCACGCCCCCGGTCGCCGACAGGAAGGCGGCATAGTAGCCGAGGAAGGTGAAGAGATTGTCGAGGATCAGCCAGGGGAAGCAGAGGGTGCCGACGATGCCGGCGATCACCACCGCCATCGGATAGGTGACGACGCGCGGCGCGAGGTTGATGAAGGGCAGTGCCGAGGGGATGAGATTGGCGGCGTTGTTGGTCGACCACTGCGCCAGCACGACGAGGGCGAGCAGCAGGACGAGCGAAAGCCCCTCGCCCTCGCCCTGGATGACCTCGACCGGGTTCCAGTTGCCGGTGGCGATGAAGGAGACGCCGCCGATGCCGGCGATCAGGGCCTGGGTGACGGGAAGCGCCACGAGCTGGGCGAGGAAGACGTTGCGGTTGCGGTCGGTGAAGCTCCGCGCGCCGGGACGCGTCCTGAGGAAGCGGGTGAGATTGGGGATGTCGATCGCCATCGTCGCCCAGAAACCCATGTTGGCGACGAAGAGCACGAGCAGCGACATCTCGCCCGTGGCCCGGAAGTTCCAGATGTTGATGCCCTCGAGGGCGGCGAGTTCCTCCAGCGTGAAATACATCCAGATCGAGATGGCGATGATCGCCGGCGCCGCGACCGCGGCGAGCCGCTCGACGGCCTTGATGCCGACGGCGGTGTTGGCGACCTGCACGACCGCGAAGGCGAAATACCAGAAGACCCAGCTGTCGAAGCCGAGGAAATACTCGCCGATCCCGTTCAGCGCCAGCGCGCCGAGATAGGTCTGGATGCCGAACCACATCGCCGCGACCACCCCGCGCGAGACCGAGGGGACATGCGTCCCGTGCACGCCGAAGGGCGCGCGGAGATAGACGGCGAAGGACAGCCCGTGTTCGGTGCCGATATCGGCGGTGAGGATCATGAAGGCGCCGATCGCGAGATTGGCGAGGAAGATGGTGAGGATCACGGTGGCGAGCGGCACCCCGCCCCCGACCCCGGTGGCGCCCAGCGAATAGGTGGCGATGATCACCGCGATGCCGACCCAGATCCAGGCGTAGCCGACGAGGCCGATCGGGCGCTGGTTGAGCTGGGTGGGCAGGATCGATTCCTCGATCAGCCCGGTGCGGTCGATCTCCCGCACATGGCCGTGGGTTGCGACGGACATGGTTTCGATTCCCTGTTGGTTGTCTTGCCGCCGGCGGCAGAAGCCGCCGGCGGTCCTTCTTGCCGGGTCGTCAGCCGGCGGCCGCCATCCTTGCCCGGAGGCTCTCGGTGGCGGCGATGTCCACCGTCTCGTCCTCGAGATTGACCACGACCCCGTAGACGTCGCGGGCACGCTCGACGCTGCAGAAGCCGTCGAGCACGTCCTCGAGCACCTTGCGGGCCGGGCGTTTCAGGGGCGAGCCGTAGCCACCGCCATTGGGCCCGTAATAGGCCATGACGTCGTTCGCCTCGACGGCGAGACCGGAGAACTTGGAATACATCTCCCGGGTCTCGCCGGGCCGGTCCGCATTGTAGAGCACGCAGCGGCCGGTGGCGCCGTCGGTGCCGCCGAAGAGGCCCCAGGGCGCTTCGGTGTGGCGCTCGGACTCATGGGTGATGAAGCCCGGGGTCAGCATGCGCTGGGCCTTGACGACGCCGATGCCGCCCCGGAACTCGCCCGCGCCCGGCGGCTGGTCGTCGCGCAGCTCGTAGCGGTCGCAGATCATCGGCAGATGCATGGCGAGATCCTCGAGCGGGTTGTTCCGCGTGTTCGCCATGAGGTTGTCGATCGAATCCGGCCCATCCGAATGCGGGCGGCCGCCATAGGCGCCCTCGTTCACCTCGAGGAAGACCCAGTATTCGCCGCTCGGCCGCACGCCCGAATAGGCGGCGAACGAGATCGAGGCCGAGGAACCGGCGATCACCGTCTCCGGCATCACCGGCGCCAGCGCGCGGATGATGAGGTCGATCATCCGGTTGCACTGGGTGAAGCGGGCCTCGGCCGAGGCCGGGGCCTTCGGGTTGAAGATCGACCCGAGCGGCGCCGTCACCTTGACCGGCCGGAACGAGCCCTCGTTCGAGGGCGCGCGCACTTCCGAGGTCGCGGCATCGAGCAGGAGCTTGCGGAAGGCGGCGTAGGCCGCGACCTTGGTCGAGCCCTCGAAGGGCACGTTGTAGGCGGTGGGCGTCTGGTCGGCGGAGCCGGTCAGGTCCACCTCGACCTCGTCGCCGGTGACGCGGACCGTCACCTTGACCTTCAGCCGCTGGTCGCGGTTGCGGCCATCGTCGTCGAGCCAGCCTTCCGCCACGTATTCGCCGTCCGGGATCTCGGCGATCCGCTGCCGGGTGAGACGTTCGGAATAGTCCATGAGCTGGTTGGCGGCGGCGAAGACGGTTTCCTCGCCATACTTGTCCAGAAGCTCGACGAACCGCCGGGCACCGAGACGGGCCGAGGCCACCTGCGCCTCGATGTCGCTCACGAGCTGCTGCGCGGCGCGGCTGTTGTTGCGGATGAAGTTCCACATCCCGGTGTTGGGCCTGCCCTTCCGGTAGAGCTTGGTGCCGGCGAACAGCATGCCCTCGGCATAGACATCGGGCACGTCGATGATCAGGCCGGGCGTCGCCGCGCCGATGTCGACATGATGGGCCGTGTTCCCGGCGAAACCGACGAGCCGGCCCTGGTAGAACACGGGCACGACGACGGCGAGATCGGGCGTGTGGCTCGCGCCGTGGTAGGGATGGTTGTGGACGACGACGTCGCCCTCGTACCACTCGCCGTCCTCGATCGTCTCGGCAATGCCGCGCAGGTAGCCCGGGATCGAGCCGATATGCATCGGCGTCGATTCCGATTCACACAGCGTGTTGAACTCGGTGTCGAACAGGCCGGCGCCGAGATCCTGGCTCTCGCGGATGATCGAGGAGAAGGACATCCGGTAGAGGACGTGGCCCATCTCCTCGGCGATGGTCTCGAACGAGCCGCGGATCACCTGGAGCGTGATCGGATCGACCTCCTTGCGGGCGGCGACCTGCGGAATCGGTTGGGTCATGACATTCATGGTCGTCTCTCCTCTCAGGCCGCGCCAGCCTGCTTGAGCCGGATGGTTCCGAATTCGAGCGTCTCCGCCACGTAGCCCGGCGGCACCAGGGTGGTGGCATCGTGCTGGATCAGGATCGCCGGGCCCGAGACCCGGTCGCCCGCGCAGAGCTTCCTGCGGTCGTAGCGCGGGGTCTCCAGCGTGCGGCCGTCATCGAAGGTCGTGGGCCGCACGAACATCAGCGCGCGATCCGGTCCCGAGCCGTCGCCGACGGGAACCTTGGGGATGTCGATCCGCGGCACGGAGGCGCTGCCGATGGCGCGGAGCGTGATGAGCTCGACCTCGGCGTCGCGATAGCTGTAGCCGTAGTCCTGCTGGTGCTGGTCGTGGAAACTGTCGATGATGATCGACTTGTTCTCCTGCGTGACCGGACCTTCCGGCATCCGGGCGCGGAGTTCGAATCCCTGGCCATGGTAGCGGCATTCGGCCACCATCTCGAACTTCTGCTCGGAACGCGGGATGCCGTCGTTGTCGAGCTCCTCGGTGACCTTCCGGCGCAGGTGCTCGATATGCTCGTTGATGCGGGCGAGTTCCGCATCGGTCGCCTTGCTGAGCTCGAGGATGCCGGCCTCGGTATGCTCGTAGCGCAGGTCGGTCTTGAGCAGGCCCACCGCCGCGGTGATGCCGGGCGCGATCGGGACGATCACGTCACGGGCCGAGACCGCCTCGGCCAGGGCGACGCCGTGGAGCGGCCCCGCGCCGCCGAAGGGCATGATCGAGAAGGAGCGCGGGTCGATGCCGCGCGCGACCGAGTTCGACCGGATCGCCAGCGCCATGTTGGAGTTGATGATCTTGATGATGCCGAGTGCCGCCTCCTTGACGCTCATGCCGAGGGGCTTCGCGATCTTCTCCTCGATGGCCTTGCGGGCAAGCTCGGCGTCGAGCTGGAGGTCACCGCCCAGCGCCTTGTCGGGATCGAGCCGGCCGAGCACGACCTGGGCGTCCGTGACGGTCGGCTCCTCGCCGCCGCGGCCGTAGCAGGCGGGGCCGGGTTCGGACCCGGCCGAGCGCGGCCCGACGTTGAAGGCGCCCGCCTCGTCGATGAAGGCAACCGAGCCGCCGCCGGCGCCGATGGTGACGAGGTCGATCATCGGCGTCAGCACCGGATGGCCCGACACATAGGTGTCGCGCGGGTTCATGATCTTCACGCAGGCATTGGGGATGGTGCTGATATCGGCCGAGGTGCCGCCGATATCGACGGTGATGACATTCGCGACATTCGTCATCTCGCCCTCGGAAGCGCCGCCGATGACGCCGCCGGCGGGGCCCGACATCAGGATCGAGATCGGCCGGCGGGCGCAGGCCTCGACGGTGGAGACGCCGCCGTTCGACTGCATGATGCGGAGTTTGGAGCTCACGCCCGCGTCGCGGAGCTTCGCCTCGAGGTCGCGGAGGTAGAAGGCGGTCTTCGGACCCACATAGGAGTTCATCGCCGCGGTCGAGAAACGCTCGTATTCGCGCATGACCTTGGCGACCTCGCTCGAGATCGTGACATAGGCGTCGGGCATCTCCTCGAGGACGATCTCCTTGGCGCGGCGTTCATGCGCGTCGTTGAGGAAGGAGAACATGAAGCCGATGACGACCGAGTTGATCCCCCGCTTGCGGAAGAGGGCGCAGGCGGCGCGGACCTGGTCCTCGTCGAGGGGCGTCGCGATCTCGCCCGAGGGGGGCAGGATGCGCTCGGCGATGGAGATGCGGTTGCGGCGCTTGACGAGCGGCTGGCTCTGCCACGGCACGTCGAAATGCAGCGAGAAGTTGTAGGGGCGCTTGTGCCGGCCGATGTGGAGGATGTCGCGGAAACCCTCCGTCGTCAGCATCCCGGTCTCGGCGCCGTTATGCTCGATGGTGATGTTGGTGGCGGTGGTGGTGCCGTGGACGATGGTATCCACTTCGCCCGGCTCGATCCCGGCGAGGGTGCAGATGCCCCGGATGCCCTCGATCACGCCGATCGCCTGGTTCTTCAGCGTGGTGGGGACCTTGTGATAGAAGACGCCTTTCGAGCATTCGAGCACGAGATCCGTGTTCGTGCCGCCGACGTCTACTCCAATTCTTGCCATTCTGATTGTCCTCCGAGTTGGGTGTCGGTCCTAGGGGGTCAGGCGCGGGCCATGGCGGGCGTGTCGAGGGGGAGGTCATCCTCCTCCCCTTCCGCCGCATGGAAGGGGCGGCCCGCGGTTTCGGGAGTGAGGAGCGCGACCGCGAAGGCCACGGCTGCCACGACGGTGATGTAGATTGCCGGGGCGATCCGGTTGTCGGTTGCCACGATCAGCCAGGTGGCGACGAAGGGCGCGGTGCCGCCGAAGATCGCGTAGGAGACGTTGTAGGTGATGGCCGAGGCGGTGTAGCGCACCCGCGTCGGGAACATCTCGCACAGCAGCACGGCCGTCACGACATTCGCGGTGACCGCTCCGAGGGCGAGCATGACCTGGGCCGACAGCGCCGAGCCGAGGGTGCCGCTCCCGGCGAGGAGATAGGCGGGCAGCGCGAGCGCGCCGAGCAGCAGAGCCGAGGCGATCATCGTCCGCCGGCGGCCGATCCGGTCGCAGGCCACGCCGAGGAACGGCGCGAGCACGGCCGCGAAACCGAGCGCCAGCACGTTCGAGAGCAGGACGAGATGCGCCTCCATCCCGACGACCGTGCGCAGGAAGGTCGTCATGTAGGTCGAGAAGATGTAGAAGGAGAGCGCGGTGAGGCTGATGTAGGCGCCGAGCCGCACCATCGGGACCCACTGCTCGCGGATCGTCGCGGCAAGCGGCGAATGCTCGGCCTCCTTGCTGTCGAGGACCTCCTGGAAGATCGGGCTCTCGTCCAGTTTCGAGCGGATGTAGAGCGCGACGAGGCCGAGGGGCGCCGCCAGCAGGAAGGGCACCCGCCAGCCCCAGGAATTCATCGCCTCGGCCGAAAGCCCGACCGTCAGGAGATAGGAGATGAGGGCCGCGAGCGCGAAGGAGGCGAAGGTGGCGGACGGCATCCAGCTCGAGTAGCGCGAGCGGCGGTCATCGGGCGCATGTTCGATCACGTAGGTGACGGCGCCGGCATATTCGCCGCCGGCGGAGAAGCCCTGCAGGCAGCGCGCGAGCATGAGCAGGATCGGCGCCCAGATGCCGATCGTCTGGTAGCCGGGCAGGAAGCCGATCGCGGCAGTGGCGATCGACATGAGGAGCACCGTCAGCGCCAGCACCTTCTTGCGGCCGATCCTGTCGCCCATCATGCCGAAATAGGCGCCGCCCAGGGGACGGAGGGCGAAGGCGACCGCGAAGATGGCGAAGGTCTGGAGCAGGCCCGCTACGGGGTTGCCTTCGGGGAAGAAGGTGATCGCGATGATCGGCGCCATGAAGCCGTAGATCGCGAAGTCGAACCATTCGATCATCGTGCCTGCGACGGCGGCCGTGGTGACCTTGCGCAGTGTGGCGGCATCGGCGTGCGTGCTGCCGGAATCGGCCTGTGACATTCGGGGCACTTCCCTGACACGTGCCCCCGGCGCCGCGACGGACGGGGGCGCTTCGAGGAGGGCGAAGCGGCTGGCGCCGCTTCGCCGAGGTCACTTGAACGGGATCACTCCGCGGCGGCGCGGGTGCCGTTCACCGAGTTCAGGTACTGCACGCACTCGTCGACGGTGTGGACGTCGCCGAACTTCGCGTCGATGTCGAAGAGGTTCCACGCCACGGCGCCGGGGACGCGGTCGCCGATGCATTCCTTGACGGCGATGGTGCGGAAGCCGTCGGCGATGCCGTCACAGATCGTCTGGCGCACGCAGGCGCAGGCGGTGACGCCGGTGACGAGGATGGTGTCGACGTCGTTGGCGCGGAGGATTCCGGCAAGCTCGGTGCCGTGGAAGGAGGAGGCGCGCTTCTTCAGCAGCGTGTACTCGCCCTCGACCGGCGCGATCCGGCTGTCGATCGCCCAGAGATCCTTGTCGGCGAGGTTCATCACATCGACCGGGATCTTGTCGTGCCAGAGGCCCATGTCGGTGAAGGGCGCGTTGCGGTCGGTGATCTCGTAGGCGGTGGTGACGTGGATCACCGGGTGGCCGTTGGCGCGGCAGGCCTCGAGCAGGCGCTGCATGCCCGGGATGATCTCGTTGTTCATCTTCTCCTGGTCACAGGTGAAGGGGTTGCCCGGCCGCGTCCAGGCGTTGGCGAGGTCGACGCTGACGAGGGCCGGCCGCCGGCCGAAGCCGACACGGCGCTGGAAGCCGCGCTCCTTGTAGATTGCGCTTGCCGCATCGAAGGCCTGACGCAGCATCCGGTCGAGTTCGTTGTTGTCCACCTGGCTCATCCGATTTCCTCTCCTGACCCTGGCCGGGCCATCCATTGTTGCTGTCACTCGGCGGCCTGCGACCGCCCGCAGCCATCAATGCGCCCATCGGGACCCCGGAGGAATTGGCGGTTCGGCAATTATTGTTGCGCGAGGCGCATTATTCTGGGAACAAAGGTTCGCACCCGAATTCCGGGAACAAAGGTTCGTACCCGAAGAGAACAGGCAGATGGCTTCCGGGCTGGACCTCGTGGACTCCTTCCTGGTCGTCGCGGAAGAGCTGAACTTCCGGCGCAGTGCGGAGCGGCTGCACATCGACCAGTCCGCCCTCACCCGGCGCATCCAGAAGCTCGAGCAGATGCTCGGCTTCCGGCTGCTGGAGCGCACCACCCGCGAGGTGGCGCTGACGCCGGCAGGCCGGACGTTCTACGAGGAAAACATCCACCTGCTCACGCATTACGAGGATTCGATCCGGAACGCCCGCCGCATCGCCGAAGGCAAGACCGGGCTTCTGAGGGTGGCCTACATGGCCTTCGCCGCCACCGAACTGATGCCGAATGCGGTGGCGCGGTTCCAGCGCCATCATCCCCATGTCGACGTGCGGCTGCGCTACATCCGCACGCAGGGGCAGAAACTCGCGCTTGCCAATGACGAGATCGACATCGGCTTCATGATCGGCCCCTTCGATCATTCCGAATATCACACCATCCTGCTTGCGTCGGAGCCGCTCCATGTCGTCGTGCCGCGCAACCATCCGCTCGCGCGCAGGCAGCGGGTGCTGCCGGAGGAGATCGCGGAATTCGAGCTGATCCTGGGCGACATGATCGAATGGGGCGAATACCGCTGGCGGCTTGACGACCTCTTCACCCGGGAGGGGATCAGGATGAACATCCGGCTCGAGGCATCGAACACGCTGGCGCTCATGGGGCTGGTGGCGGCCGGGCTCGGCATCACCATCTATCCCGAGAGCCTGATCAGCTTTCTCGGCCGGAGCGTCGAGGTGCGGCCGATCGCCAATCCCGCCTTTCGCAGCGAGACCATCCTCGTCTGGAAGCGGACCAACCGGGCGAAGGCGGTCATGAATTTCGTCGACATCGCCAAACGCCTGCCGGTGCACGCCTGAACCACAGCCGCCTCCGCATCGCCGCTCGTGACAGGGGGACAGCCACCTGTCCCGGCGGCAGCGCCCTGCCTTTCCGCGAAGGTGCCCGTTCCCTGCGATTCCGCCGCGATCGCCGGACGGGAGCCCGTGATGCACCAGTCGACATCCGGCGGCGTGATGGCCCCCTTCCCTTCCGGAACATCAGGTCTCCGCCATCCACGCTCCCCTTCGCCATCGCAGACGGATCAGCCGGAAGACAGGAAGAGACCGGGGCGTCCATGCCACGGGAACCGGCGATTGCGTGCCGCCTGCAACCGGCCTCCCTCCGATCCGCGGGTGGCGCGGCGGCTGGTGACGGCCTCGCGCGCGGAGCCGGCGGCGTCCCGGTCCACATTTCCCCGGCTCATGTGATAACCGGACGTTCCCGGCCATGATGATTCCGGCCCCCGTGATTCCGATTGGGGTGATTCGGATCCCGGCCGTTCATTGAGGACCTCACCGACCAATGGATCGCGAAATACCGAGCATCGCGTGGCACAGCCTCACCATCGACGATGTGGTGGAACGCCAGGGCAGCGACCGCCATCGCGGTCTTTCCGGGGAGGAGGCCGCCGGGAGGATGGCGCGGTTCGGGCCGAACCGGCTCCCGCCGCCGAGGCGACGGCCATTGTGGCTCCGCTTCCTGCAGCAGTTCCACAACGTCCTCATCTACGTGATGCTCGGCGCGGCGGTGATCACCGCAGGGCTCGGGCGCTGGATCGATACCGGCGTCCTGCTCCTTGCCGTCATCGTCAACGCCGTCATCGGCTTCATCCAGGAAGGCAAGGCGGAACGCGCTCTCGATGCGATCCGCAGGATGCTTTCGCTCCATGCCATCGTCGTGCGCGACGGCGAGCGCATCGACCTCCCGGCGGAGGAACTCGTCCCCGGCGACCTCGTGGCGCTCGCGGCCGGCGACAAGGTGCCGGCGGACCTGCGCCTCGTCACCGAGAAGGCGCTGCGGGTCAACGAGGCGATCCTGACCGGCGAGACCGAGGTGGTGGAGAAGGCCCTCGCCCCGGTCGACGCCGAGGCGCCGCTCGGCGATCGCCGCTGCATGCTCTATTCGGGCACGCTGGTCTCCTCCGGCGTGGCGACCGGCGTGGTGGTGGCCACCGGTCCGGCGACCGAGATCGGCCGCATCGGCTCGATGCTCGAGAAGGTGGAGACGCACGCCACCCCGCTCATGCGCAAGATCAACAGGTTCGGCCAGTGGCTTGCCGTCGTCATCCTGCTGCTCGCGGCCATCACCTTCGCCATCGGCGTCTTCGTGCGGGGCCAGCCGGCGGAGGAGATGTTCCTCATGGCGGTCGCCCTCACCGCCTCGGCCATTCCGGAGGGACTGCCGGCGATCATGACGATCACGCTCGCCCTCGGCGTGCAGCGGATGGCCCAGCGCAACGCCATCATCCGGCGGCTGCCGGCGGTCGAGGCACTGGGCTCGGTGACGGTGATCTGCTCCGACAAGACCGGCACGCTCACCCGGAACGAGATGACGGTGCAGAAGGTGATCACCACGGGCAACGTCTTCGACGTGAGCGGCGTCGGCTACGCGCCCGAGGGCGGGCTGCATCTGGCCGGCGAGACCATCCTTCCCGAGGACCATCCGGAAGTGGCCGACCTCGCCCGCGCGCTGGTGCTGTGCAACGACGCCGACCTGCACCACCGCGACGGGATGTGGCAGCTGGATGGCGACCCGACGGAGGGGGCGCTGGTCACGCTCGCGATGAAGATGGGACTCGATCCGGCAGGCGAAAGGCGAGCGCAGCCCCGCGTCGATGTCATTCCCTTCGAGTCGCTCCATCGCCTGATGGCCACCCTGAACCACGATGACGAGGGACGGGGCTTCATCTACGTGAAGGGCTCGCCCGAGCGCATCCTCGAGATGTGCGACAGGCAGGGCATCCCGGGCCGGGGCGTGCAGCCCCTCGATGCCGGATACTGGCACCGGCAGGGGTCGGCCGCGGCCGCGGCGGGTCTTCGCATCCTCGCCGTTGCCGCGAAACCGGCCGACCCCGGGCAGCGCGAGGTACGCTTCTCGCATCTGCGGCGCGGCGGCTTCACCCTCATGGGGCTCGTCGGAATCATCGACCCCCCGCGCGAGGAGGCGACCACCGCCATCGCCGAATCCGCGCGCGCCGGGATCCGGGTCAAGATGATCACCGGCGATCATGTCGAGACCGCCCGCGCCATCGGCGCGATGATGGGCATCGGCCGCGACGCGCCCCCGCTCACCGGCGCCGAGATAGAGACCATGGACGACGCCGAGCTCCGGCGCCTCGTCCCCCGGGTGGACGTGTTCGCGCGCGCAAGCCCCGAGCACAAGCTGCGCCTCGTGCAGGCCATGCAGGAGGCGGGCGAGATCGTCGCCATGACCGGGGACGGCGTCAACGACGCCCCTGCCCTCAAACGCGCCGATGTCGGCGTCGCCATGGGCCTCAAGGGCAACGAGGCGGCCAAGGAGGCGGCGGACATGGTGCTCGCGGACGACAATCTCGCCACCATCGCCAACGCCGTCCGCGAGGGGCGCGGCATCTACGACAACATCCGCAAGTTCATCATCTTCATGCTGCCGACGAACGGGGGCGAGGCGCTGGTGGTCATCGCCGCGATCCTGTTCGAGCTGCTGCTGCCGCTGACGCCGGCGCAGGTCCTGTGGATCAACATGGTCACGGTCAGCACGCTCGGCCTCGCGCTCGCCTTCGAGCCGACCGAGAACGACGTGATGCACCGCCCGCCGCGCGATCCGAAGGAACCGCTGCTCACCGGGTTCTTCATCTGGCGGCTCGTCCTCGTCTCCGTGCTGATGATGGCGTCGGCGCTCGGCCTGTTCCTGTGGGAGCTGTCGCGCGGCGCGAGCATCGAGACCGCGCGGACGATGGCGGTCACCGCGGTGGTGCTCGCGGAGATGTTCTATCTGGTCAACAGCCGCCATGTCCGGGGCTCGGTGCTCTCGTGGGAGGGACTGGTCGGCAATCCCTATGTGCTCGTCGCCATCGCCGCCTGCGCGGTCCTGCAGTTCGCCTATACGGAGATGGCGGCATTCCAGGCGATCTTCGGCTCGACCCGGCTGAGCGGCGAGCAGTGGGGCCTCGTCGTGGCATCCGGGGCGGCGATATTCATGATCATCGAGATCGAGAAGATCGCCCTCAGGTTCCTCGGCACCGACGTGCGGCGCATCCGGGCCGCCCGCTGAACCGGGCCGGCGGGACGCGTGCGACATCGGGGCCGCAGGGTGCGGATCATGTGCGCGCCATCCTGGACATCAGCACCGGGTCGCCGGCTGCGAAGGGCGAGAACCCGCCAGATCAATGGAAGTGGAACCGGGAACTGAAAGTGAAAGTCCGACATCGAATTGTTTATCAGGACCTGTTCCTTTGAAGTATCGAAAGCAGGTGCAGTCGCGATAGGGTGCACAGGCAAGGTGCTCCTGGAGAAGGCAGTCATGTCCGGGGCGAACGACATGATCGCGACGGAATGAGCCGCCTGTGGACCTGCCCTGCCGGCTGCCTGCTGGCGATCGGCCTGACGGCATCTGCCTGCGCTGCCGCTGACACCGCGACGTCAGGCACATCCGGAGTCGGAAGCCGGTTCGACGGCATCTGGATCTCGCGCGGCTACGGCTGGCTTTGGCAGATCGCGGACGGCCGGGTCGAACGCTACGACGTGAGCGGAAGCTTCTGCATCCGGTCAGGGCGGGGATCGGACTTCGCGTTGCGGCCGGACAACCGGCCGGAGCTCTCCGGGGACGGCGCGAGCCTTCGCATCCGCATGGAAGACCCGGAATACTTCTACATCTTCGACCGCATCGACGACCTGCCGGGCCGGTGCCGCGAGCGGCCGCCGGCCTCCCCGGAAGCCGTGTTCGACGCCTTCGCCGAAGCCTTCGCCACCCATTACGCCTTCTTCGCGGAGCGTGGCGTGGAGTGGGAGCAGGCGGTGGCCGCCGCCCGATCCCGACTGGATGCGGGGATGAGCGACCGCGCGCTCTTCGAGCTGCTCGCGGGGCTGGTGTCGCTGTTCCGGGACAGCCATGTCGGGCTCGAGGCGGAAATCGACGGCAGGGAATTCGAAATCTCCGGCACGGACAAGCCTGCGCCCGTGCAGGCGACATCGTCATCGGCGACCGCAGGCGCGTGGAGCGCACGGGCGGCCGTGGACAGCCTGGAGAAGCCCCGCTCGCGCGGCGGGGACACGCTGGTCCATGGCCGCCTCGCCGATGATGTCGGCTATCTCGAGATACGGGCGATGTCGGGGATGAAGCCGCAGGCGCTGGAGGCCGCGCTCGACGAGGCGATGACGTTCTTCGAGGACATGTCCGCCGTCATCGTCGATGTCAGCAGGAACGGCGGCGGAGATGACAGCTTCGCGCGGCGGATAGCACGCCGCTTTGCCGCCGCGCCGACCCTCCCCTATTCCAAACGTCCCGGTGATGCAGTCGGCGCGGAGAGCCAGGAGATCATGCTGCAACCGTCCGACCGGCCCGCATTCACGGGACCTGTCTACCTGATCACCAGCCATCGCACCGCCAGCGCCGCGGAGGTCTTCGTGATGTCGATGCGCGCGCTTCCCAACGTCGTGCATCTTGGCGGAACGACCGAGGGCTCGCTCTCCGACATCCTTTCCAGGCGCCTGCCGAACGGCTGGGTGATCAACCTGTCGAACGAGGTCTATCTCGACCCGGAGGGCATCCTCTGGGAAGGCCGGGGCATCCCGCCGGAGGTCCCGCTTGCAATCTCCGGCAGCCACCGCCCGACGCGGAAGGACAGGGAGGCAGTCCGCGACCTGGTACGCCATGTCCAGGCGCACGCCGCGGGCAGGGAGGCCGGCGGGAGATGATCGGCGACGCGGCCCGAGGAGGAGGCGGCCGGCCTGACGCCGCACCGGACCACGGATGTTCCCTCTTCCCCTGTTCGAACGGGACGATGCGGAGGATCCGGAAACCCGCGGCGGCACAAGGGGAGCAAGCCGACACCGACTTCCCTAGCCTCCCGACGGCCGCAATAAACGCTCCGGATTACCCGATCGGATAATAAATTATCATGTAATTAAACGCGGGATATATGCGCACACCCGTGTTCAGGTTCCGACCGCTCCAATCGGAAACCGGCGATTACGGGGCGACCACAAGTCCGCCCACCATATATGGGTGCCACAAGACGAATCATGACATAAATTTACGGCAACACCCTCGGCACGCATATTTATACACTTTTTACGTGCAGATTATCACATCATTTGGAGCTATCTTTAGATTATTGCCGGGAATCACCTCTTGCTGTAATTATTTCGTGATGCGATTCCAGTAAAAGGACG
>JAJUJF010000094.1 GCA_029265455.1 Paracoccaceae bacterium | reverse complement strand
TTCGTCTACGTGCCGCCGGGGGTCCGCTGCCCGATGGAGCTCTCGACCTATTTCCGCATCAACGCCGAGAACACCGGCCAGTTCGAGCGCACCCTCATCATCGCCGACAAGGGGTCCTACGTCTCCTATCTCGAGGGCTGCACCGCGCCGCAGCGCGACACCGCGCAGCTCCACGCGGCGGTGGTCGAGATCGTCGCGCTCGATGACGCGGAGGTGAAATACTCGACGGTCCAGAACTGGTTCCCGGGCGACGAGGAAGGCCGGGGCGGCATCTACAACTTCGTTACCAAGCGCGCGGACTGCCGCGGTGCCCGGTCGAAGGTGATGTGGACCCAGGTCGAGACCGGTTCGGCGATCACCTGGAAGTATCCGTCCTGCATCCTGCGGGGCGAGGGCAGCCAGGGCGAGTTCTACTCGATCGCCATCACCAACAACCGCCAGCAGGCCGATACCGGCACGAAGATGGTGCATCTGGGCAGGAACACGAAGTCGCGGATCGTCTCGAAGGGCATCTCGGCCGGCTTCGCCCAGAACACCTATCGCGGGCTGGTCTCGATGCATCCGCGGGCAACCGGCAGCCGCAACCACACGCAGTGCGTCTCGCTGCTGATCGGTGACAAGTGCGGCGCGCACACGGTTCCCTATATCGAGGTCAAGAACAACTCGAGCCGCTGCGAGCACGAGGCCACCACGTCGAAGGTCGATGACGACCAGCTCTTCTACTGTCGCCAGCGCGGCATGGACGAGGAGGAGGCCGTGGCGCTTGTCGTCAACGGTTTCTGCCGCGAGGTGCTGCAGGCGCTGCCGATGGACTTCGCGATGGAGGCGCAGAAGCTCGTCGCCATCAGCCTCGAGGGGAGTGTCGGATGATGGGTGCTCTCGTTCTCGGCACGGCCATCCTTGCCGGGACCGCGTTGCTGCTCGTGGCGCGGAACCGGGCGGAGCCGAGGCCCGTTCGCATTACGGTAGATAACCGCGAGGCAACGCGGCGCCGCTGAGGCGCCGCACTGTCGGAAGGGGAGAACCGCCATGAAGCCCGTCGTGCTGGTCGTCGGAAAGCTGCCTGGAATCGCCGACCGGATGGAGGCCGCGCTGAGTGATCTTCAGGTCGAGTGGCTCGGTGCGACCAATCGCGACGAGGCGGTTCGCCAGCTCGAAAGCGAAAGCAACATCCGCGCCGTCGTGATCGGCGGCACCCTCGACGACAGGGTGCGGGGAGACCTCATCGGCGCCATCGCGAGCCGGCGGCCCGATCTCTCCATCCATCTCAAGGACCGGCAGTCCGGGCCGGAAGGCATGCCTGCCTTCGCCCGCAAGGTCGTCGAGGGCATCGTGCTCCGCTAGGGGAGCCGCAGCGTCGGGAAACACGGGGCCGCGCGAGCGGCCCGATCTGGAATTGGCAGGAGAATCATGCTGAAGATCGAAAACCTTCATGTACAGCTCGAGGAGGAGGACAAGACGATCCTCAAGGGCGTCGACCTCGAGGTGAAGCGCGGCCAGGTCCACGCCATCATGGGGCCGAACGGCTCGGGCAAGTCGACGCTCTCCTACGTCCTCGCCGGCCGCGAGGGCTACGAGGTCACCCAGGGCACCGCCACCCTTGATGGCGCCGACCTCCTCGGCATCGAGCCGGAGGAGCGCGCCGCCCTCGGCCTCTTCCTCGCCTTCCAGTACCCGGTCGAGATCCCCGGCGTCGGCAACATGACCTTCCTGCGCACCGCGCTCAACGCCCAGCGCAAGGCCCGCGGCGAGGAGGAGATCAACGCCGCCGACTTCCTCCGTGTCGTGCGTGAGAAGGCGAAGAGCCTCGACATCGACGCCGAGATGCTGAAGCGGCCGATCAACGTCGGCTTCTCCGGCGGCGAGAAGAAGCGCAACGAGATCCTGCAGATGGCGGTGCTCGAGCCGAAGATGTGCATCCTTGACGAGACCGATTCCGGCCTCGACGTCGATGCGATGAAGCTCGTCGCCGATGGCGTGAACGCCCTGCGCGCGAAGGACCGCGCCTTTCTCGTCATCACCCATTACCAGCGCCTGCTCGACCACATCCGGCCCGATGTCGTCCACATCATGGCCGACGGCCGCATCGTGCAGACCGGCGGACCGGAGCTCGCCCTCGAGGTGGAGCGCAACGGCTATGCCGACATCCTGAAGGCGGTGGCGTAAATGGCGGTTCCGGCTCAGAAGTTCGACCTTGCAGCGGAGATCCTCACGGCCCTCCCCGCGCCGGCGGGCGAGGCGGGCTGGGCCTCCGCGGCACGCGGGGCCGCAGCCAAGCGATTCGCGGCCATGGGTGCGCCGCACCGGCGCGACGAATACTGGAAATACACCGATCCGGCGCGGCTGCTCGCATCGCAGGCGCCGGTGGCGGCGCGGATCTCCACGGACGAGACACCGACCTTCGCCGAGAGCGAGCAGCTGAGGCTCGTCTTCGTCGACGGCGTCTTCGATCCCGAACGTTCGGACGCGCTCGCGCTCGAGGGTTGCGAGATCCAGCCGCTCGCCGAGGCCCTGCGCACCGACATCCACTGGGCGCGCGACATCTTCGGCGTGCTGGAGGCGCGTAGCCAGGATGCGGTTCACCGCCCGCTCGCCGCGCTCAACACCGCGCATGCGACGGAAGGCTTCGCCATCCGTGTCACCGGCCGCGTGAAGAAGCCGGTCAGCTTCATCTACGAGCGCCGGAGCGACGCGGCAGACGCCTTCCTTCACCACGTGATCCGGCTCGAGGCGGGTGCCGATCTCACCGTGATCGAGGCCGGTCCCGCTGCCTCGCGACTTTCCTCGGTGATGGAGATCGACATCGCCGATGGCGCGGGCTTCCATCACGTCCGCACCCAGGGGCGCGACCACGAGCGGCTCGCCTACACCGCGATGTTCTCGCGGCTCGGCGAGAAGTCGACCTTCAAGTCGTTCACCCTCACGGCGAACGGCCGGCTCACCCGCAACGAGCAGATCGTCGAGTTCGCCGGCGCCGAGGCCGTCGCGCATGTCGCCGGCGCCTGTCTCGGGGACGGGGATTTCCACCACGACGACACGGTGTTCATCACCCACGGCGCTCCCGACTGCGAGAGCCGGCAGGTCTACAAGAAGGTGCTCCGCAACGGCGCGGTCGGCGTCTTCCAGGGCAAGATCCTCGTCCATTCCATCGCCCAGCGCACCGACGGCTACCAGATCAGCCAGGGCCTGCTGCTGGACGAGGACTCGCAGTTCCTGACCAAGCCCGAGCTCGAGATCTACGCCGACGACGTGAAATGCTCGCACGGCGCGACCTGTGGCGCGGTGGATGAGGAGGCGCTCTTCTACCTCACCTCGCGCGGCGTGCCGCGGGGCGAGGCCACCGACCTTCTCGTCCTTGCCTTCGTCGACGAGGCGGTGGCCGAGATCGAGGACGAGGAACTCGCCGCCGACGTCCGCGACCAGCTTGCCGGCTGGGTCGCGCGGCACCGGACCTGAGCGGATGGCGCGCGGCCTCGTCGCCGAGATCTTCCGCGCCTACCCGGATCCGCGTGCGGCGATGGCACGCCAGATCCGGGCAGGCCTCGCGGAGGCGCGCGCGCTGTTTCACCTGATGGTGGCCTGCGGGCTCTTCTTCGTCGCCTCGCTGCCGGCCGCCATCCGCACCGCCCGCGGTATCGAGGCCGAGGAGCCGGTCACCGCCGCGATCGGCGCGCATCTCTTCGGCTTTCTCTTCCTCGCGCCGCTTCTCCTCTATGTCGCGAGCCTCGTCGTCCATGTCGTTGCGCGTGCCTTCGGCGGCCGGGGCAGCGCGCTTGCCGCGCGTTCTGCCCTCTTCTGGTCCCTCCTTCTCGCCGCCCCGGTCGTGCTCGCGCTGTCGCTGGTCGGCGCGCTGGCCGAGATCGCCTTCGGCGTGGCCGTGTTGCCTTGGCTCTCGGTCTTGGGCTATGCGGGGCTCGCGCTCTGGGTCTGGTTCTTTGCCGCCTCGCTTGCCGAGGCCGAACAGTTCGAGGCAAGCGGACTGGTGGCGGCCTTCGTCGCCGGTGCCTTCGGCCTCGTGGTCTTCGTGCTCGCCATTCTCGCCGGCAGTGCGGCGGCCTGAGCGGTCCGGGACTGGCGGTCATGGCCGGAGCGGATGGGCAGGCGGAGCGGGGTAGGGCCGCAATGGACTGGCGAAAACTGGTGAGGGACAGCTTCGTCAGCCCGCGGGAGGTTGCCCGTCAACTGATCGGTCTCGAGCTGCAGCCCGGCATCCTGCTCCAGGCGGCCGCGGCGATCAGCGCGCTCAGCGTCGTCCTCGGCTTTCTCGCCCTCGAGCTCGGGCCTGGCGATCTCGACCAGGTTTCCGCCGCGATCATCACGACCCCGTTCCTTGGCGCCTTCATCCAGTTCGCCGCGATCTGCCTCGTCGCGCTGCTCACGGCGCGGATCGGCGGCCTCTTCGGCGGCACCGGCGGCTTTCAGGCGTCACTCACGCTGGTGGTCTGGCTCAACGCGATGATGCTGATCATCCAGATGCTGCAGATCGTCCTCCTGCTCGTCTTGCCGCCGCTCGCCGGTATCGTCGCGCTCGCCGCCATCGTCTGGGTGCTCTGGGCCTTCGCAAATTTCGTCACCGAACTTCACGGTTTCGAGAATCCGTTCTTCGTGCTCGGAGGCGTGATCCTGTCGATGATCGTCCTGTTCTTCGGCTTTGCCATGATCCTTGCGGTTCTCGGCATCACGCCGCAGGAACCCATGTAAGGAGGTCTCCGCATGGACGACCACAGCATGCCCTACGATGTCGAGGCCATCCGCCGCGACTTCCCCATCCTCGAGACGCGCGTCCACGGAAAGCCGCTCGTCTATCTCGACAACGGCGCCTCTGCGCAGAAGCCGCAGGTCGTGATCGACGCGGTGAATCGCGCCTATTCCGCCGAATACGCGAATGTCCACCGCGGGCTGCACTACCTCTCCAACCTCGCCACCGACCATTACGAGGCGGTGCGCGGCACCATCCAGCGTTTCCTCAATGCAGGCCACGAGGACGAGATCGTCTTCACCACGGGCTCGACCCTCGGCATCAATCTCGTCTCCTACGCTTGGGCCGCGCCGCGGTTCGAACCCGGCGACGAGATCGTGCTCTCGGTCATGGAGCATCACGCCAATATCGTGCCGTGGAACTTCCTGCGCGAGCGTCAGGGTGCGGTGCTGAAATGGGTCGAGCCCGAGGCCGACGGCTCCCTCGATCCGCAGAAGGTCATCGACGCCATCGGCCCGAGGACGCGGCTCGTGGCGATCACCCACATGTCGAACGTGCTCGGCACCGTGGTGGACGTGAAGACCATCGCCCATGCCGCGCGCGAGAAGGGGGTGCCGACCCTTGTCGACGGCTCGCAGGCGGCGGTGCACATGCCGGTCGATGTCCGTGACCTCGGTGTCGATTTCTACGCCATCACCGGCCACAAGCTCTACGGTCCCTCGGCATCCGGGGCGATCTACATCCGGCGTGAGCGCCTGGCCGAGATGCGCCCCTTCATCGGCGGAGGCGACATGATCCGCGAGGTCCGCCGCGACGCCATCACCTATGCCGATCCGCCCCTGAAGTTCGAGGCCGGCACCCCCGCCATTGCCTCGATGATCGGCCTCGGCGCCGCGATCGATTACATGACCGCGCTCGGCCTCGAGAATATCGCCGCGCATGAAGCCTCGCTGCGCGACTATGCGATCGAGCGGTTCGCCGGTCTCAACTGGCTGCAGATCCAGGGCACCGCGCCGGGCAAGGGGGCGATCTTCTCCTTCACCCTCGAGGGCGCCGCGCATCCGCACGACATCTCGACCGTCGTCGACCGCAAGGGGGTCGCCGTCCGGGCCGGTCACCATTGCGCCCAGCCCCTGATGGCGCATCTCGGACTCACCGCCACCTGCCGCGCATCCTTCGGTCTCTACAATACCAGGGCGGAGGTCGACGCCCTCGTCGACGCGCTCGAGACCTGCCACGAGCTCTTCGGGTAACCACGCTGCCTTCTTGCAATTGCTTGCAGTTGCAAGACGAAGGACAAGCCGGTAGCCTTTTCCAAAGGCCGCTCACGAACGGCTGGCGGGCGGAATCCGCCCCGCGCGCCGGCGGCGGGGCGGTCGTGAAAGATACAAATTCAGGGAGTTATTTCGGCATGACGAAACACCGGACGGTCGCCCTTGCGGCGGCGACGGCGCTTGCGGCCACCCTGTTCGCCGGCGATCTGGCCGCGCAGGACGGCACCACCTTCATCTCCATGGGCACGGGCGGTGTCACCGGCGTCTACTATCCCGTCGGTGGTTCGATCTGCCGTCTCGTCAACCAGAACCGGCGTGAGCACGGCATCCGCTGCGCGGTGGAGTCGACCGGTGGTTCGGTCTTCAACATCAACGCGATGCGCGCGGGCGATCTCGAATTCGGGGTCGTGCAGTCCGACGTCCAGTTCAACGCCTACAACGGCGAGGGCGAATGGCAGGGCAACCCGTACGAGGACCTGCGCGCCGTCTTTTCCCTCCATGCCGAGCCGCTCACCCTCGTTGCCCGCGCCGATTCCGGCATCGAGCATCTCGACGACTTCCCCGGCAAGCGGATCAACATCGGCAACCCCGGCTCCGGTCAGCGCGCCCTCTTCGAGGTGCTGATGGCGGAGAAGGGCTGGACCGCCTCGACATTCTCGCTCGCCGGCGAACTTGCGTCCCAGGAGCAGTCCCAGGCGCTGTGCGACAACAACATCGACGCCTTCGTCTTCACCGTCGGCCATCCCGCCGGTTCGATCCAGGAGGCGACCACCACCTGCGACGCCCGGATCATTCCCGCGACCGGTCCCGAGGTCGATGCCCTCCTAGAGCGCTATCCCTACTACACCGAGGCGACGATCCCCGGCGGCATGTACCGCGGCACCGACGAGGACGTCCTGACCTTCGGCGTCGGCGCCACCATCGTGACCCGTGCCGACGTCGACGAGGAGGTCGTCTATACCTTCGTGAGCTCGATCTTCGAGGATTTCGACACCTTCCGCGAACTGCATCCCGCGCTCGCCAATCTCGATCCCGAATCCATGGCCACCTCAGGCCTCACCGCACCGCTTCACCCGGGCGCCGAGCGCTACTACCGCGAGCAGGGCTGGCTCGAGTAGGCCGCCCGGTTCCGCTCCGGGCCGACCATGTGCCTCGGCCCGGAGACCTGCGCCAGGAAACAGGGTGAGGGCATGGCTCAGCAGACCGCTTCCGGCCGCACGGCGACCGATGCCGAACTTCAGGAAATGGTTGCCGCCGCCGATACCGGCGCACGCAACCCGAGCGGCCCCCCGGCGCTGCTGGTCGCCGGCGTCGCGCTTGCCTGGTCGCTCTTCCAGCTCTTCATCGCCTCGCCGCTGCCCTTCACGCTGTCGCAGCTCACCGGACTCAACCTCGTCCTCAACGCGGCGGAGATCCGCTCGATCCACCTCGCCTTCGGGCTCTTCCTCGCCTTCACCGCCTATCCGGCCTTCATCCGGCCCCGTGACGGGGCCACGCCCTGGGCGAGCCTGATCATCCCGGCCTTCCTTGCCGGGGTTGCCATCTACTATCTCGTCACCCTCGGGCGGCAGATGATCGGCGGGGCAGGGGGATCGCCCGCCCTCCTCGGGCTCGTCGCGCTGACCGCCCTCTGTCTCGTCCTCAATGTCGTCTCCGCCTTCAGGGGCGACATCCGGGACAGGGTCCCCGCCTTCGACTGGCTGCTCGCCGCGCTCGCCGCCTATTGCGCGGCCTATATCTGGCTGAACTACGCGGAGCTTTCCCGTCGGCCGGGCATCCCGATCAGATGGGACATCGCGGTCTCGGTCGTGGGACTGCTGCTGCTGCTCGAGGCGACGCGCCGCGCCCTCGGACCGCCGCTCGCGATCGTGGCGATGATCTTCCTTGCCTATGTCTTCTTCGGCAATGCCGACTGGCTGCCCTCGATGCTCCAGTGGCGCGGCGCCTCGATCCAGCGCGCCATGTCGACGATGTGGCTCACCTCCGAGGGCGTCTTCGGCGTCGCCGTCGGCGTCTCCGCCGCCTTCGTCTTCCTCTTCGTCCTCTTCGGCTCGATGCTCGATCGCGCCGGCGCCGGCAACTTCTTCATCAAGCTCGCCTTCGCCGTCCTCGGCCATCTGCGCGGCGGCCCGGCCAAGGCGGCCGTCCTCGCCTCGATGATGACCGGCCTGATCTCCGGCTCCTCGATCGCCAACGTGGTGACGACCGGCACCTTCACCATCCCGCTGATGAAACGCGTCGGCTTCTCCCCGGAGAAGGCCGGCTCCGTCGAGGTCGCCTCCTCGGTCAACGGACAGATCATGCCCCCCGTGATGGGCGCGGCCGCCTTCCTGATGATCGAGTTCGTCGGCATCCCCTATATCGACGTCATCCGCCACGCCTTCCTGCCGGCGCTGATCACCTACATCGCACTGCTCTATCTCGTGCATCTCGAGGCGGTCCGCAGCGGCATGCCGAGCCTCGAGAAACCGCAGCGTTTCACCTTCCGCCAGTCCCTGCTGCGCCAGGGCATCGGGATCGCCTCCATCCTGATCATCGTCGGAGGCGCCTACTGGTTCATCATGGGCGTGCGCGCGCTGCTGCCGGGCATTTCGACCGAGATGCTGCTGCTGAGCCTGCTCGCGGTCTATGTCGGACTGGTCTGGTATGCCTCGCGCGCCCCGGATCTCGAACTCGACGACCCGAACGCGCCGGTGGTCGAACTGCCGATCGCGACCGAGGTCCTCAAGACCGGGCTCCACTACCTGCTGCCGCTCTTCGTGCTCGTCTGGTTCCTGATGATCGAGCGCAACTCTCCCGGCCTTTCCGCCTTCTATGCGGTCTCCCTGCTCATCGTCATCATGCTGACGCAGAAACCCCTCAAGGCGCTGTTCCGCGGCATGCGCGGCAGCGAGACGCTTGCCGCCCTCCGGGAAGGCTGGGGCGATCTCGTCTCGGGACTGATCGTCGGTGCCCGCAACATGATCGGCATCGCCTGCGCCACGGCCGCGGCCGGCATCGTCGTCGGCACGGTGACGCTCACCGGTATCGGCCAGGTCATGGCGGAATTCGTCGAGTTCCTCTCGGGCGGCAACATCTTCCTGATCCTGGTCTTCACCGCGATCATTTCGCTCATCCTCGGCATGGGCCTGCCGACCACGGCGAACTACATCGTGGTGAGCTCGCTGATGGCGCCGGTGATCGTCGAGCTCGGCGCCGCCAACGGCTATCTGATCCCGCTGATCGCGGCCCATCTCTTCGTGTTCTACTTCGGGATCATGGCGGATGTGACGCCACCCGTGGGCCTTGCCTCCTTCGCTGCGGCGGCGATTTCGGGCGGCGATCCGCTGAGGACCGGCGCTGTCGCCTTCTTCTATTCGCTGCGCACGGTGCTCCTGCCCTTCATCTTCGTGTTCAACACCGATCTCCTCCTGATCGACGTCACCTGGCTGGAAGGGATCATCGTCTTCGTGGTCGCGCTCTTTGCCATGCTGCTGTTCGGGGCGGCGACGCAGGGCTGGTTCCTCACCCGCTCCCGGCTTTGGGAATCGGCGGCACTTCTCCTCGTCACCGTGATGCTGCTCCGGCCCGGCTTCTTCCTCGATCAGGTCCAGCCGCCCTGGCAGGCGCTGCCTTCCGGGGCGTTCTTCGAGACGGTCGAGGCCCTTCCCGACCATGCAACCATTCGCGTCAACATCACCGGCCCCGATTTCGACGATCCCGAGATGATGCGCGAACGCACGATGGCCTTCGACCTCGGCGAGGCGGGGGCACCCGGCGACCTGCGGTTCGAACAGGCGACCGGACTCATGGTGATCGAGATGGACGGTCTTCTGACGCTCGAGGAGCCGTTCAATCCCAACGATCCCGTCGCGCGCGCGCTCCGCAACATGGATTTCTACACCGATCCTCCGGTCATCATCGAATCCGTGGAGATCGCTGCGGAACAGATGCCGCGCGAGGTGGTGTGGATCCCGGCGCTCCTGATCCTCGGGCTGGTCTGGTTCCTGCAGGCCCGCCGCAGCGGCAAGGTAAACCCCCTGACCGCCTGACCGTCTGGCGGGGACGCCTTCGTATTCCCGCCGGAGGCGCGCCCCTCGTTAACGAATGGGTAGTTATTGATTTTATAGCAAAATCAATGGCTTGATCTGGTTTTCACGCGTGGGCGCGGTTTCGCCCACGGTCCTCAGGCAGGCTCGCGGAAATGCTTGGCGAGCTTCAGGCCCTGACCCTGGTAGTTGGAACCCACGTCCCTTCCGTAGAGGATTTCCGGCTCCGCCAGCATCCGCTCGTAGACGAGCCGCCCGACGATCTGCCCATGGTCGAGTGCGAAGGGCGCCTCGTGACAGCGCACCTCCAGCACGCCCCGCGCGCCCCTGCCGCCCGCCGCGGCATGACCGAAGCCGGGGTCGAAGAAGCCGGCATAATGCACCCGGAACTCGCCCACCATCGCGAGATAGGGGGCCATCTCGGCAGCGAAGCCGGGCGGCACATGCACCGCCTCGCGGCTCACGAGGATGTAGAAGGCGCCGGGATCGAGGATGATCCGACCGCGCTCGGCCCGGACCGGCTCCCAGAATTCCGCCGGGTCGTAATGGCCCACCCGGTCGAGATCGATCAGCCCGGTATGGGGCTTCGCGCGGTAGCCGGCGACGCCCTCCGCCCGGACGAGATCGACCGAGAAGGCGAGGCCCCCCGCGATATGTGCGGCCCCGTCCACCAGCCCCACTTGCCGGTCCAGCGTCCGGAGCTCGCCATCGGTGAGGATCGTGGGCTCGCCCTTACGGAAGCGGATCTGGTTCAGCCGCTGTCCCGGCCGCACCAGCACCGAGAACGATCGCGGCGAGATCTCGGCATAGAGCGGTCCGCGGTAGCCCGGCTCGATCCGGTCGAACTCCGCTCCGCGATCGGTGATCAGCCGCGTGAAGAGGTCGAGCCGCCCGGTCGAGCTCTTGGCGTTGGCCACCGCTCCGATATCTGCCGGCAGGTCCAGCCGCTCGGCAAGCGGCACGAGGTAGACACAGCCCTTCTCCAGTACCGCTCCGCCGTCGAGCGAGATCGTGTGCATGGAGAAATCGGCCAGCCGCTCGCCGACCGTCGCCGCCCCGGGCAGGAACGAGGCCCGCACCCGGTGGGCCACTTGCCCGAGCCTCAGGTCGAGGCTCGCCGGCTGGATCTGATCCGGCAGGACCCCGGGCTCAGCCGTGATCCCGCCACCCTGGATCAGGCTGACGATCGCCTGCGACGGCAGGACGCCGCTTCCCGATGGATGGCTGGGGAAATTGGTCGGGCTAGCGAGATTCGAACTCACGACCTTTCGACCCCCAGTCGAACGCGCTACCAGACTGCGCCATAGCCCGACGAGCGCCTCTTATATCCGCCGCGGCAGCGGCGGCAAGAGGCAAAAGGTCCCGGCAGCCTTGACGTGGTCAGGCGCCGGGCTTCTCCGCCATCACCCGCCGCAGCGCCTCGAGTTCGGCCACGAGCCGTCTCAATGCCGCTCTGTCGCCGGGCCGGGCCGTGACAGGTTCCGCATGTCTGCCTTCATTGGCAGGAGGCTCGGCTGCAGCTGCCGTTTCCGCATGCTCTCGCTTCTCCTCCGACCTCTGCCTGGCTTCGTCGTGGCCCGTTCCCGGTATCACCTCGTCCGGTTTCGCCCGGGGGAGGGGACTTCCCGCGGCGTTCCTTCTCTGCCCTGTTCCTCCGTCCTCCGGTT
>JAJUJF010000061.1 GCA_029265455.1 Paracoccaceae bacterium | reverse complement strand
GGGGAGGGGGCGGATATCGCGACAGGACATCACCTTTCGATAACCGGTGCCGACCTCGCGTTCACCCAGAAGTTTTCCCATGCGGGTACGAATTACGAAGCGTCCATGCAGACGATGTTCGCCGTCGATTTCAAGCAACTGACGGATCTCGAACTCTCCTTCGAGCGGGAGACGGCGTTCACCTGCAGGGGGAAGAATCTGCCCGTCAAAGACGGAACAGTCGCCATCGCGCGATCGGACGTCATTGGCCAGGGCGAGAACACGATGGCCGAGGCGTTTGCGGACACGTGGATAGAGCATGACACTTTTGCTCACGCCTTTTCCGAAGGGTCGGCTGCCATAGCGTGAGACCTTCCCGAACACATCGACCGCAAAGCCTGAAACCATGCAGCCGCAGTCGACGTGAGCAAGGGCAGACAAGGCAATCATGACGGAGCCCGCTGCTCCGGCGCGGGGTGTGTGCGCAGGCGTCGAAGAGGACGGGCCCGCCTCTCGCGGACGGTTCCACCAGTCTGGACCGGCAGCTCGCCAGCCACCGGAAGTTCCGGCTCATGCGGGAAGGATGCCGATATTCCGCGAGCCGGCGTTCCGGATAGCGGCAATGCAACCCTGAAGATACTCCAGAAGTCTGTACCACTTCTGCGATGTTGTCTCGGGTGAAACTATTCTGCGAACCTCACTCCGCCCACGACTGGGTGTATTGGAACGTGGAGAAGAACAGATGAGCATTGCGTGGTATCCACCGACATTCTTCAAGAGCAAGATCATCCGGGCCGACATCAAGGAGAAGCTGAAGGTCAACGTAAAGATCAAAGGCAACCTTGCGGAGGGCCAGGCTGACGCCGAAGCCTTCGGCAGCAACACCTTTACGGACGCCTACGCCAACACCTTTGCGGCCGAGGGTCTGGGCAGCACGTCCCAGGCGTTCTCGGTATCGGCGGCTGGCAGGGACAAGTTCTACCACTTCGGCGCCGATTTCGGTTGAGAGTCTCCCTGAACGGGCGGGCGGCGGAGATTCCGCCCCCGCCAACGCACCCGGGTGTTCCTCGCCTTTCACCGCAGTCGATCAGAGATCTGACCTATCGGATCACCAAGCATGCATCCTGCCGTCCAGCGACCATCATCGAGGCGCAAGTGCGGAGCCTCTCGTGATCGGCTCTGCCGTTGGCAGCGGTCCCTTGAGAATGTCGCCTCGCGCACAACAGAACAGGTGAGGGCCGGTGATCGTCGTTGACCTGCTCCTCGATTTCCGGTGGGAGAGCCTCTCTGTAGGCACCCGCGCCCGGGCAAGGGCAGCGGTGGCTGCGGGTGGTTTCACGGCTGCTTCCGGAGTCCGGACTTCGGTGCGTTCCTCTGCACGGCAGGGGACGAGCGCTGCCGGGCGCCTGGCTCCACAGCAGCAGGTCGACGTCACGCTCCGCGCGCGGAGCTACGGTAAATCACCGGTGGGAACCTGCATCGTGTGCCTCGGCGATGCTGCGGACCGGAGTTTCACCGGGAACGATCCGGCTCCGGCCGATGAGGCCTGCGATCTCCTCGTCATGTTCGAGCCTTTAGGGTCCTCACTGCGTGCCGAGCTGATTGCCGATCCAGGAAGCGACATCCGGCCGGTCGGCTGTCTTGGCAGGGACGGCCGACGGGCAAGAGGATACGCCACGAGGTTCGCGCCCGTTCCGCAGACCATGCAGTTCCTGGTGAGCGACATTGCCCGCGCCACGCGTCCGGCCGTTGTTGCCTTGCGGCTTGAGCGCGACATGTGGCCGTCCTGAGCACGAGAGAATGGCGATGACGGCCCATCATCGGCAGAACGGGCAGGGCGCAACGGTCCTCGCCCAGGCCGTGCAGCGGTCCCGGCGCTCGCTCGGCACGATCGCCCTTTTCAGCTTCTGCCTCAACATCCTCATTCTCGCCAGTCCGCTCTACATGCTGCAGGTTTTCGATCGCGTGCTTTCGAGTGGCCGCGTCGAGACCCTGATCATGCTGACGGTGATGCTGACGGTGGCCCTCGCGTGCTGGGCGATCCTCGAGAGCCTGCGGAGCGAGATCGCCGTCGGGATCGCCTTGTGGTTCGCGCGTGTCCTGCAACCCTACTATGTCGAGAGCAGCGTTCGCGCCCGCCTGGCCGGAAGCTCCTATGGCGAGCAGGCCTTCCGTGATCTCACCCAGTTGCAGAGCTTCGTCGGCGCCTCGGGTCTCAACGCGTTCTTCGATGCGCCCTGGACGCCGATCTTCATCGTCATCATCTGGATGTTCCATCCGCTGCTGGGGATGCTGGCCCTCTTCGCAGCCGTCGCGTTGCTCGCGCTCACCTTTGCCAACGACTACCTCACCCGCAGTCCCTTTGCCGTCTCGCATGAGCATCAGATGATGGGCCAGCAGGCGGCGGAAAGCACGGTGCGGAATGCCGAGACCGTTTCCGCGCTCGGCATGGTGCCGGCCATGGTGGCGCGGATCGGCCGCATCACCACGCCCGGAGACGTCGCGATGATGATCGGCGCGAGACGCACGGGCGTCGTTCTCGGCTTTGCGAAGTTCCTCCGCATGTTCTTCCAGAGCGCCATTCTCGGCCTTGGTGCTTATCTCGTGATCCGGAACCAGGCGACGCCCGGAATTATGATCGCGGCTTCCATCCTGCTCGGTCGCGCCCTCGCCCCCATCGACCAGGCCCTCGGGGCATGGAAGAGCTTCGTCAGCGCGCGATCGGCCTACGACCGGCTTCGGGAACATGCCGAGGCATTCCCGCCGCCGCCACCGCGCATGCGGATGCCCAGGCCGCGCGGTCGACTCGAAGTCCGCGAGGTGAGCTGCGTCGTCGGGGACAGGCTCGTGCTCGATGACATTTCCTTCGAGGTCGAAGAAGGCGAGGCCGTCGCCATCATCGGGCCTTCCGCAGCCGGAAAGAGCACCCTCTGCAAGGTGATCGTCGGCTTGATCCGTCCCGATGCGGGGCTGGTCAGGCTCGACGGCATCGACATGTCGCTCTGGGACCGGGACGAGATCGGCCCTCTCATCGGCTACCTGCCGCAGGACGTCGGGCTGTTTGCCGGCACGATCCGGGAGAATATCGCCCGGATGCAGGACGCACCTGTGGAGCAGATCCTCGAGGCTGCACGCCTTGCCCATGCCCACGACATGATCATCCGGCTTCCCGAAGGTTATGAAACCATGATCGGTGATGGGGGGGCCGGGCTCTCCGGAGGGCAGCGCCAGCGGCTCGGACTGGCCCGGGCCGTGTTCAGGACACCACCGCTGATTGTCCTGGACGAGCCTAATGCCAACCTTGATCAGGTAGGTGAGGCGGCGCTTGCGGAAGCGATCGTCGAACTCAAGCGGCGCGGCAGCACGCTGCTCATCGTGGGACATCGCCCCTCGACCCTTGCCCGGGCCGACAAGGTTCTCCTGCTGGCGGAGGGGACGGTGCAAGGTTTCGGTCCCCCAGCGGAAATCCTCGAGAAGCTTCAGGCCGGCCCTCGAGTCCCGGTCGAGACCGCCGCCGGGGAGGACGATGTGCCGCCCGCGGGCGCCTCCCTTGCACAGCTGAAGGTATCGTCGGGAGCTGGCTGATGATGGGGCCTGGGCAAGGAAGGGAAGGAAAGGCCGTGCTCGGACTGCCAGCCCCCGACACTACCCTGGAGGCCCCTGAAGAGTATGTCCGGCGGCCGACCCGTCTGGGCTTCCTTGTCCTTTTCCTCTTCTTCGTGGTGCTCGGTGGCTGGAGCTATACCGCCCCTCTGGCGGGTGGCGCAGTGGCGACGGGCGTCGTTTCCCCCGAGGGAAGTGTGCGGACGGTTCAGCATCTCGAGGGAGGCATCATCGCGACCTTCTTCGTTCAGGAAGGCGATCGCGTGGAGGCAGGCGAGCCGCTCGTCGCCCTTGTGGATGTCAAGCACAAGGCAGACGTGGACGCACTCCTCGACCGTCAACGCGCGAGACTGGCCGAGGCCGCCCGCCATCAGGCGGAGGCGGAGGGACTGCCATCCCTGTCGATGCCCGAGGCAGTCGCGAACGATCCGCAGGGCGCCGCCGCATGGGAGGCCGAGATCGCGATCTTCCGCGCCCGCTCGGCCATGCATGATGCGCGCAAGCAACTCCTGGATCGCCGCATCGAGCAGCTTCAGGAGCAGATTGCGGGTTTCGAGGCACAGGCGGAAAGTGCCCGTCTGCAGCTCGACCTCCTCGAGCAGGAAATCGACAGCAAGGCGCAGCTCGTCGAGCGCGGCGTGGCGCCGGAAGTCGAACTGATGCGGCTCAAACGCGATCATGCCGAACTCACGGGAGTGGAGGGCGAGTACCGTGCCGCCATTGCCCGCGCGCGCCAGCAAATCTCCGAGACCGAGATAGAGGTCCTCGCCCTCGACGCCGAGCGGACGCAACAGGCGGCACTTCGTGCCGCGGAGGTTCGCAGCGAGCTGGCGGAGATCGAGCAGGCGCTCGCGGCGCGTCAGGACGCCCTCGCGCGAACCATCGTTACCGCCCCCGTCGCCGGCATCGTCAGTCACATGCGAACACGGTCGGTCGGCGCCGTCCTTAACCCCGGTCAGCCAATTCTCGACATCGTGCCCAGTGACGAGGGGCTCAGCATCGAGGCGCGGATCGCACCGAAAGACATCGACATCGTCCAGCCAGGTCTGCCGGCGCTCGTCCATTTCGCGGCGTTCTCCGCCCGGAACTCGCCTCGTTTCACCGGCAAGGTCGTTTCCGTTTCCGCCGATCGGATCGAGGATCCTTACAGTCGTCAGGCCTATTATCCGGCGCGTATCGAAATTGATCGCTCGGCGCTCGACGCAGCATCGATCGAACTCATCGTCGGCATGTCCGCCGAGGTCTTCATCGCGGCGCGCGAACGGACGGCATTCGATTACATCATGCAGCCTTTCATGGATGCCGTTCGCCGCGCGGGGCGCGAAATCTGATGGCGGGCAGGACCTGGACATCTGCCTGCCGGTATCGTGCAACCCGCAGACCTTTCCCCGTGCCCGGTCAGGGAGAGGCGCAATGACGTGCAGCAAGTTCAATACGCAGCGGGTCGATGACAGCGCCGGGATTATCGATACGGATATTGCCATTCTCCTGCGCTGGCGGGAGGACGCCTGCTGCCTGTCCACCCTGATCTGCCCCGCATCGTGGACCATGTTTTCACCATGACCGGGGTTGCGGCAGTGGAGATTCCCGGATTGCAGCAGGGTGAGTGAGCCGGCGCAGGCGCGCACATCGCCTCGTTCGGCCATTCGGGTGCCAGCTTTCATCTACGCAGGCCCCGACAAACATGTTATCATTGGCATGCTATCATCGGATAGTAATCGCCCGGGCCTGCACCAGCAGTGTCGGTCGGGTGCGGAAAGGCGAACGAATGATCGTCGCTGTCGTGCTTGTCGTTGTCGTAGCGGGATCCGTCCTCTTCCACATGCTGAGCCCGTGGTGGTGGACCCCGATTGCTTCGAACTGGGGCTATATCGACACGACCCTCGTCATCACCTTCTGGATCACGGGCGTCGTCTTTGCCGCGGTGATCCTGTTCATGGCCTATTGCGTCTGGCGCTTTCGCCACCGCCCCGGCCACAAGGCTGAGTTCGATCCCGAGAACAGGCGCCTCGAGGTCGGGCTGACGGTGGTCACGGCGATCGGGGTGGGCGCGATGCTGGCCCCGGGCCTCATCGTCTGGAAGCAGTTCGTCACGGTTCCCGACGAGGCGACCGAGGTCGAGGTCTTTGCGCAGCAATGGACCTGGAGCTTCCGGCTGCCCGGCGAGGATGGCCGCCTCGGCACGGCGGACGCGCAACTTGTCGCGGCGGACAACCCGCTGGGGATCAATCCGCATGACCGCTTTGCCCAGGACGACATCATCATCCCGGCAGGAAGCCTCCATCTTCCGGTCGACAGGCCGGTGAAGATGATGCTGCGGTCGATCGACGTGCTGCACGATTTCTACGTGCCCGAATTCCGCGCCAAGATGGACATGGTGCCGGGCATGGTCACCTACTTCTGGTTCACCCCCACGCGGACCGGCGAGTTCGAGATACTCTGTGCCGAGCTCTGCGGCATCGGCCATGCGTACATGCGCGGCTCGGTCCAGGTCGTGGAGGAGGCCGAATACGAGGACTGGTTGAAGGAGCAGCTGACCTTCGCGGAACTCTCGACGGATGGGAGGGTGAGGACCGCCAGCGCCGGGCGGTGACGCTGCTCGACGCTGGCGAAACTGCTCCACCGCCGGACAAGCAACGCCCGCGAGGGCAGGGAGGAGCCTGGAATGGTCAATGTCACCGATCCGCGCGACGCCCGCATACCGCCGGCAGAGGTGCCCGACGTCCATCCGCCGCATCCGCATGGCTGGATCGGCAAGTGGGTCTTTTCGCAAGACGCCAAATACATCGCGATCCAGTATGCTGGTACCGCTATCGCGATCGGGCTGGTGGCGCTGGTGCTGTCGTGGCTGATGCGGCTGCAGCTCGGCTTCCCCGATACCTTTGCCTACGGGCCGGCCTCCTACTACCAGTTCATCACCATGCACGGGATGATCATGGTGATCTACCTGCTGACGGCGGTCTTCCTCGGCGGCTTCGGCAATTACCTCATCCCGCTGATGGTCGGCGCGCGGGACATGGTGTTCCCCTTCGTCAACATGCTGAGCTACTGGGTCTACCTGCTGGCGGTGCTGGTGCTGGTGGCGAGTTTCTTCGTGCCGGGCGGGCCGACCGGGGCAGGCTGGACGCTCTACCCGCCGCAGGCGATCCTGAGCGGCACCCCGGGAGGTCAGGATACCGGCATCATCCTGATGCTGGTCTCGCTGATCCTCTTCATCATCGGCTTCACCATGGGCGGGCTGAACTACACCGTGACGGTGCTTCAGGCGCGGACCCGAGGCATGACGCTGATGCGGATGCCGCTGACCGTCTGGGGTATCTTCACGGCGACGGTGATGGCGCTGCTGGCATTCCCGGCCCTGTTCGTGGCCTGCGTGATGCTGTTGTTCGACCGGGCTCTCGGCACCTCATTCTTCATGCCGGCTCTGGTCGAGATGGGCCAGCATCTGAGCTACGGCGGCGGCAGTCCGATCGTCTTCCAGCACCTGTTCTGGTTCTTCGGCCATCCCGAGGTCTACATCGTCGCGCTGCCCGCCTTCGGCATCGTCTCGGATCTCATTGCGGTGCATGCGCGCAAGAACATCTTCGGCTACCGGATGATGGTCTGGGCGATCCTCATCATCGGCGCGCTCAGCTTCATCGTCTGGGCGCACCACATGTATGTCTCGGGGATGCATCCCTGGTTCGGCTTCTTCTTCGCCACGACGACGCTGATCATCGCGGTGCCGACGGCGATCAAGGTCTACAACTGGGTGCTGACCCTCTGGAAGGGCGACATCCACCTGACGCTGCCTATGCTCTTCGCCCTCGCCTTCATCGTCACCTTCGTCAACGGCGGGCTGACCGGCCTCTTCCTCGGCAATGTCGTCGTCGACGTGCCGCTTTCCGACACGATGTTCGTGGTGGCGCATTTCCACATGGTGATGGGGGTCGCGCCGCTCATGGTGATCTTCGGGGCGATCCACCACTGGTATCCGAAGATGACCGGCCGGATGCTCGACGAGACGATGGGCCGGATCCATTTCTGGGTCACCTTCCTCGGCGCCTACGCGATCTTCTTCCCGATGCATTACGTCGGCCTCGTGGGTGTGCCACGACGCTATCCGGAGATCGGCGACCCGGCCTTCATCACGGCGCCGGTCGACGGGCTCAACGCCTTCATCTCGATCGCGGCCTTCGTCGTTGGCGCGGCGCAGATTCTGTTCCTGTTCAACATCTTCTGGAGCGCGCGCTACGGCCGGCGGGCGGGAGGCAACCCCTGGCGTGCGGCCTCGCTGGAATGGCAGACGCCGGACACGCCGCCGCGCCACGGGAACTGGGGCGACGAGCTGCCGGTGGTCTACCGCTGGCCGTATGACTACAGCGTGCCCGGCGCGCCGGAGGACTTCATCGCGCAGAACGATCCGGGGCCGAGGACCCCGCATCCGGCATGAGCGTCATCCTCGCCTTCCTCGTCGCGCTCATCCTCGTGGCGTTCTGGTGGCTCGTGGGGCAGGGGGTCATGTCGAGGCCCTGGCTCGAGACCGGAGCGGCGCCGCCGGAGAGGATGCAGGGCAGGGTACCGGTCGAGCGGATCGGGCTCGGCGTCTTCCTTGCCGTCGTCGGCGCCCTCTTTGCCCTCTTCGGCAGCGCCTTCGTGATGCGCATGGACCTCGAGATCTGGTCGGCGCTGACCCTGCCGCCGATTGTCTGGGCGAACACGGCCCTGCTTGTCCTCGCGAGTGTGTTCCTCCACCGCGCCGCCGCAGGAGCGCGCCGGGACGACCGCCTGGGGCTGCAGCGCGATCTCGGCGTCGCCGCGCTCGCGACCATGGGTTTCCTCGCCGGCCAGCTCCTAACGTGGCGCGAACTCACCGCCACCGGCGACGGGCTCGCCACCGGTCCGGCGGCCAGCTTCTTCTATCTGCTGAGCGGTCTGCACGGCCTTCACATCCTGGGCGGGCTCTGCGCCCTCGGAATGGTGGCGATGCGGGCTGAGGCCGACATCGGCCGGCTCAGGCTCCGCCTCGGGCTCTGTGTCACCTACTGGGACTTCCTGCTGCTCGTCTGGGGGGGCCTGCTGTTCCTCTTCCTGGGCTGGGCCAACCAGCTCGTCGGCATCTGCCGCGGCATCCTGACGTGAGGGGCGACCATGGCTGACAGCAGCCTCGACCAGAACCGTCCCCTTGGGCTCGAGGGGGTCATCGCCGACTGGAGTTCTGACCAGCGCGCGTTCAAACGCGTGTCCTGGGGCAAGGCGATGATGTGGATCTTCCTGCTGAGCGATACCTTCGTCTTCAGCATCTTCCTGCTCGGCTACATGTCGGCGCGTATGTCGACCCAGACGGAGTGGCCGAACACCAGCGAGGTCTTCGCGCTGCATGTCGGCGGCGTGAGCTTCCCGCTGCTGCTCATCGCGATCATGACCTTCGTGCTGATCTCGTCGAGCGGCACGATGGCGATGGCGGTCCGCTGCGGCTACGCCCGCGACCGCAAGGCAACCGCCGGCCTGATGTTCGCGACCGCCGCCCTCGGCGCGACCTTCGTCGGCATGCAGGCCTTCGAATGGACCAAGCTGATCCAGGAAGGCGTGCGCCCCTGGTCCAATCCCTTCGGCGCCGAGCAGTTCGGCGCGAGCTTCTTCATGATCACCGGCTTCCACGGCACGCATGTGACGATCGGCGTCCTGTTCCTGATCCTCATCGCCACGAAGATCTGGCGTGGCGAGTTCGACCGGCCGGGGCGGACCTGGCTCAAGTCAGGCGCGGGCGACTACGAGGCGGTCGAGATCATGGGTCTCTACTGGCATTTCGTCGACCTCGTCTGGGTCTTCATCTTCGCGTTCTTCTATCTCTGGTGAGGCGGTCATGGCGGATATGGCGAGCCATGGTTCGGGAGTGGCCCGGGCCGAGCAGCAGCAACACCCGCTGAAGCTCTACCTTCTGGTCTGGGGCCTGCTCTTCGTGCTGAGCGCGATGTCCTACATGGTGGATTACATCGGCCTTCAGGGCATGCTGCGCTGGTCCCTGATCGTGATCTTCATGCTGCTGAAGGCCGGGCTGATCGTGGCGGTCTTCATGCACATGGCATACGAGAGGCTGGCGCTGATCTACGCCATCCTGCTGCCGCCGCTCGTGGTGCTCGTGTTCCTCGCGATCATGGCAGTCCAGTCGGAGCACACGCTTCTTATCCGGGCCTCGGTCCCTGATGTCTCCTGAAGCGCTGCGCCCTGCTGGAGCAGGATGTCCGGCAGCGCTCGGACCGTCACGCCAGATCTTGCCACGGGGTCAATTGCACCTGAAGGAACGCTGGTACCAGGTCCTGTCCGGATGGGCGCTGCGTGCTCCGGTTAATGTCAATTTCCGAAGCAGGGCCGGTAACCTCCGGCTCCTGACTGATCGAGGTCACCAGCGTTACTCTCCGCTCTTGCCGCGCCGCATCGAGGTTGCCCCTGCCGCGCCCTGTGCAGAGGCTCTGTCCATGCCTTCCGGGTTCAGAAATACTGGGTGTGGTCGGCCCGCATGGCCTTCTCGGCCAGGAACCAGCCCGGATCGACGATGCCCTCGACTTCCGGCAACAGGGTGTCGGCTTTCACCTCGAAGGTCTGTGCGGCATAGCGGCAGCCATAGAGGCGGACCCGACCAGTCCCGGCGAGCATGGAGAGCCAGTCAGCGATCGCCGTGGGCTCACCGTCTGCCATGAGCCGTCCACGCAGCCAGTCGGCCTCGGCGGCATGCGCCGGAGTGACGGCGAGGGCCCGGGCACCGGCGGGAGTGAGTGCCTGCACTGCCCAGAGGACGAAGAGGATATCGACCTCCACCCCGGCTTGCGCCTGGGTATAGGCGAAGGTGAGCGGCGTCAGAATCCGGTCATAGGCATCATCACGGATGACGATGGCGAGCCGCCTGAGCGCCTGCGCCGCGGGTTCCGGCCCGTTGCCATCCCGAGCTTCGGTGACTGGCCGGCCGTCAAGAGAGGCATGAATTTCCTGCTGTGGCTGTAGTTGCGTCATGGGATCATCCTTCGGAACGAGGGAAATCGGCCGCGGCCCATGCGCAGCCGATCATGATGGGAAGGAGTTGAGCCGGGCTCATGGGCAGTTTCCCTGCCGTGCGATTTCATGCCGCGGCCGCCATCCCGGCGGCGCGCCGGACAAGGACGTTTGCGAGCGGGCTTTCGTGCCGGATCTCCAGACGCTCGGCCGCAAGTGCAGCGGCAAGACCCGCCTGACCGGAACGGAACGCGGCCTCGATCAGCGTCAGATCAATGACGTCGCGCTGGGCATGGCTGCCGCCGAACCGGTGGGCGATGGCACGGACTGGCCGCAGCAGGGCAGTGGCGGCCGCATAATCGCCATCACCGAAGGCAAGGACAGCGCGAGCAACGGCGTGACCGACATCGCGGGTAAAGGTCGCGTTGTCGTTGCTGCGCGCCATGGCCTCGACCTGCGCCTCGATCACGGAGGCCGCTGCATCGCGCCGTCCGGCGCCTACGTAGGCCATCACCGCATGAACGTCGTTGAAGGCATAGAAACCGGTGGCCGCAGCTGCCGCCCAGCGATCGGCGACCGTTTGCCATCGGTCACCGACGTCAACATTGCGCAGCTTCAGTCGCCAGAGCAACGCCGAGGCGTCGATCATGTCGAGCACGACGGAAGAGCGCCCGCCGCGCATCTGCTCGTCGAAGAGCGCCAGCACTTCCGCATATTCTTCCATGTCGAAGTAATAGAGCGCGAGGTGCCACCAGTTATGGATCTGGAAGAAGCTGTCTGTTGCCCAGGCGGCAGGATTTGCCCGCATCCAGACTATGCCCTCCTCCTGTCGGCTCTGCATCTCGAGCACATGCGCAACCGCGTGCTGGGACCAGCCGTCACGCGGCTCGAGTTCAACTCCGCGCCTGCCCGCAGTTTCTGCGCGGGCGTAGGCGCCGGTCTCCTCCAGGCCGAAGGCGTACATCCCGAGGACTGAGTGAAAGCCCGGCACGCTTTCGTCCCAAGTGGGCATTGCGCGGGCAATCCGGTCGCGCAGCATTCGGCTCTGTCCGGTGAAGAAGTCGATCTGGTGGCCGGCAAGGAGGCCAAGTGCGTCAAGCGGCGCGTCAATGGTGACGTCTTCAAGGACCCGCTCCGCTTCATGCCACCCGCCCTCGATGAGATGGCCGATGGCGGCGACATGGCCCTGTTCGCGGGTGGTCCGAGCGGACTCAGCCGCCTTGGCATGAGCGGCGCGTGCCACCGGTAATCCCGAGGGTTCTGTGCCAAGCAGGTGCAGCCACGCCTTCAGGACATGGGCCATGGCAAATCCGGGTGCGGCCGCGAGGGCAGCGTCGACATGCGCAACCGGATCACCCCGATAGCACTGAAGTTCGGCGACAGCCGTTTCATATGGTTCGAGCGCCGCCACCGTGGCGCCGGTCATGTCGAGACCGCGAATGTCCTTGAGACTCCTCATATGGGTCCTCCTGATGTCGGCGGCCGCTGGTGGTCGCCGTTGTCTTCACACCAGAAGGCGTGAGAACGGGTCTCACGTTGTGAGATTGCTGTACTCACGAGGCTGATCCGCGTAAAATGCAGACATCGCGGCAGCCCTTGTGATCCGATATGGAAGGCGCAGCCCGAATTGTGCCGGGAACTCCGGTGATCGCGGTGATGCCGATCTCCGTGCCCAGGACCGCGAAACAGGCTGAACTGCTCGCGGAGGGCCTGCACGAGGATATCTGTGCCGCCCTGAGCCGGTTCCGCTCGCTCGCCGTGATCTCGCCAAATTCCGCCCGGGCTGTCGCCGACCTCAGCGATGTGGAGGCGGGCAGCCGGTTGGGTGCAAGCCACGTGATGCGCGCCCGCCTGGACCAGCATAAGGAACAGCTGCGGCTGCGTGCCAGCCTCATCGCCTGCGCCGAAGCACGCCAGCTCTGGGTGGATGACATTCCGATCTCGGGGAGCGACATGTTCAGTCTTCGGGACGAGGTGGTGGGGCGCATCACCTCGTCCCTGCACGCCCGACTCGACGGGATTGCCCGTGCGGAGGCCCGGTGCAGCGCCGATCCCAAGGTTCATGGGCTGGTACTGCACGGGCTCCACCTGCTGCGCCGAGGCACGCCCGAAACCGACGAGAAGGCGCGCGCCATCTTCGAACAGGTCCTTGCCCGCGATCCCGCCAATGCCCGCGCTCATGCCGGGATCGCGCTCAGCTGGTTCAACCAGTGGAGCTGCCAGTTCTGGGACCGTTTCGAGGAGACCAGCCAGCGCGCCTATGAAAGTGCACATCGTGCTCTCGAACTCGATGAGGAAGACGCGATGATACATCTCGTCCTCGCCAAGGTGCAGCTTTTCCGGCGGGCTTTCGAAAGCGCTTCCTGGTATCTCGACCGCGCCCTCGCGCTGACCCCGAATGACGCCGATCTGCTGGCGCAGGCAGCGCTCTACGAGGTCTATCTCGGACAGCCGGAGATGGGGCTCGAACATGTTGCGCGGGCGATCCGGTTGAACCCGTTCCATCCGAACGATTACTTTGCCACTGCCGCGCTCGGCCATTTCTTCGCCCGGGACCTTGATCGTGCGCTCGCGATGCATGCAAAGGCGGACGCGTTGCCGTTCGTCGATTTCGCGGCCTTCACCGCCTCGATCCTTGCCCACGCCAACAGGCTGGGGGAGGCGCGGCACGCGCTTGCGGTGTTTCATGCCGACTACAGCGCCAAGATCGCGTTCGGGGCTCCGGTTGCGCCCGGAGATCGCCTGCGCTGGTTCATCGGGGTGAACCCGTTCCGGCGTCAGGAGGATATCACCTATGTCGTCGAGGGGCTGGCCCTGCTCGGGGAGAGCGGTGGCACGCCCCGGCGAACGAAGTCAGCCGCAGTCACCGCCCAGCTTGCCCGGATCGGCACAGGGTGGCTTGCCGAGTTCGACGGTTACCGTGCCATGCTTCCGGATCTGAAGGGGCTGCATGATCTGCGTCGGCTGCTCGAGCGGCCAGGACAGGAAGTGCATTGCCTCGATCTCGCCGAACGGCCCGAAACCGCCTGTGGCGGCGATGCGGCGCTTGACGGAACCACCCGCGCCGCGCTGAAGGCACGGATCCGGGATCTGGGAGAGGAACTTGCCGAGGCGGAGGCGATGAACGACCCGGGCCGCGCCGAACGTGCCCGGTCGGAAATGGACCGGCTGGTCGAGGTGTTGTCGAGTGCTCTTGGTCTCGGCGGCCGAGGCCGTCGGATCGGCAACCTCGCTGAACGCGCCCGCACCACGGTGACGTGGCGCATTCGCTATGCGCTGCGCCGGATGGAGTCCGCCCATCCGCCGCTCGCTCGGCATCTTTCAACCAGCCTGCGCACCGGCACGTTCTGCGTCTATCGTCCCGATCCTCCCGTAAGCTGGCGCTTCGACGCAATGAGCGGTTGAGCCCGGATCCTTCCGGGTGAATGGCAGATTTCGCTCTGGTCAGCCTTCCATGAAGATCATGGTCTTGACCTGACGTGACGTCGTCGGCCGAAACCCTCTCCACGGTACCGGACGTGTTCAAGAACTGATCCATACGTGCATTTCCAGCATCCGCTGTTCGAGAATGCTGCGATACGGCGGGTTCTTGAGGTTGCCGGACTTCCGCGGCCGCGCAATGGGCTGTCGGTTACCTTGACGCCGGAGCCTCAATCCTGTCGATCTGCGAAGGTCGGTCATCGTGATGGCGGCCAGAGACATCCGGCTGGCCCGCAGGCTGATCCTTCTGTATGGCAGTCGGAACTCGCGCCGGGCAGTGAAACAGGTGTCCTGACGGCGGGCCGTCAGCCATCGCTTCCTGGTGCTCGGGGCGGACAGAGCAGGGAGCCGGCGATGACGCCACGACGCTTCCGGGCGAGGCGTCCGGTTTCCCCGAAGCTTGAGGAGCGATACGTTCTTGGACAGGCGCATTTACCTGCTGACATCGATTGCCTTTGTCGTGGGCCTGGTTGAGCTGCTCATCGGCGGCATTCTTGATCTGGTCGCGCGCGACCTCGACGTGAGCGTCGGAACCGCCGGGCTGCTGATCACCGTCTTTGCCCTGGTGTTTGGTGTCAGTGGCCCGGTCCTCTTGTTCCTGACCGGGCAGGCGGACCGCAAGCGCGTGATGCTGTCAGCCTTGCTGGTGTTCATTGTCGGCAATCTTGTCGCTGTACTCGGCACCACTTATGGCGCCCTGATGGCGTCGCGCATCATCCTGGCCGCAAGCGGCTCATTGCTGACCGCGCTCGGCCTGGCGCTCGCCTCCCATATCGTCGCGCCCGAGTATCGTGGCCGCGCAATCGGGCTCGTCATCATGGGAATCAGCGGGTCGATCGTCCTCGGCCTGCCGATCGGAGTAACCATGGGACACGCCTACGGCTGGCGCAGCCCGTTTGTCATGGTCGCGATGTTGGCGCTACTCCTTGTTGGTGCCGTATACGCCTTCTTCGGAAGGGTACAGGCCAGTCCGCCCGCGCCGCTGAAAGGCCAGCTACAGGCGTTACAGGACAGGAAGATCCTGTTCAGCCATCTGACCACGTTCTTTTTCCTGGCGGGCCATTACACCTTGTACGGCTATCTCACGCCCTTCGCGACATCGACAATGGGGTTCGACCACACTCTCCTTTCGGTCGTGTACTTCGTCTACGGAGCCGCTGGCGTGATCGGTGGCGGCCTCGCGGGACTGGCGGCCGACACGTTCGGCGCAAGGCGCACCCTCCTTGCCGTGATCGTGCTCCTGAGTGCCTGCCTGCTGGTCATCCCGCAGGCAACGGCAACCGCTCCGCTCTTCTGGCCGGTGCTGGTAATCTGGGGGGTCCTGAGCTGGTCGATAAGCCCGCCGATGCAGAGCCATCTCGTCCGGTTGTCGCCGAGAACCGCTGGTGTTCAGCAAAGCCTGAATAACGGCGTCCTGCACCTGGGCATCGCGCTCGGCACGACGGTAGGCAGTGTGGTCATCGATCACTGGTCAGTCGAATACAACGCCATGGTGGGCGCATTCCTTGTCCTCATCTCACTCGGAACCGCCCTGGTGTCGCTAGGTAAATAGTGGCCCGCCACGCAGAAGCACAGAGGCCGGCCGATGCGAAGGCATCACGCGAAGCCTGCCCATCCGCATATGCCGGTCGGCGCGGGCGAGGGGTGAATTCGAGAGCATGGGTATTGCGGCGACGGGTCAGGAATCCGAATGGCGCGATCCGCCGTCGCCTGCACCTTCATCGCTTCCCGAAATGCGCACCATTCGAGGCTCAGGACCTCCGAGGTCTTCAAGGATGGTATGCGAGATAAGTAGAGAAGCATAATGGTGAGCATGTCTTGCCCAATCATAAGTTAACATGATTTTATTGGTAGGCCAGGGTATTAGCTGATGTCCGTCTGGTTAAGTTGATAATAGCAAGCGCTTTATTCAGTGTTGCTGGCTGAGAAATAGCATAAAGCACATGGCGCTCTATAGTATAAACATGACGATGACATATTATATCACAGTTCCAATAAGATTAATAACGACTGATCGCGCTCCTTATGCTTCAAAGAAATGGCAGATGCAGATCTTTGGTTGTGGAGGTATATGTCCAATGTAGAGGTCCAATAAGTGGCGGGCGAGCCTAGAAATGTCTGGCGCTTGATCCTCTAAGAGTCCGTCTCGAAACTCATTGTGCGCGGGCGATGCGTCGGACGAGGAGCATGACGGAGGCGGCGTAGAGGAATCCTTCGGCCGAGGCGAGGGTCGCCTCGAAATCCTTGCCGAGGCGTCTGTTGCGACCGATCCAGGCGAAGAAGCGCTCGACCACCCAACGGCGCGGATGGACGGTGAAGCCGACCTGCTCCGGGTGCTTTCGGACGATCTCGACGGTGATGCTCGTGGCCATGGCGACGCGCTCGCCGGCATAGGCGCTGTCGGCGAAGGCGTGCTCGACGAAGGGAAAGCCGCGCCGCGATGCCTTCAGCAGGGGCACGGCGCCGTCGCGGTCCTGAACCGAGGCCGGGTGCGTCTGGAGTATGAGCGCCCGACCGTCGGTGTCGACCATCGCATGCCGCTTGCGGCCCTTGACCTTCTTGCCGGCGTCGTAACCGCGCGGACCGCCGGCCTCGGTGCTCTTCACGCTCTGGCTGTCGATCACCGCCGCCGACGGGCTTGCCTCGCGCCCGGTCCGCTCGCGGTCGCGCATCAGCAGGTGATGATTGATGGTCGCGAACAGGCCGCTGTCGCGCAGGCAGACGAACCAGCGATAGACGGTGCTCACCGGGGCGAAGCTGTCCGGCAGCATGCGCCACGGACAACCCGAGCGCAGCACGTAGAAGATCGCATTGACGATCTCGCGCATCGGCCAGCGCCGGGGCCGTCCCGTCCGGCGCGGCGGCGGCAGGAAGGGCGCGATGATCTGCCATTCCGCATCCGTCAGGTCGCTTCCGTAGCGCAGATGATCCCGGCTATGCTCCCGCCGGGTGCTCGGCGTCCACATGAGGTGCTCCAGATCGGCTTCAACACCCATCTGGAATCACACCTCGCCCCGGCCATCCACCCACGCTCGGGTTTCGAGACGGCCTCTGAGGCAGTTCGTGCGCCTGGCCCGGCGCCAGGCGGAAAGCCACCGCGCGACCGGCGCCATCGGCGATCACGCAGGCCTTGGTCCCATAGCCGCCACGAGAGCGGCCAAGCGCCTCACGGCGATCTCGCTCGGCTGAAGATCCCCCTTTCGAGCCGCCCCGGCTGCTTTCTGATGAGCGCGGACGCTGGTGCCGTCGAGGAACGCCATCCCGAGCTTCACGCCCTGCTCCTGCACCAGGCGGAGCAGACGTTCCCAGACGCCCAGCCGAGCCCAGCGGATGAAGGTCTGAGCAGCCCGCCACCAAGGGCCGAGCTCGGAAGGTATAGCCCGCCACCTGGCTCCGTTCTGGTGCCTCCAGAGGATC
>JAJUJF010000161.1 GCA_029265455.1 Paracoccaceae bacterium | reverse complement strand
TGGCAGGATGACGAGGTTCGGCAGGAAGGAAAGCGCCGAAAGCAGAAGCGCCCAGTGCGCGCCCGCCGTAGCGATGATGAAACCGCCGAGGGCAGGGCCGCTGAGGCGCGCGAGATTGAAGTTGATCGCGCCGAGAGCGATCGCCGAGGCGATGGCATCCCGTGTCACGAGACTCGGCGACAGTGCAAGACGTACGGGATGATGCGCCGAAGTGACGATACCGAGGATGAGAGCGAGGAGCGCGAGAAGTGCCGGGCTCAGTATATCGAGCGCAGCGGCCACAAGCATCGCGCCAGCGGTGGCCGCAATCCCGCTCTGGATGGCAAGCGCGCCTCGCTTGAGCGACACCCGGTCGGCGAGAACCCCGAAAAACGGCCCGGACACGAGGGTGGGGGCGAAGATGAGGAAGGCGACAAGCCCGACAAAGCCCGCCTGCCTGGTGGATTCCCAGGCAAGCCAGGCAAGCGTGATGCGGCAGATCCACATCCCGTTGAGCGCGAAGACATTGCCGAGGAAGTAGCGGCGATAGTCCGCCGAGCGAAGGGCGCCGAGGTTCATGGCAACTGCCTAGCCCGTCCCCGCACTGGATGCCAGCGCCCTCAGGAGACGCCCGGGCATGAACCAAAGAGACAGGTGTTGTGCAGGGCCAGCTGACTCACCTTCTCACCTTTCTGCCCAGACTGGGGTCTGGGCTGACGAGCGTATCACGGCCAAAACTCTGACGGTTCAAACGTGAAAATGCGAGGCCGCCTCCTCGGCCAGGGTCAGTTCCTCGTCCGTGGGGATCACCAGGCAGGCAACCCGTGCTCCCGGGATGCTGATCTTCCGGGCGTTTGCGGCATTGGCGGCGGGGTCGAGCGTGATGCCGAGCCAGGCAAGGTAATCCGCGATCCGCGAACGGACCGCCGGCTGGTTCTCGCCGATCCCTGCGGAGAACACGAGCGCGTCGATCCCGCCAAGCGCCACGGTCAGCCGGGCCACTTCGCCTGCCACCCGGAAGGCGAAGAGGTCGAGCGCTTCCGCTGCTTCCGGTTCCGCGCTTGCCAGAAGCACGCGGCTGTCGGCGCTTACGCCCGAGACACCGAGTAATCCCGAACGATGGTAGAGCAGGTCCTCCACCTCCGCGAGGGAGCGACCACCGGGGCCGAGCAGATGCAGGATCACCCCCGGATCGAGTCTTCCGCAGCGTGTCGCCATCGGCACGCCCTCGAGTGTCGAGAACCCCATGCTCGTATCCTGGCTGATGCCATTTCTCATGGCACAGAGACTCGCGCCGCTGCCGAGATGTGCTGCGATCACGCGCCCCTGCGCAAGTTCGGGATGCTCGCGTGCGAGTGTCGCAGCGATTGACGAGTAGGAGATGCCGTGGAAACCGTAGCGCCGGATTCCCTCGTCATGGAGCGCGCGCGGCAGGGCGAAGCGGCGGACGCGCTCCGGCATGGTGCGGTGAAAGGCAGTATCGAACGAGGCGGTCTGCAGAAGGTCCGGCCGCAGGCGGCGTATCGTCCGGACGAGGTGCAGTGCCTGCGGCTGGTGCAGCGGCGCCAGCACGGCAAGTGCCTCCATCTCTGTGAGTACGCGGTCGTCGATCACTACTGGTCCCGTAAAGCGGTCGCCCCCATGTACCACCCGATGCGCGACCGCCCTGAGACGATCTGCTCCCACCTGACGCTCCACCGCCGCGATCGCCTGACCGAGCACCGCCTCGACATCCTCGGAGGTCTCGAGTTGCATCTCCCGTCGTTCTTGCCCAACGACGGTCAGCGTCATCCGTGCCGGTGTCTGATGAAGGTCGATGACCCCGCCTGCCAGGCGAACAGGGCCCTCCGGCCCGATTTCGAAGAGGCCCAGCTTGATGCTCGAGGACCCGGCATTGAGCGTGAGAATCACTCGTTCCATCAGCTCAGTTCCCCGTGATCGATCGTGCCTCGACCACCAGCCGCGCCAGTGCGGCCGATGCAATCCGCGCTGATAGCGGGTCCGAACGGCTGGTCAGCACGATCGGCACCCGGGCCCCGAGCACGAGGCCCGCGGCCGTCGCTCCGGAGAAATGAGTGAGCTGCTTCGCCAGCATGTTGCCCGCTTCCAGATCAGGCACGAGCAGGATGTCGGCCTTTCCCGCGACCGGCGAGACGATGCCCTTGGTCCTTGCCGCGTCAGGGCTCACTGCATTGTCGAATGCAAGCGGCCCGTCGACGACGCCCCCGGTGATCTGACCGCGTGCCGCCATTACCGTCAGGGCCGCGGCGTCGAGCGTCGCCGGCATTCCCGGATTCACCGTCTCGACCGCAGCGAGCACGGCTACCTTCGGCTTCTGCACTCCGAGCTGTCGGAAGAGATCGATCGCGTTCTGGCAGATGTCGCGTTTCTCGGGCAGGGTCGGCTGGATGTTGATCGCTGCATCGGTGATGATCAGCGGCTTGTCGTAGGCGGGTACGTCCATGCCATAGACATGACTGATGCGCCGCTCGGTCCGCAGCCTCGACCGTACCACCGCCCCGAGCAGTTCCTCAGTGTGCAGGCTTCCCTTCGCCAGCGCCTCCACCTGTCCCGCAAGCGCGAGTTCCACGGCCCGCTCCGCCGCGGCATGACTATGGGGGACCGGCTCCAGCACCATGTCTTCGAGCAGGACCTGCGCTGCCTCCGCTGCCGCACGGATCTTCCCTTCCGGGCCGACAAGGATCGGTTCGAAGAGACCTGCGTCGCGCGCTTCAACCGCCCCGATCACCGCGTCCGGCGAACAGGGATGCACGATCGCGACACGGATGGGCGGCAGCGCACGCGCTCGTTCGACGAAGCGCTCGTAGCGGTCGTGCCGTCGCAATGTCACATCGGGCAGATGGGCCCTTGGCCATTCGATCCTGCGGTCGGGCGCGATCACTGTAGCGCGACCGCTCAGGACCTCTTCACCGGCGCGGTTCGTGCAGCGGGTGTCGAGGACGAGCACGCGGTCCTCGCGCTTCTCGGCCACTTCGACCGTGGCGGTGACGACGTCACCAGGTACTACCGGTTTCAGGAACTTCAGCTCCTGATCCAGATAGATGGTGCCGGGCCCCGGCAGGCGTGTCCCGATCACCGCCGAGACGAGCGCTCCCGTCCACATGCCATGAGCGACGATCTGGCCGAAGAATCCTGTCGCGGCAAAAGTTGCGTCGAGATGTGCCGGATTCACATCGCCCGAGACGGCGGCAAAGAGTTCTATGTCATCACGGCTGACAAGGCGGGTGATCGAAGCGGAGTCTCCCGGCTGGATCTCGTCGTGGGTGCGGTTGCGGAGGAAGCCGCCTTCTTCATCTCCCGTGCGTCTGTCACTCATGTCTCGCTCCGGTCGCTGTTTTCCGCTGCTGGCAGCCTGCCGCTCAGGTAGTCTTCGGGGGGCGCGACGGCATCTCCGCCCCATGCTCGTGTGGGGAACCTTCCGGTAGAGCAGCCGGTGCCGTGGTCCATCTCGAGGCGACGGTACGAGGTCGTTCCCGTCTGTGCCGCCTCATGAAAGGTCAACCGCGGCACCATGCTGTACCCTTTCCCGGAGCCTTGGTCCGGACTCTAGAACGTGCTCCCGGTCCTTCGCAATTCTTTCGCAATGCGCCGCAACATGAATGCGGCACATCCCTTGAATGTAGATGATGGCGTAGCCCCCGCCTTTCTGAAGGGTGGTTCGCATTCGCTGCCTCCGGACCGATGCCGATCGAATTGCGTGGATGAAGCGCAATTCCTAGATCCCGAACGAGGCTGTCAGGCCAGTACATGCTGCGGTCACGTGGATCGGAAACATCAGGCGCCGCAGCGTCTGGTGCGGGCCTCGGAAGCAGATGGAGAATCCCATGGCTGAGACTGAATCGCAGAGTGGAGAAAGGACGCCGGTAAAGCGCGAAGAGACCTCGCCCTTCGACATGCTGCGGAGGGAGATCGACCGGGTCTTCGACGACGTGCGCAGCGGGACTTTCCGCTGGCCTTTCCGCCGTCACGGCATGGATCTCGAGATAGCGTGGCCGCGCGCTGAAGGCTGGCAGATCGCGCCGGCGATGGATCTCGTCGAGAAGGACAACACCTTCGAGATCACGGCCGAGTTGCCGGGGCTCGAGGAGAAGGATGTCGAGGTCAACGTCGCCAACAACACGCTGACAATTCGCGGCGAGAAGAGCGAGGATACGGAAGAGAAGGGTAAGCAGTACTATCTTTCCGAGCGGCGCTACGGCTCATTCCAGCGTTCGTTCCGCATTCCTGTCGGCGTTGACCTCGACCGGATCGAGGCGAGCTTCTCCAAGGGTGTGCTGACGGTGAAGCTGCCGAAGAGCGCTGAAGCCCAGGCGAACGAAAAGAAGATCGAGATCAAGGCGGGGTGATGACCCTTGGCCGGTGCCCCGGGCACCGGCATTTCCGCAGCAGTCTGCTGCTTCGCGCCTTCTGGAATCATATCCTGTCCGGATCCGGCGCGAACATTGCTCCGGATACCAGAAAGCGCTGGTTCAAGGATATTCGCGTCAATTCCTTCGGCAAGCAGCGCCGGACCGGGGGCTGAGGCATCTCGCTTCTGCCACGTGCGCGGGTTCGATCATGCTGGCGCTCGTCCTTCATCCTGCATGGGGTCTCGCCG
>JAJUJF010000148.1 GCA_029265455.1 Paracoccaceae bacterium | reverse complement strand
GCTCACCTCCTGCCGCAGTGCGTCGAGAGCGTGCTTTCGCAGGGGCTGTCGGAGATCCGGATCACAATCATCGACAACGCCTCCGAAGACGACAGCGTCGCGGTCGCACGGAAGCTCGCGGCAGGGGACCGGCGCGTGGAACTCGTGCGCCACGCTCGCAACGTCGGCGCGCATGCGTCCTTCAACGAGGCGATCGACAGGGCGGATGCGGATTACTTCCTGATCCTCTGCGCCGACGATCTGCTTGCAGCCGGCATGTTGCGCGCCGGCGTGGAAGCGCTCGAACGGCATCCGGAAGCGACGGTGCTGCTCGGCAGGTCGGACCCGCCGTTCGTCGGCGATCAACCCCCTGCTCCGCAAGAGGCGCGCGCTGCGAGGCTGACCCATCGCGACGCGTTTCTCCGCAACGCCTGCGACGACGTCGGCTGCGGCATCGCCGCCTACACGATGCTCGTGCGGACGAGCGTCCAGAAGACCGTCGGCCATTACGACTCCTCGATACGGCATTATGACGACATGGAGATGGCGCTGCGCCTCGCCGCACGTGGCTCCGTCATCGAGCTGGACGCGCCGTTGGGCCTCCGCCGGCTTCACGACACCAACATCTCCGCCGCGCTGTGGCAGGACCGCCTGCTCGATCTGCGCGAACGCCAGAAGGTCTTCAACAGCTTCTTCGCCAAGGACGGGGAGACCCTTCCCGAGGTCGCGCAGCTTCGCTCACTCGCCATGCGGCGGCTCGCGGACTGGGCTTACTGGTCGGCTCTCTCGCACCTGGCGCGGGGAAGGCGCGCGGAGGCCCGCGAACTTTTCCGCTTCGCGCTGAAGACAAGCCCCCGGCGGATTCCGGTCCTTCCGCTGGGGCATCTCCTGCGAACGAAGGGGGCGCTGCGGCGGGCGACTGCGGTGCTGGGCGAAGCGGTGGGCCTGCGCTAGCTCCGCTGCGGAGTGAACCCGCCGGGACGCGCCTCCTGCCGGTTTTCCCGATCGACCTCCGCCATGAGCTCCAGGTAGCAGGTTGCGATGCGCCGCCATGAAAAGTCGCGGGCGCGGATCTTGCCCTTCTCGATCTGCGCCCGCCGCAGGACGGAATCCCTTGCCAGGCGTTCGACCTTCGCGGCCCAGGCCTGCGGATCGTCCGGATCCGCATAGAGAGCGGCGACCCCGCACACTTCGGGGAGGCATGGAAACGGCGCGGAAATGACCGGGCATTCGCAGACCATTGCCTCGACGGCCGGGAGCCCGAAACCTTCCATGCGTGAAGGAAACAGGAAGCAGACCGCATTCTCGAGGGCGCGTCTGAGGTCGTCGTCGCTGACACGGCCGAGAAGCCGGAGATTCGATGGCCGCACGGATGCATGCTGCGCCACCATGGCTTCATCCCCATCGCCGTAAAGCCACAGGTCAAGGCCCAGTCCGTCGAGCAGTGGCGCGAGCCTGATCAGCAGATCGGGACTCTTGTGCCACTGGTTGCGCGCCAGGGCCAGGGCATAGGGCCGTGCCGCATCCGGCAGACAGGACCGGTCCGCATCCCAATGCCGTGCATGATCGCTGCCATTGTAGGTGATGGTGATCTTCTCAGCGGGAGCGATCCCCGCGCCCACCAGGTTGTCGCGCGAAAAGCTCGACACCGTCGTGATGCGGGCAACCCGTCGGCCGAGGAGCGGAAGGATGAGGCCATGCGCCAGCCTGAAGAACCGACCGTAGCTCTCGGGTACGAGGCGGGTCTGGAGGTCGTGGATGCAGACGATCTGCCGGGACACGGCGACGGGGGCCAGATTGCAGAAGCTGAGAAGCCCGCCGCGGACATGGCCGGGCAGTTGCAGCTGCACCCAGAGCTGCGGCAGCCGGGGCCGCCTGAATTCGGGCACGACCTCGACCTCCGTCGCACGCAGGGGCAGCGACTCGCGGGCCGGGGCAGGAACGACGACCGTCAGGTCGAGGTCCCGCGCCAGCGGATGCCCCTCCGCCACGAGCCTGTCCAGGGCGAGCGTGACCTCCCGCGCGTAGCGTGCCACCCCGGTGGGCTGAAGCGCCACGAAGTCGCCATTGATCGTCCACTGGCGCCGCTTTCCCGCGGCATCGAATCCCACAGGCGTCACATTGCTTCCGGGCATCGGCCACGCGTGGCTGTTGTCATTGACATCTGATGTTCCGAGATCTTTCACGCGCTGCTTCCCCCCGGCCTCCCGATGATCGGCTCCCGGCCTTCCCGGCATCCCCGCTCCGGCCGGACTGCCGATGCCTCGTCTGCATCAGCAATCGTCCTGCACGGGGAAGGACATGGCCGACCAGGCCACGTCGTGGCCCGGACCCTTCATTTCAGCAGGCCTCGTTGAAACGCAGGACCGCCACCGTTGTCCGACAGAGGATGATGAGATCGGTCCAGATCGACCAGGTGCGGATGTACTGCACGTCGAGCGACACCCGGCGGGCATAGTCGGTCGTGCTGCGGCCGGTCACCTGCCACAGTCCGGTCAGACCCGGTCGGGCCCGGAAATATTCCTCGACATGCGGTCCGTAATGGACAAGCTCCTCGCTCACGATCGGTCGCGGCCCGACGAAACTCATGTCTCCCTTCAGGATGTTGAACAGCTGGGGCAGTTCGTCGAGACTCGACTTGCGGAGCAGATGCCCGATCGGCGTCACCCGAGGATCATTCGACAGTTTCTGGCACTCGCGCCATTGCCGGGCCGCAGCGGAATCGCCGGCAAGATACTCGGCAAGGAATGCTTCGGCATCGGCGATCATGGTGCGGAACTTGTAGCAACGAAACGGCCGCCCCTCGAACCCGACGCGCGTATGGGCGAAGATCGCCGGACCCGGGCTGGTGACCTTGATCAGGATGATGATGAGGACAAACAGCGGCGCGGCGGCGACCAGCGCCGCTGCCGCGATGACGACATCAGCGAGGCGTTTGCGCCTGCCGCCAATCGGTCGCGCCTCGCCGTCGGGGCCATTTCGCCGGCGCGCCTCGCGCCCGGCTGCGTCAGGCTCTGCCAGACCGTGGTGCAGGGCGCCAGCCTCCTCCTCCGGCAGGAAGCCGCCACCTTCGGCGGTCTCGCGGGGCAGCGTGGTGAGACTGTCGGAGACCTGTCCACTCCATGGACGGGACAACATGATTCACTTCCCTTCGCCTCTCTCCTGACAGCCTTGGCTCGAAGGGAACAACCGGCACAGAGGGCCAAAGGAAGTAGCAAGTCTTTCCGGAGGAATGATGTCTACATCAATGGAAGGTCATCAGGCCAGCCAAACAATATCTGTCAATATTCGCGCCTTCATTTTTTCAATTAACAAAAAAAGGATTCTCTTCATTCCGGCGACAACCGGCACGCTGCGGCCGCTCATCCGCTGATCGGGTCAGGAATTGCCTGTGGCCCGGAGAAAGCCGGAATCGTTCCCTTGCGGCGACTAGAGGCCCGCTCGCCGGAAGGATGAGGCGATCAGGCGCCGCCGCGCTCCGGCACGGCTCCATCCCGAGGTCTCGTCCGTGTAGGGCCTGATCGAATACGGTCGCGCCTTGGTCAGAAGCAGCCCGAGAATGGGCGCGTCGTGGGTTCTGAGCGTCACGATCAGATCCCGGATGAGATCAAGCGGCACCCTGCCGGCTTCACCAATGATCAGATTGCCGTCCAGCGCCCCCGCCATCCTCAGCTTGTCGGCCCCGGCCGCGAGCGGTGGCAGGTTGACCACGACCCGTTCATAGTCCGACAGATCGGGAAGCTGTGCCAGGCGATCCCGCTTCGCAAGATCGATGGGAAGCAGGTCCACCTCGCCGAAGGCATGGCGCATGATCATGCCGGTGGGCGCAGGGCATTCCCGCTGCGGACCTCCGTCACCTGCTTCCCTGCCATTCGTCAGGATCTTGCGGCTCAGCCAGGGTTCCTCGACATCGGCATCGACCAGGACCGTCCGCATTCCCGCACTTGCGTAAAGCAGTGCAAGATTGCAGGCGACCGTCTCCTTCCCCTCGTTCGGCAGGGCCGACGTCACGCCGATGCATCTGGGTGGCGACACGCCATTCCCCAGGGCAGTCCTCGCCCGGCGCAGGCACTCGCTGAACCACGAATGCGGCGTGGCGACCACCGCATCGAAGGCACCGAACCCGTTGTTCTTGCCCGGCTGCGGCGGCAGCTCGCCGAGGCAGCGGAGACCGAGTTCCTGCCCGATCTGGCGCGGCGAGCGCAGCGTCCGGTCGAGCAGATTGTGAAGGAACGCCACCCCGGCGCCGGACATCAGTCCACCCAGCAGCCCGAACGCCAGGATGAGCTTCTTGCGCGGATGGCTGGCCGACAGCGGCTTGGTCGCCATCGTGATGATCCGGGCGTCAGCCACCGGGTAGGACTGGTTGCTCACGTTGTTCGTGTAGGCGATGAGAAAGCTCTCGTACATCTGCCGGTAGGTGTCGGCGGTCACTTCGAGCTCCTCCAGCGTCGCCTCTTCCTCCTCCAGAGGCATGTCGCCAGCCTCCAGCGGGCGGACGCGATAATCGTGCCTCGCACGGAATTCCTGGGCGAGGCGCGTGCTGCGGTTCATCCTGGTCCGCATCTCGTCCATCCGCCGCTCGAGCCACTCGCCGCCTGCCCGGGTAGCCGCGGCCTTGGTCTCCATCTGCTCGCGAATGAACATGGTCGCCGTCATGTTGGCGAGATCCGCGGCAAGTTCCGGGTTGCGCGACCGGAAATGGATCTCGACCGCATAGGACACGCCAACGCGGCGCACCTCCATGCTCGAATGGAAGAGGTCGATCGTGAAGCGGCTGCGCTCGAACTCCGACAGGCTGTCGGCTTCATCCGGCGAGGAGACGGGCTCGACCGCATGGGTCCACGCAAGGAAGCCGGGCCGCCGCATGTCCTCGAGCCCTGCCATTTTCAGCATGGCCGTCACGACACGGGCCAGGCGGTTGACGAGGGACAGGTCGTCCAGCCGGAAGAAATCCGGGTTGTTCATCAGGTCGAGCTCGTCGATCACCATCGCGGCGATCTTTTCCGAGCGCATCACCGCGATCTGGCTTTCCACCTGCGCGGTGTCGAGCGAGGCCACGACACCCGACTGCGGCTGCAGCGTCTGCGGAAGGTTGGGCTCGATCAGGACCTGGGTGCGCGCCGTGTAGACCGGATCCGAGGATAACGCGTAGAAGGCCGCCAGCAGGCCACCCGAGATACATAACACGGTGATGAGGAGAAGATATCGCCTCAGGAAGGCAACGACATCCGCAATCGTCGTGAATTCTTCTCCCGGAGTTTCGTCCACCGTGCCGCCGGGCAGTCTCTGGGTAGGCAAATCCGAGCCCCCTCCGAACGAAACCTTCAATCTCTGCAGGTAACCGGCCCCTGCCGAGGCAGACCGCCTGCGCGCGGGATCGCCGGAACCTGCTCGGGCGGCGGAACGATCCGTCAGTCGTGGAGCCTACGCACGTTCACCCTTGGCAAGGGTGAACGCAGGGAGGAAAGGTGCAAACTCGTCCGATCGGTGGAGGGAGCTACCGCCTGAACCAATGCAACCTGCCAATCGGGTGATGACCGGGAAGATTCGAGGTCCCCTGCTTCAACCTTGCCTCGGACCCCCGCAGCGCGGTTCAGGCCCGGGGATGCTCCTCCGCCACACGCACTCCGGAAGCGCAAGGTTGATCCTGGTGCTGTGGCAGGTCCAGCAACGCTCCGGTGGGTGTCCGGCCCACGCGCCTCGCCCG
>JAJUJF010000089.1 GCA_029265455.1 Paracoccaceae bacterium | reverse complement strand
GGCGCCTATCGCCGGCTGACCCAGGTCGGGGATGACGTGTGGCTGATGAACGGGGCTGATCCCGTGGATCCCCAGACGATCATCCTGCGCGATGTCCGGGTCGAGGCGCTGCAACCCGCGAATTTCGTCGTCCGCTGGCCGGTCACGCGTGACGCATGGTCGAGCGCCCGGATGGACGGGACGCGGCTCCGGGACGAGGACGGGGATGGCGTCGTCACCGCTGACCCGCGCGGATCGCGGATGGCGGATGCCCAGACGCCCGGGCCGGAGCGGCTGATCGGCAGCGATCACGGCGACGTCTATTTCGTCTATGAACGCGACACCATCATCGAGGAGCGCGAGAACGGCGGCGTCGATACCGTCTATACTTGGAACAACATCACGCTGCCGCCCTGGGTCGAGAATGTCGTCGGCGAGGGCACACGCGCGGGCCTGATCCTCGAGGGGAACGCCATGGGCAACCGCATCGTCACCGGCGAGGCGATGACGACGGTGATCCCCGGCGAAGGTGATGATCTCGTCGAGATCAGGGGAGGGCAGGGCGGCAATGCCGGCGGCGGGGCGACGATCGTCATTCGGCCCGGGGACGGGCATGACACCATCACAGGTTTCGGCGCTGCCGACCGGATCGTGCTCGCGGGGATGACCTTCGCCTCGCAGGATTTGCTCGCCGAGCGAATCCGCGCGATCGGTACGGATACTCTCCTTGACCTCGGCGACGGTCAGTCCGTCGTGTTTCGCGATACCTCGCCCGAGGAAGTCGCGCTCACGCAGATCGAATACGATGCTCCCGGAACGGAGGGGGCCATCGAGCCTGTCGGGACGGGTATGGACCCCTACTGGCGTCCGAGCGGCAGCACGCCGACAAATCCGGGCACGCAACCGCCGGAGGAGTTTCCCGATCATGCCCGGCACGAGGCCTCTCAACCCGGCGAGACCCTGCGCGGCACCGATGGCCCCGATCTCATGATCGCGACCGATGGCGGCAACACGCTGCGGGGGCTTGCTGGTGACGACGTCCTGATCGGTGGCGCCGGCGACGACCTTCTGGACGGTGGGGAAGGGGATGACCGTCTGGAAGGAAATGGCGGAGAGAACCGACTCTTTGGCGGTCCCGGCGCGGATGTCTTCGTGATTGCCGACGGCGCTGCCGATCTCCTGATGGATTTCAGCGCTGCGGAGGGCGACAGGATCGACCTTTCCGCCTATTCGCGCTCGAACTACGGGCCGGAGGGAGGCAGGACGGCGATCCGCCTCGAGCAGAGCGGGATCTGGATCGACATCCATTTCGAACCCGCCGATGCGCCGCCCGGGCGGATCGCCCGGGTGCGGGGCGCCCCGATCGCGGAGGTCGAGACGGCCATCATCGGCATCGACTAGCCGACCGCGCAGGGAGGCGGCCCGGCGCCCGGCATCACACCGCGCTCGGCCGGGTGAGGGCCTCGAGGGCGGGGCGATTCCCGCGCCGTCGCGGCGCCGGCGTGAGGCTGGCGCCGCCCGCGACGACCAGGATCAGCGCCACCGAATGCGGCGTGTGGAGCTGCGGCCCGACCATCGCCATCCCGTAGATGGCGAGCGTCGTCACGAGGAGCCAGACGGCGGCGGCGCCCTCGGCCCCGCTCGCGCGCAGGGCACGGCCCAGCGTCGCGAGCGCGATCGCGCCATGCACGACGAGGCCGAGCGGTCCGAACATGACCAGGAGCTCGACCGGGAGGCTGTGGAAGCCGTGCACGGTCTCGCCATAGCGGGCCTGATAGATGGCAATGTCGTTGAGATGGGCCGGATGGGTCCAGAACCCGGCCGCGCCGTAGCCGAGCCATGGCCGGTCGAGCCACTTCTCGATCCCGAATTCCCAGAGGATGGTCCGGCCGGTCATCGTCGCGTCCTTGCCGAGTGCGTCGAACAGGGGGCCGACCGGATCGAAGCGAAGTGCGATCAGCAGGATCATGCTCGTGGCCAGCACGAGCGTGAGCGGCAGTGCCATGATGACCGGCCCGATGCGCGGCAGGAGGGCCAGCGAGACGGCAATGCTCAGTCCGCCCATGGCAAGCGTGAGCACGACCGCGGTCGCCGAGCCCGAGATCGAGACCATCTGCGCGGTGATGGCGAGACCGGCAAGAAAGGCGATCCGCACCACGAGCCTCTGCCCGCGCAGGAGGAAGATCATGAAGACCGCGGTCACGGTGAAGACGACCGACCGGTGGCCGAAGGCATTCTTCGACAGGAAGATCCCCATGAAATTGCCGTCGTCGTTATAGGCCGGACCGATCGCGCCGCCGATGTTCGCCATCGACGCCGCCATCAGCACGAGAAGGACGGCACCAGTGATCCAGAGGATCTCGCGGGGCGCGAGGCGCATGCCGATGAAAAGGGCGATGAGGGTCGTGACGATGAGCTGGAGCGAGAGCCGTACTGTCTCGGCCGGGAGATCCGACCAGATCGTCGAGACGAGCGCGAGCGCCGGAAAGCCGAGATAGACGAGGTTCCGGAGCAGGAAGTCGAGGAAGCGCCGGAACGACAGCAGGATGCGCAGCGCGATGTAGCCGTAGGCTGCAAGCCACAGGAAGCTGTGGACCCCGAGGAACATGAAGGCGTCCGCCGAGATCAGGATGATGAAGGCCGCGAAGGCATAATCGGCAGCGGCGACGGCGACGCGGAAATCGGCGCCCGGGCCACGGACGGGATGCGGCAGGAGTTCGGCGGTTCGCAGCTTACCCGTCTCGGCGCTCAAGGCAGTTCCGCTTCCTGAAAGCGTGTCGGTGGTGTGTCTGCCCGCCGTTGTTGCGCTTCCCGGTCGCAGTCGCAAGACGAGTTGAGCAGGAATCGTCTGAGATGAGCAATCCGGACTTGTGAAACGGATTGCGATAGGCGAGCAGTACATCATAAATGATCGTATCACGCCCGCCCCTGCGTCGTGGCGGGGAGTCCACGCTGGCAGGCGCGCGATCGGTCGGGGAGCAGGAACTTGACGGAGTCACTTGTGGAAGCTGCGCGCCGCCGCGCGCGAATCTATGGCGGCCGTGCCGGGAAGACGGCGCTGGGCCGGGGCATCGCCCACCCCTGCCTGTTCCTGCATCTGCCGAAATGCGGCGGAACCTCGCTTGCGGAGGCGCTCTATGCGGCGGTGCCGCTCCACCGGCGCGTCGGCGTGATCGATGCGATCGCGACCCGGCGCGCGGCGGCGATCCATGCCTTCGGCAGGGACGACGCCTGGCTCTGCCATGATGATCTCGAGGCGGGGGCCGAGACCTTCGACCTGCGCGAGCGCCTGCTCCTCACGCACGCCTGCTGGCAGACCACCCTCATCCACGGCCATGTGCTCTTTACCGACCGGGTGGAGCAGCATGTGCTTGGCGACTACCGGGTGGTGACGGTGATGCGCGATCCGGTGCGGCGGGCGATCTCCAACTACCGCATGGCGCTTGCCGCCGGGATCGCGCCCGCCGACGTCGACGAGTGGCTCGCCTCGCCGATCGGGCGACAGCATGCGACGGCCGCCCTGCGCTATCTTTCCGGCCGCGCGTCGGTTCCGGAGGCGGAAGCGGATTCGGCCTTCGCAGTCGCCATGCGGCGGATCGAGCAATTCGCGATCATCGGATTTCTCGAGGATCTGCCGGGCTTCATCAGTGCCTTCGCCGGCATGATGGGGGTGCGGCTCTCGCTCGGTCGGGCGAACGAGGCGCGCGGCCCCGCGGTGAGCCTCGACGACGGGCAGATGAAGCGGCTCGAGGCGATGTGCGCGTACGACATCGCGCTTTACCGCCGAGCCCGGGAGATCTTCGGGTGAATTCCCCGGCGATGGTCAGGGCCGAAGGCGCCGTGGAGACTCCGCGCGCCCTGCGCGAAGCAGGACGGAGCGATCCCGCGCGGGGACTTCCCGATTTCATCGTGATCGGCGCCATGCGCGCCGGCACGACGACGCTGCACAGGCTTCTCGCCGCGCATCCGCAGGTGGCGATGTCGCGGGAGAAGGAACCGGATTTCTTCGTGGCCGAACGCAATTTCGACCGCGGGCTGGACTGGTACCGCAGTCTCTTCCCGCGCGAGGGGGCGGTGCGCGGCGAAACCTCGCCGAACTACGCGAAGTGCGACATCTTTCCCGGGGTTCCGGAGCGTATCAGCGCGCATCTGCCGGATGTCCGCCTGGTCTACGTCCTGCGCGATCCGGTCGACCGTCTCCTGTCGCATTACCGTTTCGCGGCCGCGATGGGCCGCAGCATCGATGACGACGCCTTCGCGCATATGGTCATGACCAGCCGGTATGCGCTCCAGCTCGGGCGGTTCCGCGATCACTTCGCATCCGAGCGGATCCTCGTCGTCGATTTCGAGGAGCTGCGGGCGGACCCGATTGTGGTGCTCCGCCGGATCGGCGCCTTCGTCGGAATTCCGGATGGCTGGGACGATGCCATCCGCCGTGCGGGCGTTTCGGAGGCCGCGAATTCCGGCGGTGAACTCATGCGCATGCCGCGCTGGTTCTTCCGGTTGAGAAGGCTCAGGACCGTCAACGACCTGCGCCGGCGGCTGCCCACGGCATGGGCGGACCGCATCCGCCGTGCTGTTGCGGCAGGGCCCGCGCGCGAGGTGCCACCGCCCGATCCCGACGCCGTCGCACGGGCTGCCGGGATTCTGAGAGCCGATGCCGAGGCGCTGCGCGGCATGACCGGGCTCGCGTTCGGGTCGTGGTCGGTGTGACGGCGATGCAGGGTCGGTCGGATGAGACCCGGATGAAGTCCGGCGAGGGGCGCCGGCTCTATCTGGGCGTTGCCGGCGTGGTCGTCTCCCGCGTCGGCGGGGTGCTGGCGGCGCTCCTGCTCAACCTGGCGATGGCACGGCTGATGGGGCCCGACGAGATGGGGCTCGCGCTGATGGCAATGTCGGCGGCCTCGGTAGGGGCAGTGATTGCCGCAGGCGGACTCGAGGGGGGCGCCGTGCGCTTTCTCCCCGCCTACCTGGGCACAGGCCGTGAGGCGGCGGCAAGGGCATATCTGCACCTCACCGGGAGCGGCGTATGGATGATCGGTGCCGCGGTCGGGCTTGTGGCCGGCATTGCCGCCGCGGTCCGGCCGGATGCCGTGTCCGCGGTACCCGCCCTCGCCCTTGCCGGTGCAGTCCTGCTCGCCGTTGTCCGGGTACAGGCGTCGCATTGCCTCGGCTTCGGTCGGCCGGTTGCGGCGAATCTGCCGGTCCAGCTCCTGCGCCCCGGTTTCCTCATGATTGCGGTCATCGTCGCGGGTGTCCTTGCCCCGCCCCTTACCCCCGAGCGGGTGATGGCGCTCTTCGTCCTTACCCTGGCGATGGTCATGGTGGTGCAGGCATGGCTCGCAAGCGGCGCCAGGCGGAAGCTTCCGCGAGGGACGCACGACTGGAGCGGTGTGCGCGAATGGTTCGCGGTGGGCCTTCAGCTCGGCCTCGCGGGGCTCTTCATCGGGTTCGGGCGCGACATCGCGATCCTCTGTGCCGGGACGGTCCTGCCGCCCGAGGACGTGGCGCGGCTCGGGGTGGCGCTCAGGATCGCCGGCTTCGTCAAGTTCGGGATGATCGCGGTGAACCAGGCCTTCATGCCGAGGCTCTCCGCGGCGATGGCGCGAGGTGACCGGCCGGCGATCGATCATGCCATCACCCTCAGCAACCATCTGAAGTTCTGGCCGATGATGGCTGCGATCATCGTCATCCATCTCTTCAGCGCGAGGATAATGGCGGTCTTCGGCGCCGATTTCGTTGCGGCGGCGCCGGTGCTCAGCGTGCTGCTGCTCGAGCCTGCGGCTGCCGCCATCCTCGGGCCGGGCTCGAGCGTGGTGTCCTTCGGCAGGCAGAAGCATCTCGTGCTGATGGTGGCCGTGGCGGCGACGGGGGTCCTCGCGGTCGGTGTCGTCACCGGCGGACATGTTGCCGGACTTCCCGGTGCCGCCTGGGGCGTCGTTGTTGCCTGGGTCTTCTGGTCTGCGGCCTTCGCGATCCTTGCACGAACCGAACTTGGTCGAGGCGTCACCATCGTCGCCACGCTGCGCACGGGACTGCGGCGGACGCCGTCAGCCGCGGTGGTCGCCGGTATCGGAACCGAAAGTCGAAGTTGATCAGGTGAAAGAGTAGAACATGCAGGTTGATCCGCGCCGGGTGCTCGTCGGGGTGCCCGCCCTTGACGAGGAGAATGCCATCGAGACGTGCCTGCGCTCCCTCCTCGAGGGCGCAGAGGAGATGCGCGATGTCCGCATCGTCGTCGCCGATGGCGGCAGCCGGGACCGAACACGCGAAATCGTGGCCGAGCTTGCTCGCGACTGGTCGAATGTCAGGCTCATCGACAATCCGGATCGGCTACAGTCGGCGGCGATGAACCGCATCGTCGAGGCGGAGGCGATGCCTGATCACGATATACTTGTCCGATGCGATGCGCATTCGATCTATCCGCCCGGTTATGTCGTGCAGGTGGTCAGGGCACTCCAGGCCCGGAATGCGGCCTCGGTCGTCGTGCCGATGGACGCCTATGGCGAGACCTGTTTCGCCCGTGCCGCTGCATGGGTGGTCGATACCCCGTTCGGCAATGGCGGCTCCGCCCACCGGGGTGGAGGCAGGTCGGGCTATGTGGATCACGGACATCATGCCGGCATGGTCCTCTCGTGGTTCCGGAAGGTCGGCGGCTACGATCCTGACTTCAGCCACAACGAGGATGCCGAACTCGACCACCGCCTCACCTCGGCAGGCGGCCGGATCTGGCTCGAGAGCGACGCACGGCTCGCTTACCGGATGCGCGACACGCTGCCGGATCTTGTACGCCAGTACTGGCGCTACGGGCAGGGCAGGGGACGGACCATCATGAAGCACCGGATGCGCCCGCGCCTGAGGCAGGTGCTGCCGGTCTGGAACCTCGTCTTCCTCGCTGCCTGCCTGATGGTTGCGCCGCTGTTTCCTGTCGCGCTAGCCGGCCCGGCCGCCTACCTCCTTGCGCTTGCGGCGACAAGCGTCGTCGCGGTTCTTGCCATGCGTTCGCCCTGTGGCCTGCTCGCGGGCGTGGCGCTCGCGGCGATGCATCTGCCATGGGCGGCGGGATTCCTGACCGAGATCCTGCGCAGCCGGCTCGGGAAGGGCAGGCGCCATCCGAGGTGGCGGCGCCCCGGCGGAACGGTTGCGCCATGAACCCCGATGTCATGATCCCGAAGCCCGGTCCCGTCACACCGCGTGTCGCCGACCCCGTGACGCGGACCGTCGATGTCGTGGTCTGCACGTTCCGGCGGCCGCATGTCGTCGAGACCCTCGCGACACTCGATGCGCAGGAACTGGCCCCGGGGACGGAGATGCGGATCATCGTCATCGACAACGATACCGCACCCACGGCGCGGGCGGCGGTGCTCGGGAAGGCGGAGGAGATGCGTTTTCCGGTTACCTATTTCCATGCTCCGGGTCCGAACATCTCCCTCGCGCGGAACGCCGGGCTCGACATGGCGGATGCGGATCTCGTCGCCTTCATTGACGACGACTGTCTCGCCGAGAGGCGCTGGCTTGCCGCTCTCGTTGCGCGGCTGGAGACGTGTGACGTCGATGCGGTATTCGGCCCGTCACGGGCAGTATTCGGCGCCACTGCGCCGGCGTGGATGCGTGAGCAGGATCATCATTCCAATGTGCCGGTGCGCCGGGGCGGCGAGGTCTGTACCGGTCATACCTGCAACGCGCTCCTGCGCTGGCGTGGCACACCTTGGCGGGGAGAAAGGTTCGACCTCGCTCGCGGTCGTTCGGGAGGCGAAGATACCGAGTTCTTCTTCCGCCTGCGCCGGCGCGGCGCGCGGTTCGAGATCGCCGAGGCCGCCCTGGTCCACGAGAAGGTCACCGAGGATCGTCAGAGCCTTGCCTGGCTGCGCCGGCGCAAGTTCCGGATGGGTCAGAGCTACGCCTCTTCCGCCGAAGGAATTCCGGCGCAGGCTGCACTCGCGGTCACGGCCCTGACGAAGGCGGCCTATTGTCATCTGCGGGCATCGATGGGCCGGAATGCCGGCGCCCGCGCCTTCTGGGTCCTGCGTGGTGCCTTGCACGCGGGTGTCGTCGCAGGGTGTTTCTCGAAACGGAGCCTCACGATCTACGGCTCATGATGCTTTCGGGCCGGGCGCCGGAAGCCGCCGGCGCAGCTTCGTGCGCCGGCGGTGATGGTCAGGCCGGGGGCTGGAATTCGAGCCGCTTGATGTCGATCACCGGCGACGCGCCGAGGCCGGGCAGGCCCCCCGGCCCGAAAGCGCCCGCCCCCTTCGCTGCGGTCATTCCCGTGATCTGCCAGTCGGGCGCGGCGCTTCCTTCCGGATAGACGCGAGCCCTTACCCTTGCACCGGCGATCGAGACGTCGAGCCAGTACCACATGCCGTGTTGCCAGCCGGAATCCGCGATGGCAATCGCATGGGTGGCCGTTCCGCTGGCCGTATAGTCGCTGATTGCGATCTTCGGGCCGTTGTCTGCATAGAGGTCGATCCGCGTTCCGTGGAAGTCCTGCCCCTCCACCCGCACACGCGCGCCAAAGCAGAAACGGCGGTCAGGCGATGGCGCGAGGTTGGCGCCGAGGAGGCGGAAGAGGCAGCGGTAGGTCCCGTTGCCCCCTGCCTTGTTCCATTCTCCGTGCGCTGGCGCATCCGCAGGGGTCATCAGCCGCCCGAATTCGTTCGACTTCAGGTTCCAGCCCCGATGCCCGGCCGGATAGACGAACCCGAGATCGGCAAGCGCGGCCTCCGAAGTGAATTCCGACACCGACGTGGCTGGAACGGGCGCGTCCGGATCTTCCGGCGTTGTCGGTTCGCACCGGAGGTCGAGCCGGTAGTTCAGCGGCGACTGCGTGGCCGAGCCGGGCGTGGTGAGGCCGATGGACACTCCTCCGACAAGCATGGCCGCCTCGATCCTGTAGGTCCTGGTAGTCTCGTCGTACTGGAACCCCGGTCCGGGGCGGAGCACGAAGCTGTTGACGTGGCTGGACAACAAACCTCTCCTTGGTGGGGCCGCACGGCCGGAGCGCCCGTCCCGCCCGAGAGGCACGGATGCATGCCCGTACCGGCCGGGCAGCATTCTCGTGAAATGAGGCGCGCGCCCGAACGAACGGCGCAGGCGGATGTCTGCGTCGTTCCCCGGGCTCGCATGTGTCGCGGCCGGTTCGTGGTGCGGCAGGCGCGAGCTGCAGCAGAGCGACATCGGCCGGACCCTGAGACCCTACATCCGAACGTATGCGGGTGGAACACTGGTTCGTGGTGCGGGCGCTCCTCGCACAGGCAGGCAACGGTCTTGCCGTTCCGCTCTTCCTTCACCATCGTGACGCCTCGCCCCTTGATCCCACCCGTCCGGCGGTCCAGCTTCAGCCGGCAACGGAGCCCTTGGATGACCCAGCCAGACAGTCGCGACCCGAACCGGCCGCTGCCGCGCGCGCTCGTTGCGCTTGTCCTGTTCATGACGGCGACCGAACTCGTCCTCCAGGCCGGCGATCTCGGCATCGTCGGCGATGGCATGCTGCGGTTCAGGGTCTATGCCGCCGGCGCCTTCTGGGCATCGCTCTTCCATGGAGCCGAGCCCCTGTTCGCCCTCCAGCCGATCACGATGTTCGTGAGCCATGCGCTGCTTCATGGCGGCCTGCTCCATCTCGCCATGAATGCCGCCATTCTGCTTGGCCTCGGCCGGATGATCGGAGAGCGTTATGGCGATGGCGCGGTACTTCCCCTCTTCCTGCTTTCGGCGATCGCGGGCGGCATCGTCTTCGCACTCATCAATGATTCCGACATCCCCATGGTCGGCGCATCGGGAGCGGTCTTCGGCTTTCTTGGCGTCTGGACAGCCTGGGACTGGTACCGGCACCGCGCCTACGGCCTCTCGACACGGCCGGTGGCAATGCGGGCGGTCGGCCTCCTGCTGATCAATATCCTCTTCTATTTCGGCTTTGGCGGCATGATCGCCTGGGAGGCTCATGTCGGTGGCTACCTCGCAGGACTCGGTTTCGGTGCCTGGCTGGAACGCATGCTCGTACGGAGGGCATCGCGCGCTGCACGCCATGCCCGTGCTGCTGCGCGTCGCGACCGCAACTCCGGGGTCTGAAGCAGGCCCGTCAGCCAGGAACTGGCGCATGGCTCCCCCGATCCTTCTGCCGACTTGCGCGCCATCCAATAGCAGGAGCGGAGCGGGAGCCTTCACCCGGACAGCGAAGATGGAGACGCATCGAGTCGACGGTCGGCATCCACATGGTTCTGCCCAAGCCTTCAGCGCATCTACATCCGGTTGTATCACACTTGGCTTATTCAGCTTGGCCTTCTGCGCGAAACCGGGAGGATGCAGTTCTGGAAAGATCGTGGAGGAGGCATGCTGACGGAAGAGGATATGAGCGTCGCCAGCCAGACGGTCCTGCTCAAGGCCCTGCCCGAGGCGCTCCGTCGCGACGTGCTGGAGCATGCCGCCGTCCGGTTGTTCGGGCGGGGCGAGACGGTGTTCCTGCAGGGAGAGCCAGCCAGGCATGTCTACATCGTGCTGAGCGGCTGGATCAAACTCTTCCGGATCGCCAGAAATGGAGCGGAAGCGGTAGTGAACGTCTTTACCCGGCAGCAATCCTTTGCCGAGGCGGTCGCGCTCAGCGCGGAGCCCTACCCGGTCAATGCCGAGGCGGTTACCTGTTGCCGACTGATGGCGATCGACGCGCACCGGTTCACTGCCACGATGCGGGCGGGGCCGGAGGTATGTCTCGCAGTCCTCGCCGCGACGCTCGAGCACCTGCATGACCTCATGCGTCAGGTCGAGCAGCTCAAGGCTCGAACCGGCGCCCAGCGGATGGGGGATTTCCTGCTCCAGCATGCAGGCGTCACCAGCGGTCCTTGCACCGTGACGCTGCCCTACGACAAGTCGCTGATCGCGGGACGGCTCGGGATGAAGCCGGAAAGCCTGAGCCGGGCGATCAACCGGCTGCGGGAGGCGGGAGTGAGCGTGAGGCAGAACGATGCGGCCATTGCCGATGTGGAGCGTCTCAGGGCATTCGTAGAACAGAACCGGGCTGAGTTATGGCAGAAGGCACAATGAACGATCGCTTGGCAAGCGTCCTCGCAGCTATCGATGCAGCAAACTCGGCCGATCCCACGATGGCGCCGGAGGGAGAGCCGGAGGCGCTTCTGTACGGGAAGCGGATGTCGGCAGAACTCGACCGGATCGCGCCGCAAGCAGGGGAGCTTCTCAGGATCGCGGCCCGGGGACAGCATATTGAGCGCTGGACCATTCCGAGGCGAAGCTATCCCGAGGGCCGGGAAGGCTATCTCGCCTGGCGGCGGCGGCTTGCGGTCTTTCACGGCGAGCGGGTTCAGGAGCTGATGACCGAGGCGGGTTATCCGCCTGAAGATGGCGCGCGGGTGGCTTCCATACTGCGCAAGGAGGGACTGAAGCGCGATCCCGAGGTCCAGCTGCTCGAGGACGTGATCTGCCTCGTGTTCCTGCGCTGGTATTTTGCCGATTTCGCAGCCGGCCGTGACAGGGATGACCTGTTCCGGATCGTCGCCAAGACCGCGCGCAAGATGTCGGCTGAAGGACGGGCACGAGTGGCGCGTGAATTCGAACTGCCCGAGGAACTGGTTCCGGCCCTTGCCGTATGATGCCTGGGGGGTCGCCCCTGAGGACGGCCCGTTCCTCCGGCCCGGACGCTGATGTCCGGGAAGGTCTGCACGCCAGTGCCGACGTCTGAGGTCTTGCGGCATTTCGCGGGTCAGGCCGGGCCCAAAGGTTGACCGAACCGGCGAACATTGCCGTCATTGGCAACGGCGATCACCGAGATCCCGGGAGGAACCAGATCGCCGATCAGCTCGGGGAGGCTCACCGCGAAGGCGGTGGAGAGCGCATCTGCAGTGCAGGCGTCGGGCGCAAGCACGGTGACGCTGCGCCAGTATTCCGGGCTTGTGCCGGTGGCCGGGTGGAAGAGGTGATGGCCACGGTCAGCCCCGAAGCGCAGGGCATCGGGCGCGCTTGTCGACAGCGCGCAACACCCCGGACGAACCGTCAGCCGGGTGCCCGGGATGATTACGGACTGGGTCGCGCCGAGGCGCATCTCCCCCGCGTCGATGAGGGGAGGCCTGAAGCCGAAATTGCCGAGCATGTCAGCCACCCGGTCGGCGATCATCCCTTGGGCGATGCCGTTG
>JAJUJF010000076.1 GCA_029265455.1 Paracoccaceae bacterium | reverse complement strand
TTAGCCGGACATGGCGTATCTCGCCGCCCGGGAGCACGATGCGGAAACCGTCACGATACTGCCCCGCCTCCACTGCCTTGCAGAGGCGCGAAACGACGCCGGCCGCATCGTCCGGATGCAGCCGCGCGCGCCACGCCTCGGGGTCCTGCCGGGCCTCTTCCGGACCGAAGCCGAAGATCTCCTGCATCCGCCGGTCGCCGGCCAGGCTGTTCCGGCCGCTGTCATATTCCCAGATGCCGATTCCCGCCCCGGCCAGCGCAGCCTCGCGGCTGGATGAGAGGGCGCCAAGTTCGCGCACCCGTTCCTCGAGCGCGGCGATCCGGCGCTGCCGCCTTGCGGCCAGCACGAGCAGCCCGCCCGTGGCACCGCCAAGCCCGAGCACCACTGCCCAGACCGGCCACGAACCGCCCCATCCACCGGCCCATGCCAGCACTCCTCCACCGGCGATCACCACCCCGAGCCCCGGCAACAGCAGGCCGCGGAACCATTCCGAAACAAGCTTGGGACTCATCGGGAAGGACGGATGGCTCTCAGTGCTGATCGTCCCGCCTCCCCGCCTCGAACGCCGCCCGCCGCGCGTAGCGGCGCCCGCACTGTCGGCAGTCCCGCGCCACGAGACCGTGGATCGTCATCCCTGCCTCCGTTCATTGACCCGGCGAGGCCGCGGCCAGGCGTCGCAACGCCCATTCGGCCGCATCCCGCACCGTCGCGTCCTCGTCCCGCACCAGCCGTGCCGCCACGGCGGCGAGTTGTGCCTTGCCGGAATTGCCGATCGCGTAGAGGACGTTCCTTACCATCCGGTTGCGACCGATCCGCTTGATCGGCGATCCGGAGAATACCTCCCGAAACCCGGCATCATCGAGCGCCGCCAGATCCGCGAGACGTGGCGCCCGGAGTTCCGCCCGCGCCGCATAGCCGATCTCTCGCGCGCTGACGGCAAACTTGTTCCACGGACAGACCGCCAGACAATCGTCGCAGCCGTAGATCCGGTTGCCCATCTTCTCCCGCAGCGCCTCCGGCACCGGCCCCTCATGCTCGATCGTCAGATACGAGATGCATCTGCGCGCATCGAGCCGCCACGGACCGTCGAAAGCCTGCGTCGGGCAGACATCGAGGCAGCGCCGGCAGGAGCCGCAACGCTCCTGCTCCGGCGCGTCCCGCTCGAGTTCCGCGGTGGTGAAGATCGCGCCGAGGAAGAACCAGTTGCCGAGATCCCGGCTGAGCAGATTCGTGTGTTTCCCCTGCCAGCCGAGGCCGGCCGCCTGCGCGAGGGGCTTCTCCATCACCGGAGCCGTGTCGACGAAGACCTTGATCTCCGCCCCGGTTCTTTCCACGAACCACCGCCCGAGCCGCTTCAGCCGCTTCTTGACCAGGTCGTGGTAATCCTTCCCGCGCGCATAGACAGAGATCACGCCGCGGTCCGTATGCGCGAGTCCGGCGAGCGGCGCCTCCTCGGGCGTGTAGACCTCGGCCAGCATCACCACCGAGCGCACCTCCGGCCAGAGCACGCGCGGATCGCCCCGCTCGGCCATCCGCCGCGCCATCCATGCCATCGTCCCGTGCCGGCCGTCGGCGACGAAGGCCTCGAGGCCCGCGCCGAAAGCCTCCGGCCCGCCAATCCCGCAGGCGGCGAACCCCTCCTCCTCGGCCCGCGCCTTCAGCGCCCGGGTGATCTCCCCGGGATCCGTCATCAGAAATCGAGATCCGCGTAATGGTCGGGCGGCGTGAACCCGGGAATGAGATCGGCCAGGATCGACCGGAACGCCGGGCGGGACTTGATCTTCGCGTACCATTCGTGAAGCCCCTGACTCCGCCCCCAGTCGACATCCCCGATATAGTCGAGGCAGGAGAATTGTGCAGCGGCGGCGAAATCCGCGATCGTCATCCGGTCGCCCGCGAGCCAGCGCCGCCCCTCGATCAGCCAGTCCATGTAGTCGATATGGTAGCGGATGTTCTTCAGCCCCGCCTTGATCCGGTCGCTCTCGGGATAGCCGGCGCGGGCAAGACGCTTGTTCACCCGCTCGTAGAGCAGATTCGCCGTAACCTCGCGGTGGAACTTGTCATCGAACCAAGACGCCAGCCGCCGCGCCTCGGCCCGTTCGGCGGGATTCCCGGGCAGAAGCGGTGGATCGGGATAGACCTCCTCCAGATACTCGAAGATCGCGTCCGATTCCGCGAGGACCAGACCGTCGATCTTCAGCACCGGCACCTGCCCCGCCGGGTTCATCCGCAGGAAATCCATGCGGCGCTCCCACGGCCGTTCCTCGACGAGTTCGACCTCGATCTTCTTCTCGGCAAGCACAAGCCGCGTCTTCCGGCAGAACGGTGACAATGGCAGGTGATAGAGTCGGCGCATTGCGAGCCCTTCTTGTTCAACTTATCGTTGTCCCTCACGCGGGACCATAGCCGGTTCGACCGCGAAGACGAAGGTGCCCTCCGGGGAAAAGCGGGAAAACCACCTAGAGGAAGCAGTCGGCGCGTCCGTCCACCCGGATCGTCTCGGCGCCGCGCGCGATCGCGTTCCCCCGCTCGCGGATGAAGCGCGTTCCCGCGACCGGCGAGCGTCGCTTCGGGTCGGGCAGAACCGCCATCAGCCGCGCCGCCTGCATCGGCGTCACCGCCGCCGCGCCGACACCGAAGTACCGCCGCGAAGCCGCCTCGACCCCGAACACGCCCTCGTCGAACTCGGCGACGTTGAGATAGATCTCGATGATCCGCCGCTTCGGCCAGACAAGCTCGATCAGCACGGTGAAGCCCGCCTCCATCCCCTTCCGGAGCCAGCTCCGCTCCGGCCAGAGGAACACGTTCTTCGCCACCTGCTGGCTGATGGTCGAGCCGCCGCGGAGCCGCGACGTGTCGGCGAGCGCCTCGAGGATCCCGTCCATGTCGAACCCGGCATGACGGCAGAAGTTGGCGTCCTCCGCCGCCACGGCAGCAAGGGGCAGCGACGGCGCCATCTCCCCGAGTGCCAGCCACTCGCGCTCGACCGTGCCGAGCCTGCGCCACTCGCTCGCCATCAGCCAGGTGATGGGCGGATTGATCCACCGCATGAGCAGCACGACGCCGAGGAGAACCGCGAGAGCGAAGGACACGAAGCGCCACAGGCGCCGCTTCAGCCGGCTCACGTCCGCGCCTCCGCAAGCCGGGAGGTCTCAGGGAACCCGGCCGCGCGCGCCCGGGTTGAAGGAGCGAACACCGCCCGCCTCGCAGGGCGGTATCCGGCATATTCGGGAGATGACGCCATGAGACTCGTGACACTGTTGGCAGCCGCCGCACTTGCTTACGCCGCCTATTCGCTCGTGTCGAACCCGCCGCCGCGCCTGTCGTCCTCCCGACCGCCGACGCGACACGGCGCGGGGGCGGGAGACGGCAATGCCGTCCGCCCCGCCGGCCGCGAGTTCACCCATGAACTGGGCAGGGACTGGGATGTCGTCGACGAGGCCTCGGACGAATCCTTCCCCGCGAGCGATCCGCCGGCGCGCTACTGACGCAGCCGCCGGCGGCGTCCCGGCATCTATGCCTGCGCCGCCACCGCCGCCTCCTCGGCCAGCGGGTAGGGAAGCCGCGACAGCATCTCCTTCGGCACGACCTGACGGAACCGCGGCAGCGCGTCCCCCCAGCTCCGGAGGAGTTCGGCTGCAAGCGGACTTCCCGTCTCCGCCGCATGGCGCTCGACCAGGTTCAGCAGGACCGTTCCCCAGTGTGTGGCGGCCACCGGCACCGCGATCACCGTCTCCCCGTTCAGCCGCGAGGCAAGCTCGCCGTCCGGGTCGTAGACATAGGCCATGCCTCCGGTCATGCCGGCAGCGAAATTGTCGCCGACCCGGCCGAGGACCACCGCAACGCCGCCGGTCATGTATTCGCACCCGTTCGAGCCACAGCCCTCGACGACGACCTCCGCCCCGGAATTGCGGACACAGAACCGCTCTCCCGCCCGGCCGTTGGCAAAGAGATATCCCGCCGTCGCGCCGTAGAGCACGGTATTGCCGATGATCGCGTTGTCCTGCGGCACCAGCGGTGAGCCGATCGGCGGCCGCACCACGATCGTGGCACCGGAGAGGCCCTTGCCCACGTAGTCGTTGGCCTCGCCTATCACCTCGATCTTCAGTCCCGGCGCGGCGAACGCCCCGAGGGACTGACCGGCCGAGCCCGAAAGCCGAAGCGTCAGGTGATCGGGCTGGAGATCGTTCCGCATGCCGAACCGCTCGACGATATGCGAGCTCACCCGCGTGCCGATCGAACGCAGCGTGTTCTGGATCGTGTAGGAGAGCTGCATCTTCTCGCCGTCCCGGAAGAACGGCTGCGCATCGGCAATGATCTGTGCATCGAGCGTATCCGGCACCTCGTTGCGGGCGCGGTTGCGGTCGTGGACGGCCCCGTCGCCCGCATCGACCCTGACGAGCAGCGGATTGAGGTCGAGATCGTCGAGATCACCCGCGCCCCGGCTGACCTGACGCAGCAGATCCGCGCGTCCGATCACCTCGTCGAGGCGCCGGGCACCGACCGAGGCCAGCACCTCCCGCACCTCCTCCGCATAGAAGGAGATCAGGTTCACCACCTTGTCCGCATTGCCGGTGAACTTCGCGCGCAGCTTCGGATCCTGGGTGCAGACGCCGACCGGGCAGGTATTGCTCTGGCACTGCCGCACCATGATGCAGCCCATCGCGATCAGCGCCGCCGTGCCGATCCCGAATTCCTCCGCGCCGAGCATCGCCGCCATCACGATGTCGCGCCCGGTCCTGAGGCCGCCGTCGGTGCGGAGCGTCACCCGGCTGCGCAGGTCGTTGATCGTCAGCACCTGATGCGCCTCGGCAAGGCCCATCTCCCAGGGCAGTCCCGCATGCTTGATCGAGGTGAGCGGCGAGGCACCCGTTCCGCCGTTGTGGCCGGAGATCAGGATGACATCGGCCTTGGCCTTGGCGACGCCCGCGGCGATGGTGCCGACCCCCGACTGCGCGACCAGTTTCACGCAGACCTTGGCCCGCGGGTTGATCTGCTTGAGGTCATAGATCAGCTGCGCCAGATCCTCGATCGAGTAGATGTCGTGATGCGGCGGCGGCGAGATCAGCGACACTCCCGGCGTCGAGTGCCGGAGCTTCGCGATCAGCTCCGTCACCTTCATCCCCGGAAGCTGGCCGCCCTCGCCGGGCTTCGCGCCCTGGGCGATCTTGATCTCCAGCTCCTCGCAGCGGTTGAGATACTCCGCCGTCACGCCGAACCTTCCCGAGGCCACCTGCTTGATCTTGGCGGAGGGATTGTCGCCGTTCGCCTCGGGCGGGTAGTGGCGGGGATCCTCGCCGCCTTCGCCCGAATCCGACTTGGCGCCGATCCGGTTCATCGCGACGTTGAGCGCCTTGTGCGCCTCCGGCGACAGCGCGCCGAGCGACATCCCCGGCGTCACGAACCGCTTGCGGATCGCGGTGATCGACTCAACCTCCTCGAGCGGAACCGGCTCGGCCTTCGGCGCGAAATCGAGGAGATCGCGCAGATGGATCGGTGGCCGCGTGGACATCGCCGCCGAATACTGCTTCCAGAGCTTGTAGTCTCCCCGGTCGCAGGCGCTCTGCAGCAGGTGCATCGCCTGCGCCTCCCAGGCATGCCGCTCGCCGCTCCGCCGCGCCTTGTAGAACCCGCCGATCGGCAGGACGTCGCGCCGGGTGGCGTGCCAGGCCTGGCGGTGAACCTTCTCGGCCCGCCGCTGCAGCCCGGTGATGCCGATCCCCGAGATCCGGCTCGGCATGCCGGGGAAATATTCGGCCACCATCGACCGGCTGAGCCCCACGGCCTCGAAATTCAGCCCGCCGCGATAGGAGGAGATGACCGAGATCCCCATCTTCGACATGATCTTCAGGAGCCCCTGGTCGATCGCCGCGCGGTAGCGCGCCACCGCTTCGCTCAGGCTCCCCGCGATCAGCCCCTTCGCCACCCGGTCGGCGATCGTGTCCTCGGCGAGATAGGCGTTCACCGTCGTCGCCCCCGCCCCGATCAGCACCGCGAAATAATGGGGATCGATGCATTCCGCCGAGCGCACGTTGAGCGAGGTGAAGGTGCGCAACCCCTGCCGCGTCAGCCAGGAATGCACCGCGCTCGTGGCGAGGATCATCGGCATCGCCGCCCGCGTCTCGCTCTGGCCCATGTCGCTCAGCACGAGATGATTCGCGCCCGCGCGCACCGCCTCCTCGGCTTCGGCCCGCACCCGGGCAAGCGCCGCAGCGAGCGCATCGTGCCCGCCCGCCTCGAAGCTGCAGTCGATCTCGGCCACGTCGCGGCCGAACACGGCCATCATCGCCTCGAAACCGGCGTTCGACACGAACGGGCTCTCGAGCTGGAGGATCTGCGTCTGCGAATTGTCCTCGTCGAGGACGTTCCTCAGGTTCCCGAACCGGGTCTTGAGACTCATCACCCGGTGTTCGCGCAGGGAGTCGATCGGCGGATTCGTCACCTGGCTGAAGTTCTGCCGGAAGTAGTGGCTGAGTGGCCGGTATCCCTCCGAAAGCACCGCGGGCGGCGTGTCGTCGCCCATCGAGCCGAGAGCTTCCTTGCCGCTCTCGGCCATCGGCGCGAGGACCGTTTCCACTTCCTCGAGCGTGTAGCCGGCGGCGATCTGCCGCAACCTGAGATCCGGCCCCTCGAACAGGACCCTGGCCTCGGCGCCCGCGACCTCCTTCTCGAGATCGCGGATCGAGCCCACCCATTCCCCGAACGGCTGGCTCGCGGCGAGGAGATCCTTCAGTTCCGCGTCATGATAGAGCTTGCCCGCCTCCATGTCGATCGCGAGCATCTGCCCCGGCCCGAGCGCGCCCTTCGCCACCACGCTCGCCTCGTCGGTCGGCACCATGCCGGCCTCGGACCCGGCGACGACGAGCCCGTCTCCGGTGACAACATAGCGCATCGGCCGCAGGCCGTTGCGGTCGAGCCCGGCGCAGACCCACTGGCCATCCGTCATGGCCAGCGCCGCCGGACCGTCCCAGGGCTCCATGACCGCGTTCGAATAGCCGTACATGGCCACCCAGGATTCCGGCATCTTGGTCGCGAACTTGGACCATGCCTCCGGCACCAGCATCGTCTTCGCCATCGGCGCGTTGCGGCCCGCCCGCACCATCACCTCGAAGACCGCGTCGAGCGCCGCCGAATCCGACGATCCCGGCAGGACGATCGGCTTGATGTCCTCCGCAAGCTCGCCGAAATGCTCCGAACTCATCCGGATCTCGTGGCTCTTCAGCCAGTTGAGATTGCCCTTCAGCGTGTTGATCTCGCCGTTATGGGCAAGCATCCGGAACGGCTGCGCCAGCCACCACTGCGGGAAGGTATTGGTGGAATAGCGCTGGTGATAGATCGCGAAGGCGCTCTCGAACCGCGGGTCGGCGAGGTCCGGGTAGAAGGTGGCGATATCCGCCGCGAGGAACATCCCCTTGTAGATGACCGAGCGGCAGGAGAGCGAACAGATGTAGAAGTCGCGGATGCCCGCCCCCGCCTTCTCGATGCGGCGCCGGATGACGAAGAGTTCGCGCTCGAACGCCTCCTCCGCCACGCCGCGCGAGTTGGCGATCAGGATCTGCTCGATCTCGGGCCGCGTCGCGTTCGCCTTCATCCCGAGGCAGGACACGTCGACCGGCACATGCCGCCAGCCATAGATATAGTAGCCCATGCGCAGCACCTCGGTCTCGACCACGGTGCGCGCCGCCTCCTGCGCCGCGAAATCGCCGCGCGGCAGGAAGATCATGCCGACGGCGAGCCGCCCCTTGTTCGGCTCGTGTCCGGTGCGCCGGACCTGTTCCTCGAAGAAGGCGGAGGGGATCTGCACGTGAATGCCGGCGCCGTCGCCGGTCTTGCCGTCCGCATCGACCGCGCCGCGGTGCCAGACCGCCTTCAGCGCCCTGATCCCGTTCTCGACCACGTCGCGCCGCGCGCGGCCGTCCACCGAGACGACAAGGCCGACGCCGCAGGCGTCATGCTCGTCCTCGGGCCGGTAGAGTCCTTCGGTGGCCAGGCGCGCCCGATCCGCCTCGGCCTTCCTCCTCCATTCCGTCTCCGTTCCGGCGACATCGGTTCTGGTCATGGCGGGCCTCCCTCCCAGGGGCAGATGGATGAGGCGCCTCGGGGGCGCCGGATTGATGCTGCCGATCCCCGTCGGGGATCCTCAGTTCCGGTCGATGCCGAGCATCGCGCGGTGCTCGGCGCCGGTGATACGCGGGTGATCGCCGGCGAGCGCATAGGCGGCAGGCCTGGCGTCGATGAAGATCTCGGACGCGAGCGGCAGCGCATCGGGCTCGTCGAAGAGGCCGAGGGCGAGGAAATGCACCCCCTGCATCTCCCCCTCCGCCGTCACCCGGTAGAAGAGCGTCGATCCGCAACGCGTGCACCAGCCGCGCTCGGCCCAGTCCGACGAGGGATAGGTGCCGATATTCTCCCGGCCCTGCCAGCGCAGCGCCGCTTCCGGTACCGCTGCCGCGATGAACATCGCGCCGGTCCACCGGCGGCACATCTCGCAGTGGCAGGCATGGCTTGCGCGTTCCTGCGGCTCGGCCTCGAACCGCACCGCACCACAGAGGCAGGACCCGTGCATTGCCATTTCTCCCTCCGAACGGTTCAGGTCAACCATTGCGACCCTTTGTCGGTGGCGGTGGAACCGGCATATGCATGAAATCTGCATGGAATATGCATGCTCCGTGCATCCGCGGTTTCACCGTCGCAGACCGGTTCCGGCTCATTCGGCGGCGATCCTCGCCATGCGCGCGTCGAAATCGGCGAGAATGCTCTCCGCCGCCTCCCGGCCGTCCCGGATCGCCCAGACGACGAGGCTCGCGCCGCGCACGATGTCCCCCACGGCATAGACCCGGTCGAGGCTCGTCCGCTTGTTCCGGAAATCCGCCCGGATCGTGCCCCAGCGGGTCACCTCGAGGCCTTCGACGCCCCAGAGCCTCGGCAGATCCTCGGGCTCGAAGCCAAGGGCCTTGATGACGAGGTCGGCTTCCTCGGTATGAACCGCGTCCGGGATCTCCTCCGGCTGCTGCCGCCCCGTCACGTCCGGCGCGCCGAGGCGCATCCGGGCCACCTTCACCCCGGTCACCCTGTCGTCGCCGACGAAGCCCTTCGGTGCCGACAGCCAGACGAATTCGACACCTTCCTCCTCGGCATTCGCCACCTCGCGCTGGCTTCCCGGCATGTTCTCCCGGTTCCGCCGGTAGAGGCATTTCACGCTCGTCGCTCCCTGCCGGACCGCGGTCCGCACGCAGTCCATGGCAGTATCGCCACCACCGACCACGATGACCCGCTTGCCCCTGGCGTCGAGCTCGCCGCTGTCGAATTCCGGCACCGCATCACCGAGGCCCTTCCGGTTCGATGCCGTCAGATAATCGAGCGCCTGGACGATGCCCTTGAGGCCGGCACCCGGTCCGGCGAGGTCGCGCAACCTGTAGACGCCGGTCGCGATCAGTACCGCATCGTGCCGTGCCCGGATTTCCTCGAAGCCGATGTCCCGTCCCACGTCGCAGTTGAGGACGAATTCGACGCCTCCGTCGCGGAACCTCGACTCGTAGCGTGCCACCACGTCCTTCTCGAGCTTGAAGTTCGGAATGCCGTAGATCATCAGCCCGCCGACCCGGTCGTAGCGGTCGTAGACCGTCACCTGCATTCCCGCCTGCCGCAGCGCGTCCGCCGCCGCGAGGCCGCCGGGCCCGGCCCCGATGATGCCGACGCTTCCGGACCGCTCGGAACGGGGTGTCAACGGCGCCACCCAGCCCCTCTCCCAGGCGATGTCGGTGAGATATTTCTCGATCGCGCCGATCGTGACCGTGCCGTGCCCCGCCTGCTCGATGACGCAGTTCCCTTCGCACAGCCGATCCTGCGGGCAGATGCGGCCGCAGATCTCGGGGAAGGTGTTGGTGAACTGGCTGAGTTCGTACGCCTCGCGCAGGCGCCCCTCCGCGGTCAGCTTGAGCCAGTCGGGGATGTTGTTGTGCAGCGGGCAATGGCTCTGGCAGTACGGCACACCGCACTGCGAGCATCGCGCCGCCTGCTCCGCCGCCCGCTCCGCGGCGAACGCCCGGTAGATCTCGTCGAAGTCCCCCCGCCGCTCATCCGCTTCCCGCTTCGGCGGCATGACCCGCGGCACATCCACGAACCTCAGCATCCATCTCCTCCCTGCTCCCCTGTTTCTGGTCAATCACCCGTAACGGCAATGATGCTGTCCTACGCGGAGATCCGTTTTTTCAGCTGGTGAGTCAAGTGGAGAGTTACTCATAATTTTGGTCAACACTATTTACTTTTTATCCCGCTTAACGCGACCGGAGGTTGCAGCTAGGTTGCCCGGGCTCTCGATTCGCGGAACCTCATGAGGCAGGATGACCCTTCTCCATCTCGTCCTTCTGGCGGCAGTCCAAGGACTTACCGAATTCCTGCCCATCTCCTCGTCGGCCCATCTGATCCTGCTTCCGCAAGCAATGGGCGCCGATGACCAGGGGCTGGTCCTTGATGTGGCGGTTCATGTCGGCACCCTCGTCGCCGTGATGCTGTTCTTCCGGCGAGAAGTGGGCCAGCTCGTGGTGGGAACCTGCGACCTGCTGCGTGGACGCTGGAACACCTCCGAAGGGAAGCTCGCATTGCTGCTCGCGATCTCGACGGTGCCTGTCGTGATCACGGGACTGGTCCTGCAGGTAACAGGCGCCATGCAGATGATGCGGTCAGTCGCTGTGATCGGCTGGACGATGCTCGGATTCGGGCTGCTTCTCTACTGGGCGGACATGAGTGGAAGGACGGATCGACGCTTCCAGGGGTGGTCGCTGCGGGACGCGATCGTCATGGGACTGTGGCAGGCAGTGGCGCTGGTGCCCGGCACGTCGCGCTCGGGAATCACCATCACGGCGAGCCGAATGCTCGGCTTCCAGCGCGAGGACGGCGCGCGGATCGCGATGCTCATGTCGATCCCGGTGACATTCGCCTCGGGAGTACTCCTGGCGGGAGACGTGGTGCAATCCGCGGACTGGGAGGCGGCCCGGTACGCGGCCTGGGCTGCATTAATGGCGTTTGCGGCTGCCTATCTGGCACTGGCGCTGATGATGCGGCTCCTGCGCAGCGTGAATTACACGCCGTACGTGGTCTACCGCGTGGTGCTCGGCGGGGTGCTGCTCTGGATCGCCTATTCCTGACTCATCATCTCGGGAGCGCGGAGCCGGGCGAACTGGCCGCCCCGACGATAACAGATGAGATAGCTGTCGAGGATCGCCGCCATCGGCGTCGGCTGGATCCCGAACGCCTCGAAGCCCCGGGCACCGGCAGCGACGACGTTGTCACGCCTGAGGAGGCGGACCTGATCCTCGGTAAGCAGCTTGTTGGTGAAAAGACCGAAACTCACGCGCTGCAGGAAGTCGAGCACCTTGGCCTGGATGCGGGCGAGCCCGAACGGCACGGTAATGAGAGGCCGGCGGCGGCCGATCACGTGGAGCATGCGCTCCATGAGTTCGCGGAAGGTACAGACCTCGGGACCGCCGAGTTCATAGACTCCCGGCTCCATCGGCTCCGAAACCGCCTTGACCGCGGCTTTCGCCACATCCTCGACGTAAACCGGCTGGAAGCGGGTGTCGGGGGCGACTATCGGAAGCACCGGCATGTAGCTCGCCATGCTGGCGAAGCGGTTGAAGAACCTGTCCTCGACCCCGAAGACGATCGAGGGGCGCAGGATCACGGCGTTCGGGAAGGCAGCCAGCACCGCATGCTCGCCTGCCGCCTTGGTGCGGGCATACTCGCTGTCGCTCTCCGGATCGGCACCGATGGCCGAGATCTGGACGAGACGCCGGATCCCGAGCTCGGCCGCGATGCGGGCGATCCGGCCGGGAGCTTCGGCCTGGACCGCGTCAAAGGTCTGACGGCCGGAGGTGACGAGAATCCCGACGCAGTTGATGACGGCATCGACACCGTGCATTGCGCGTCGCACCGAGGCCTCGTCACGGACATTCGCCTGGATTGGCTCGACCTGGCCGACGACGCCATAGGTGCGGACAAAAACCGCGTCATTCGGCCGACGGACGGCTACCCGGACCCGCCACCCCTCGCGGGCAAGGCGCTGGCAGATATAGCGACCGATAAAGCCGGAACCGCCAAAGACTGTGACGATGGGTGCGACTTCTGGCATGGGTGAGCCTCCCCTCTACCTCTCGATCTAGCCGAGGCGCCGGACCGGAACAAGTCGTTATAGCGGTGAGGCTGCGGGATGCCCACGCGTGAGATCCTGCCTAACCCATTGATTCGATATCATCGGCAATCCCTACCCGGAAGTTGATACCCTCGCGCCCCGAGTTGGCGACACCGCAAGGATGGACGGTCCGGATGCGGGCCTGCCGATAAGGGCCCCGCCCTCGCCACCGGGACGGCGCAGCAGCCATCGCTCCGCAGCCTGATCCACGCGATCTCGATTGATGCCACCCGTACTGCAGGCGGGCCGACGGCGCAGCATTAGCCATATTCCTTCTTGTTCCTCGACATCAGCGGGAATTTAGTAGTATTTTTTCTACCTAAAGGAGTGCCATGACCCACAAGCCGCCATTGCTGTTCCTGCACGGTGCCTTCGCCGGGCCGGAGGTGTGGACCCGTTTCATCGTTCCCTGGTTTGCCGGCCGCGGACATCGCGTGTTTGCACCTCGTCTTCCCGGCCCTGTCTTCTGCGAGCCGCGGCTGAGGGATTACGTGCGGCGGGCACGGATCGCGGCGGAAAGCTTCGGTGAAAAGCCGGTCGTGATCGGTCACTCCCTCGGCGGTTTCATCGCTCAGCATCTTGCAGCCGAAGGCGCAGTTTCAGGTGCGGTGCTTGTGGGCTCACCGGGGCCCTTCGGCCTCGGCCCGACGCTGATGCAGCTTGCGGCGGCGCCGGACGTCCTGGCCGCGCTGATACTGGTACAGTCCGGCGGCGGCGCCATGCTGGGGCGCGAAATCGTGCGCCGCGCGCTCTTCACCGATGACACACCTGACGAGTGGATCGACGCAGTTGACCTTGTACCCCAGCGCGAGCCGGTAGTGGCGCTCCTCGACGGCATCACGTGGGACCTGCCGATCTGGCCCTTCGCTCGCCGTGTGCCGACGCTTGCGATTACTGGAGAGCGCGACGTTTTCGTGCCGGTCTCCGACCTCTGGTCGATCAGTACCGTCTACAACGCGGAGATCGAGATCGTGCCCGGCAGGGGGCATGGCTTGCCGCTCGATCCGGACTGGAAGGGCCTTGCCCAGCGGATCGAAACCTGGCTCGACCAGCGCACCTACAACGGAAAGGCGGTCCCCTTCCCGCCTCCCGAAGCCATGAACGGGACAGCTATCTCCCTGTAACTCCGGTTGCATCGGAGCCAGACATCGACGCCCCGATCACGTAAGCTGGATAATCGGACGCAGCGCGCCGTTCTCCTGCCTGCTTCCGCCGCGTCACTCCGCCTCAGCGCAGCCAGTGCGCCACCAGCGGCGCGCCGAGGATGACCACGATCATCCGGACGAGGTGATGGGTGACGACATAGGCCATGTCGGCACCGGCAACGATGGCAAGCACCACCATCTCGCTCTGACCGCCCGGAGCGAAGGCGAGCAGTGCCTCGACCTGCGGCGCGACGCCAAGGAAATAGATGGTCTCCGCAAAAACGACCGAAAGCACGGCCAGCAGCACGCAATAGCCAAGCGCGGCCCCGACGATACGGCGCAATTCCTCGGTGGTGACGCCGACGTAGCTCACGCCGACGCCGATCCCGATGAAGAACTGGGCGACCATGATCGCCTCCGCAGGCGGGCGATTCTCGATGACCCCGGCAAGACTGGCGGTTGCCGAGACGATGATCGGCCCGAGGATCGGCGCCCCGAAGAGGCCGAAGCGTTCGCCCCCCTTCCAGCCGACCACTGCAAATACCGCCATCAGCAGGAGGTCACGCAACGGAATGGACCCGGCAGGTTCTCCGGGTATCTCGTCGAGTTCGAGCCCCCAGATGCTTGCCAGCAGCATCGGCATGATCGAGACGATCGCGACCACCCGCGTGGCATGGACAAGGGCGAGTGCGCGGAGATTGCCGCCAGCTTCCTGCCCGAAGATGATCATGTCCTGGAGTCCACCCGGCATCGCGCTGAAATAGGCGGTCGGTGGATCGAACCGGCAAATCCGGCGGAAATACGGATAGCCGGCCAGGCCGATCAGGACCACGAACGGCACGACGAAGGCGACGCTTATCGCCATCGAGCCGATACGGTCCACGAGATCAGGCGTGATGGATGTACCCACCGCGAGGCCGAGCACCGTCCGCATTGAATCGCTGACGACGGGGGTTCCCCTCAACGGCACCTTCAGGAGGCCCGCAATCAGGCAGGCAAACATGGGCCCCAGCAGGAGCGGCAGCGGCAGCCCGAGAAGGAACCAGACGATGGCGCCGGCGGCGGCCACC
>JAJUJF010000008.1 GCA_029265455.1 Paracoccaceae bacterium | reverse complement strand
TCCGTCGGTGCCGCCCATGCGCTCTCGATGATGGCGTCCTTCGACAGGAAGCCCGCGAAGCCGATATGGGTCAGGGGAATGCCCACCCCGGTGATCGCAAGTGTGCCGATCACCATCATCCAGAAGGTGAAGGGCAGCTTGTGGCGCAGCCCGCCATAGTTTCGCATGTCCTGCTCATGGTGCATGGCGGTGATCACCGAGCCGGCGCCGAGGAACAGCAGCGCCTTGAACCAGGCATGGGTGAAGAGATGGAACATCGCCGCCGGATATGCCCCCACGCCGGCGGCCACAAACATGTATCCGAGCTGCGAGCAGGTTGACCAGGCGATCACCCGCTTGATGTCGTTCTGGACGAGGCCGACCGTGGCCGCCATGAACGCAGTGAGCGCGCCAATATAGGTAATGAAGACAAGAGCGTTCGGCGCCCATTCGAGGATCGGGGATATCCGGCAGACGAGGAACACGCCCGCCGTCACCATCGTCGCCGCATGGATGAGCGCGGAAACCGGCGTCGGCCCTTCCATTGCATCCGGCAACCAGGTGTGGAGGAACAGCTGCGCGGACTTGCCCATCGCGCCGATGAAGAGCAGCACCGAAATGACGTCGAGTGCATTCCACTCCCGCCACAGGAAGGTCATGGTCGCGTCGGCCAGCTCAGGCGCTGCGGCAAAGATTACGCCGAACTCGATCGAGTCAAAGAGATAGAAGACCCCGAACATTCCGAGCAGGAACCCGAAGTCGCCCACCCGGTTCATCACGAACGCCTTGATCGACGCTGCGTTCGCGCTCGATTTGCGGTAATAGAAGCCGATCAGCAGGTAAGAGGCGAGACCGACACCCTCCCACCCAAAGAACATCTGGACAAGATTGTCGGCGGTGACCAGCGCCAGCATCATGAAAGTGAAGAACGAGAGATAGGCGAAGAAGCGGGGCCGATAGCTTTCCCCCGGCTTCCAGTTCTCGTCATGCGCCATGTAGCCGAACGAATAGAGGTGCACGAACGCCGACACCGTGGTGACGACGACCAGCATGATTGCAGTCAGGGTATCCAGGCGGATCGACCAGTCGGCGATCAGCGTTCCGCTGTCGATAAAGCGAAAGAGCCGGGTCGTTTCCACCGCTGCATGATCAACCGTGAAGAAGACCACCCACGAGAGCACCATCGACAGGAACAGCAACGCTGTCGCGACGGTCTGTGCCGGCCGCTCACCGATGAACCGCCAACCGAAACCGCAGATGACGGCGCCTAGCAGCGGCGCGAACAGAATGATCGTGGGCATGTCCCTCAGCCCTTCATCATGTTGACATCTTCGACCGCGATCGTGCCGCGGTTACGGAAGAAGCAGACCAGGATAGCGAGTCCGATGGCGGCTTCGGCCGCCGCCACCGTGAGCACGAAGAGCGTGAAGACCTGACCGACGAGATCGCCAAGATGGGCCGAGAAGGCAACGAGGTTGATATTCACCGCGAGCAGCATGAGCTCGAGCGACATCAGGATGATGATGACGTTCTTTCGATTCAGGAAGATGCCGAACGTGCCGGTCACGAAGAGGATCGCACCGACAGCCAGATAGTGCTCGAGTCCAATCATAATCCGTGTCCCGGCTTGACATCCTTGAGCGTGACCGCCGTCTTCGGGTCACGGTATAGTTGCGCGCGCACATCCTGCCGCCTGACCCCTGCCCTCTTGCGGAGCGTCAGCACGATGGCCCCGATCATCGCGACGAGAAGAATGATGCCGGCCAACTGGAAGACATAGATGTAGCGGGTATAGAGTACTTCCCCGATTGCGACGGTGTTCTCCACCTCGGCGGGCGGTGGTGTCTCCACGTTCCGGAGGGCAAGTGTCGCCTCTGTTGCCTCCCAGGCTCCGAAGGCAGTGGCGAGGAGCGCCAGCAGCACTATCCCGAAAAGTCCGCCGATCGGGAGGAACCGCGTCATCCCGCTCCTCAGCGCGCTGAAATCGATGTCGAGCATCATCACCACGAAGAGGAACAGCACCGCTACCGCCCCCACGTAGACGATCAGCATGATCATCGCGAGAAGCTCGGCGCCGAGCAGCACGAAGAGGCCGCCGGCTCCGAAAAAGGCGAGGATCAGCCAGAGCACCGAATGCACCGGGTTCCGTGCAAAGATGACGAGCAGTCCCGATGCCACGACGACGAGGGCGAAGAAGTAGAATACAGCGGTGGCCATCACCTGTCCTCTACCGGTAGGGAGCGTCGAGTTCGAGATTTCGTGCGAGCTCTGCCTCCCAGCGATCACCGTTCGCAAGGAGCTTTTCCTTGTCATAGAACAGCTCTTCGCGTGTTTCGGTAGCGAACTCGAAATTCTGCCCCTCGACGATCGCGTCGACCGGACAGGCCTCCTGACAGAAGCCACAGTAAATGCACTTCGTCATGTCGATGTCGTAGCGCGTCGTGCGCCGCGACCCGTCCTCGCGCGGCTCTGCCTCGATGGTGATTGCCTGAGCCGGGCAGATCGCTTCGCAGAGTTTGCAGGCAATGCACCGCTCCTCCCCGCTCGGGTAGCGCCGCAAGGCGTGCTCGCCGCGGAACCGCGGACTCAGAGGCCCCTTCTCATGCGGGTAATTCACGGTTGCCTTCGGCTTCAGGAAGTATTTCCACCCCACCTTGAAGCCGAGGAAGATATCCCACAGCAGGAAGTTCCGCGTCGCGCGCGCCCAGTCGATGGAGGCCATGGTTCAGCCCTCCCTTGCCTTTCTGACGCCGGTCATCCGCCGAGGACCCAGCGCTGATAAGTGCCCCAGAACCAGCCGTAATGGGCGAAGATGGCCACGAGTACCACCCACGCGAGGGAGAACGGCAGGAACAGCTTCCAGCCAATCCGCATGAGCTGATCGTAGCGGTAGCGAGGAACGATCGCCTTCACCATCGCGAACACGAAGAAGAAGGCGAGCATCTTGAGGAACATCCAGACCGGCCCGTCAGGCAGGAAAGGCACCGGCGACAGCCACCCGCCGAAGAACAGCACGCTGATGAGCGCGCACATGAAGAAGACGCTCATCAGTTCGCCGATCATGAAGAGCAGGAACGGCGTCGACGAGTATTCGACCTGATAGCCGGCAACAAGCTCCGCCTCCGCTTCCGGCAGATCGAACGGCGGCCGGTTCGTCTCGGCAAGGGCAGAGATGAAGAACAGGAACACCATCGGCAGATGCGGCAGCCAGTACCAGGAGAAGAGCCCCCAGTCGCCGTCCTGCGCCAGCACGATGCGCGAGAGGTTGAGCGAACCTGTCGAGATCAGCACGCCGACAATGATGAATCCGATCGATACCTCGTAGGAGATCATCTGCGCTGCCGAGCGAAGGGCTCCCAGGAAGGGATATTTCGAGTTCGACGCCCAGCCGCCCATGATGATCGCGTAAACATGCATCGAGGAGATTGCGAACAGGAACAGGATGCCGACGTTGATGTCGGAGATCACCCAGCCATCTCCCCAGGGGATCACCACCCACGCAACCAGCGGCAGCACGAAAGAGATCATCGGCGCGATGTAGAAGACCGGCTTGTCCGCGCCCGCGGGGACGACAACCTCCTTGACGATGTATTTGATGAAATCCGCGAAGGATTGCAGAAGCCCCCAGGGGCCGACCACATTCGGCCCCTTCCGAAGCTGAACTGCTGCCCAGACCTTGCGGTCGGCATACATCAGGAAGGCAAGGCAGACGAGAATCACCACTGTGACCAACAGGCACTGGAGCAGGATGATCAGCCCCGTGCCGAGGCCGGTGTCCAGGAAGCCGTCCATGTTCTACTCCGCCGCCAGCGGTGGGGCCTGCCGCGAATTCCGCAGCCGCGACATCTCCGCCATGGTTCCACTCGCCCGCCCGATGGGCGTGCCGAGGTAGTGATCCTTCGCCACGTTCACGATTGCATCATCGGTCATATTGCCTGTAGCGAGCGGCGTCCAGCCGTTCTCGGGCACCTGGTCGATCCGACCGAGATGCGGGATTTCCGCAAACATCTGCGCACGAAGTTCCGCGATGCTGTTGAACGGCAGCGTCATCCCGATTTCGGCAGAAAGCGCCCGAAGGATTGCCCAGTTCTCCCGAGCCTCCCCCGGCGGGAAGCCCGCGCGGTTCGCCATCTGCGGACGGCCCTCGGTATTGACGAAGATGCCGGATTCCTCGGTGTAGGCGCAGGCAGGCAGGATCACGTCCGCCCGATGCGCACCTCGATCCCCGTGACTGCCCTGATAGATCACGAAGGGCCCTTCCGGCAGGTCAATCTCGTCTACACCGAGTGCGAAGATCGTTTCGGCGCCATCAATCGCGGCATCGAGGCCGCCCTCAGTCGTGAAGCCGAGATCCATGGCACCAACCCGGCTGGCTGCCGTGTGCAGCACGAGCATCTTCGCGCCACAAGCCTCTGCGAGAGCCATTGTCTCCGCGAGAAGGGCCGCACCATCCGGCCTGGTGAGAGCGCCCTGCCCGATCACGATTACGGGCTGCGCGGCCGCCTTGAGCCCATCTCGTGCTTTCTCGAGATCGCCCGGTCCGCTGCCGAAATGCCGACAGGTGTAGGTGAGATCCGCTGCCTCGCCTACAATCCCGACCTCTGCACCCTTCAACCACGCCTTGCGGATGCGGGCGTTGAGCACCGGTGCCTCGTTGCGCGGGTTGGTGCCGACCAGCAGGATTGCACCTGCCGTGTCGATGTCGCGGATCATGGCGTTCCCGACATAGGCCGCACGGTTACCCGCAGGCAGCGCGGCGCGATCGAGCCGGCATTCGGTCGTCCCGCCCAAGCCGCGGACCAGCTCGCGCAGGGCATAGATCGCCTCTACCGGCGCGAGATCACCAGCAAGTGCCGCAACCTTCCGCCCGCGGACCGCCTCTGCCACCGCGCGGAACGCCTCTCCCCACGTCGCCTCGCGAAGCTTGCCGTCCACACGCACATAGGGCCGGTCAAGGCGCTGGCGTTTCAATCCGTCCCAGATGAACCGCGAACGATCGGCCATCCATTCCTCGTTCACGCCATCATGGTTGCGGGGCATGATCCGCATCACCTCGCGCCCGCGCACGTCCACCCGGATGTTGGTGCCGAGCGCGTCGATCACATCGATCGACTCGGTCTTCCTGAGTTCCCACGATCGCGCGGTGTAGGCATAGGGTTTCGATATCAATGCACCCACCGGGCAGAGATCGATCACGTTGCCCTGCAGCTCACTCGTCAGCATCGCACCGAGGTAGGAGCTGATCTCGCTATCCTCACCACGGTTGAACTGACCCATCTCCGGCACGCCCGCGACCTCCGTCGCGAAGCGGACACAGCGCGTGCAGAGGATGCATCGGGTCATGCAGGTCGCGACCAGAGGACCGAGATCGGGATCGATCTTCGAGCGCTTCGGTTCACGGAAACGGCTGAAATCGACCCCGTAGGCCATCGCCTGGTCCTGCAGATCGCATTCGCCACCCTGATCGCAGATCGGACAGTCGAGCGGATGGTTGATGAGCAGGAACTCCATCACCCCCTCTCGCGCCTTCTTGACCATCGGCGACTTGGTCCTGACCACCGGCGGCTGACCTTCAGGGCCGGGACGGAGGTCCCTCACCTGCATGGCACAGGAGGCGGCCGGCTTCGGCGGACCACCCACGACCTCGACGAGGCACATCCGGCAGTTGCCGGCTATGCTCAGACGCTCATGGTAGCAGAAACGCGGGATCTCTATCCCGACCAACTCGCAGGCCTGCAGGATCGTCAGGTGCGGATCAACCTCGACCTCGATGTCATCGATGATCACCTTGCGCAGATCGCTCATGCTCTCACCTCTCGCGGCGCGTACGCCGCCATCCACACCACCCGCCTTCGCGCACCTTTGCACAAGGGGCAACCTCGGCCCGGACTGCCGCGTCGGTTTCCCGACTCATTCCGCGGCCACCGCCCGTCGCGACGTGCGCGTGCGGATCCGGTCCTCGATCTCGTCACGGAAATGCCGGATCAGGCCCTGTATCGGCCAGGCTGCCGCGTCACCAAGTGCACAGATCGTGTGCCCCTCGATCTGCTTCGAGACATCGTAGAGCACATCTATCTCTGATGGATCGGCATCGCCCTGCACAAGCCGCTCCATGACGCGCATCATCCAGCCGGTCCCCTCGCGGCAAGGCGTGCACTGACCGCAGCTCTCATGCTTGTAGAACTTGGAGATCCGCCAGATAGCCTTGATGATGTCGGTAGACTGATCCATCACGATCACTGCCGCCGTGCCGAGGCCGGTTTGCTGATCCCTGAGCCAATCGAAGTCCATGATGCACTCGTCGCAGAGCGACGCCGGGAGAAGCGGCACCGACGAGCCACCGGGGATCACGGCCTTGAGGTTCTGCCAGCCGCCCCTTACGCCGCCGCAGTGCTTTTCGAGAAGCTCCTTCAGCGGGATCGACATCGCCTCCTCGACCACACAGGGCCGGTTCACATGCCCTGAGATCGCAAAAAGTTTCGTTCCCGAGTTGTTCTGCCGACCGATATCGGAGAACCAAGCCGGGCCGCGCCGGAGAATTGTTGGCACCACGGCGATCGACTCGACGTTGTTGACCGTGGTCGGGCAGCCGTAGAGACCGGTGTTTGCCGGGAATGGCGGCTTCAGCCGCGGCATCCCCTTCTTGCCCTCGAGACTTTCGAGCAGCGCCGTCTCCTCGCCGCAAATATAGGCACCTGCGCCGTGGTGGAGGTAGATGTCGAAGTCCCAGCCCGACCCGGCGGCATTCGGGCCAAGAAGGCCCGCATCATACGCTTCGTCGATGGCAACCTGCAGCGCCTCACGCTCCCGGATATACTCGCCCCGCAAGTAGATATAGGCGACATGCGCGCCCATCGCGAAACCTGCGATCAGGCAGCCCTCGATCAGCGTGTGCGGCTCGTGCCGCATGATCTCGCGGTCCTTGCAGGTACCAGGCTCGGACTCGTCGGCATTGACCACAAGGTAATGCGGTCGGCCATCCGACTCCTTGGGCATGAAGGACCACTTCAATCCGGTTGGAAAACCCGCGCCGCCGCGGCCCCGCAGACCGGAAGCCTTGACATCATCGATGATCTTCTCCCGCCCACGAGCGAGGATGGCAGCGGTGCCGTCCCAGTGGCCTCGCGCCTGCGCCCCGGCGAGGCTTCGGTCGAGCATCCCATAGAGGTTGGTGAAGATCCGGTCCTTGTCCGCCAGCATCCTATCGTCCTTCCTCTCGGCGCATCCGCCAGATCCCGATCAGCCTCACAAGTGCCCAGCCGAGCACTCCCAGACAGACGAGATCGGCGACGAGCGCAAGTTCCGGCGGCAGCCCCGCTGCGCCACCCAGCTGATTCACCATCATCCAGCCCAGAAAGACGCCGATGATCACGAGCGCGAGCATCTGCGGCTGCATCCGGCCCCTTGCCGCCCTCGCGCCGCTCCCGGCTGTCGTCCGCTCCCGCTCCATGTCGCGTCCTGACTCAGTCGCTACCGAGCTTGCGCTGCGTGTAGGCGGTACCACTGCTCTCCACCAGCGCCCGCGCCTGATCCACGAAATCCTCTTTCAGAACCCCCATCCCTGCCGGACCGAGTTCGGCCTGCACCCATTCGATCTCGGCGGGCCCCCAGCTGGCGATCTGGTCGAAATGATAGATGCCGAGCGCGTTGAGCCTTGCCTCGAGCTTCGGCCCGATCCCCTTCAGGAGCTTCAGATCGTCCGGCCGCCCATCGCGCGGCGCATCGAGCCTGAACGGCGGGGCCGCCGGCTCGTCCGCTGACCTTTCCTCCGTCACGTCGTCACGCGCGGGTTCGACAGCCTGCAGCTCTGCGTGCGGCACCGGCGGCGATGGCTCATCGCCGGTAATCCGTTTCACGGTATCGCCGAGGGCAAGGGCAAGCTCGACCGAAGCATTCCCCTTGTGACCCGGTCGCGTCCCCTCGAGGCTGGTGAGCCCCCCGAGAGGTTCCGAGGAGAACCGCCCGTTCTGTGGCCCCGGCCTCGGCACCTCGCCCCGCCGAAGGGCCTCGAGAATCTCCTCGAACCGCTCAGCAGTCAGGTCCTCGTAGTAGTCCTTGCCGATCAGGGCCATCGGTGCGTTCGAACAGGCGCCGAGACACTCCACCTCCTCCCAGGAGAACTTGCCGTCTTCCGAGACCATGAAGGGCTCCGGCGCAATGACCCGTTCGCAGACCGCGATCAGATCCTCCGCCCCGCAGAGCATGCAGGAGGTCGTGCCGCAAACATGCACATGCGCCACCGAGCCCCGGGGCGCGAGCTGGAACTGGAAATAGAAGGTCGCGACCTCAAGCACGCGGATATAGGGCATGCCGAGCATGCCGGCGACATGCTCAATGGCCGGCTTCGAGATCCAGCCCTCCTGCTCCTGCACGCGCATGAGCAGCGGGATCACCGCACTCGCCTGCCTGCCCTCGGGATACTTGGCAATTTGCCGCTTTGCCCATTCGAGATTCGCCGGAGTGAATGCGAAACTCTCGGGCTGGTCAGGATGTAGACGGCGCAGCATCAGCGATCGACCTCCCCGAACACGATGTCAATCGAACCCAGGATTGCGCTCACATCGGCAAGCATGTGCCCCTTGCAGAGATGATCCATCGCCTGAAGATGAGCAAAGCCGGGTGCCCGGATCTTGGCCTTGTAGGGCCGATGCGTCCCGTCGGCGACCAGGTAGACCCCGAACTCGCCCTTCGGAGCCTCGACCGCGGCATAGACCTCGCCCTCGGGAACGTGAAATCCTTCCGTGTATAGCTTGAAGTGATGGATGAGTGCCTCCATCGACGTCTTCATGTCGGCCCGGCGTGGAGGGGCGATCTTGCCCCGAGCAAGCACATCTTCGCCCTTCGTGGCCTCCATCAACTCGATTGCCTGCTCCATGATCTTCACGCTTTCACGCATCTCGAGCATTCGGATCAGGTAGCGGTCGTAGCAGTCACCGTTCCGTCCCACCGGAATCTTGAAATCCATTTCCGAATAGGTCTCGTAAGGCTGGCTACGGCGCAGGTCCCATGCCATGCCGGCGCTGCGGACGAGGACTCCCGAGAAACCGTGCGCCTGACAATCCTCGGGTGTGACCACACCGATATCGACGTTCCGCTGCTTGAAGATGCGGTTCTCGGTCAGCAGTTCCTCGATATCGTCGAGCGTTTCCGGAAAATGCCGGCACCACTCCATGATGTCGTCGATCAGGTCCTGCGGAAGGTCCTGATGCACCCCTCCAGGGCGGAAATACGCCGCATGCAGGCGAGCGCCACTCGCGCGCTCGTAGAAGATCATCAGATCCTCGCGCTTCTCGAACCCCCAGAGTGGCGGAGTGAGCGCACCGACATCCATCGCCTGTGTCGTCACGTTCAGGAGGTGATTGAGAATGCGCCCGATCTCACAATACAGCACCCGGATCAGCGATGCCCTTCGCGGAATCACCGTCCCCGTCAGCTTCTCGATCGCGAGGCACCAGGCATGTTCCTGGTTCATCGTTCCGACGTAATCGAGACGGTCAAAATACGGGAGGTTCTGGAGGTAGGTCCGGCTCTCCATGAGCTTCTCGGTGCCCCGGTGCAGAAGCCCGATATGCGGGTCGACCCGCTCGACGATCTCCCCGTCAAGCTCGAGAACCATGCGCAGGACGCCATGAGCGGCCGGATGTTGCGGCCCGAAATTGATGTTGAAGTTCCGGATCCGGTGCTCACCCGTCAGCGGATCGATCTCAGCCTTGTCTTCCATGGCCTCAGGTCCCCGTCATTTCGCCTGGCCAGCGCTTCAGCGCCAGGATCCAGAGGAGGATCGTTCCCCCGAGGGGAATCACCCCGATAAGTGCGAGATAGCGGCTCATCCCCGCCCGCGGCAGCAGGAACCAGAGCGGAACGATCCAGAGGATCGCGTTGGCAAGAAGCCACAGGAACAGGCTTCCCGACATCGCCATGCCGGCATCGGCGGGTGGTGCGCCAGTCTCCTCCATCACTTCGTGGCCTTCTCGTCACCCGGGATCATGTATTCCACGCCCTCCCAGGGCGACAGGAAGTCGAACTGGCGGTATTCCTGGCTGAGCTTCACCGGCTCGTAGATGACGCGCTTCTGCCCTTCGTCATAGCGCATCTCGACATAGCCGGTGGTCGGGAAATCCTTGCGAAGCGGGTGCCCACGGAACCCGTAGTCGGTGAGGATGCGCCTGAGATCGGGATGGCCGGAGAACACAACACCGTACATGTCGTACACCTCGCGCTCGTACCAGTCCGCGCTCGGGTGACTGCCGGTGATGCTCGGCACCATCTCCCACTCGCCCACAGCGGCCTTGACCCGGATACGCTGGTTGAGCGGCATCGACAGGAAATGGTAGACCATTTCGAAACGCTGCTCGCGCTGCGGATAATCGACTGCCGTGATGTCGATCAGTGTCGTGAACTGGCAGTTCGAGTCGCGCTGCAGGAACTGCGCGAATTCCGCCGCTGCTGCCACGGGGATCGTGACGACAAGCTCACCACGCACAATTTCTGCCGAAAGGGTGCTGTCGCGCTTCCGCCCCAGGATCAACTCCCGGAGATCCTCGAGCCCGGAATCGACCATGTCGCTCATGCCTTGCGCCTTATCGCGTCAGAGTGCCGGTACGCCGGATCTTCCGCTGGAGCTGGAGGATGCCATAGAGCAGCGCCTCCGCCGTGGGCGGACAGCCGGGCACGTAGATATCCACCGGCACGACCCGGTCGCAGCCGCGGACCACGCTGTAACTGAAATGATAATAGCCGCCGCCGTTCGCGCAGGATCCCATCGAGATCACGTATCGCGGCTCCGGCATCTGATCGTAGACCTTCCTCAGCGCCGGGGCCATCTTGTTGCAGAGCGTGCCTGCGACGATCATCACGTCGGACTGGCGGGGCGATGCTCGCGGAGCTATCCCGAACCGCTCGGCATCATAGCGCGGCATCGACGTGTGCATCATCTCGACCGCGCAGCAGGCGAGGCCGAAGGTCATCCAGTGCAGCGATCCCGTGCGTGCCCAGTTGATCAGCGCCTCGCTCGAGGTCAGCAGGAAGCCCTTGTCGGCAAGATCGTTCGACAGGACGCGCGTATCATGCTCGCGGTCCGGTCCGGCGGCCGTGGCGAGCGCGGAGGAACGTATCTCGTTCATTCCCAATCCAATGCCCCCTTTCGCCATTCGTACATGAATCCGATCGTCAGCACAGCAAGGAACACGATCATCGACCAGAAACCGAGATCACCCTGCCCGGAGAAGCTCACCGCCCATGGAAAGAGAAAGGCCACCTCGAGATCGAAGATGATGAAGAGGATGGCGACGAGGTAGTACCGCACGTCAAACTTCATGCGCGCATCGTCAAACGCGTTGAAGCCGCACTCGTAAGCCGAGAGTTTCTCAGGGTCCGGATTGCGGACGGCAATGATGATCGCCGACAGCATCAGCGCAAGCCCAATCACGATCGCCAGCGCGAAGAAGATCAGGATCGGGAGATAGTCTCGCAGGAGATCGTCCAAGAGCAGCCTCCTTCCCTCGGAGCCTCCGGAACCGTGGAAAATCCACCGGCACCGTCATGCCCGCCCCGCTTATCGGTCCCGCCGGACAAGGTCAACGGCGCGGACGCGAAACCGCTCCCGGATCAAATCCTGCCTCGCGCATGAGCGCGTCAGAAGCCCCCTCCACCACGGACTCGATCTGTTCCATGAATTCCTTCATCGGCAGACCGGGCGGGATAGGTTCAAGGAATTCCACCACCGCTGTCCCTGGCCGGCGCCACCATTTCCGGCGCCCCCAGAACACACCGGCATTGGTCGCAACCGGCACGCAGGGAATCCCGAGCCGCTCGTAAAGGACGCCGGCCCCGATCTTGTAGGGAAGCCGCGCTCCTGGCGCCACCCTCGTCCCTTGCGGATAGATCACGAGCTGTCCGCCACTTCCGCCCTTCTCCTCGACATGGGCGACCATTTCCTTCATCGCACGCCCTCGCCGCCCCCGCGCGACTGGCGTGGATCCCATCCGCAGCGCGTACTGGCCAAAAATGGGAATGTAGCGCAATTCGCGCTTCATGATGAACTTTGCCTGCGGCAAGTACCTGGACAGGATAAGTATATCGAGGAAAGAGTGATGCTTGGCACAGATCAGGACCTCTGCATGCGGGACATCACCCCGCACCTCGGTACGGATTTTGCAAAGCACCTCAAGGAGCCAGAGGACCAACGCGCAATAGGTCCGGATTGCCCTGTAGGTCCACTTCCGGGACAGGGTGCAGGGAAGGAGCAGAAGCCCCATGACCACCAGCAGGACATAGAGAAGAATATCGAACAGGATGGAACGGATGTAGATCGGGCGGCCAAGCTTCATGGCCAGGCCCTGAGCGCACGATCAGCGGCAATCCAGGCCGCGCCAAGCCCGAGGAGCAGCCCCAGTCCGGCGGTAAAGGGGGCCAGCGCCCAGGCCCATCCCGCAAAACCGATCGCCAGACCTGTCGTGGTCTGGTCCGAATCACTTCCTCCGACAATGATCAGGCCGACAGTCATTCCGATCCCAATGCCTGTCGCAAGGACACCGCCAATCCGGGCCAGGAACATTCGTCGGAGGTCGACGTCGGACATGCCGATCTCCTTGAGCGTCCGGACCGATTCCCCGACCGAAGCGGCGTCAATCCGTACTCCGAGTGCAGTCCCCATCGCGAGTGCCATGCCGAGCAGCCCTGTCGCAATGACTGCCAGGTTCCGTTGGCGGGCGGCAGCCATCGCAAGTGGCAGCCGCCACGCACTGTGGTCCTCGAACACCACCCCCGGTGCTTCGGCCGCAAGCCGCAGGTCGAGCGCGGCAGCATCGAGCACGTTTCGATCACTTTCCACGGCAATCATCAGGGGCAGGCTGGCCGCATCGAATGCAATTCCGGTGCCAAGGAATGGTGCCAGCAAGGCGCGCTGCTCCGCAGGATCCATCACCCGGACCTCACGCACGCCTGGCGTCTCCCTGAGAATGGAAAGCGCGGCGCGAGCCTGGGCCTCGATCTCCGCCTCCTCTGCAATCACGGAGAGAGTGGCACTGTCCGCTATGGCCTCGCCCCAGCCTTTTGCCGCGCGATCGGCTGCAACTGCGGCTGCGAGCGTCAACACCGCAAGGAACATGAGAAGCATTGCCAGCGCGCCAGGGAGCACAGGCGGCCGCCCTGGCAGCAGGCGCATCACCTTGCTTCGGCCGACGACGCGGCGGCCAATCATGTCACCACCTCCAGGCGCCCGTTCTCGAGATGAGCGACCTGAACCGACCGGGCGGCAATGAGGTCCTGGACAAGATCGCCGTCACTGCTGGCAAGAAGCACCGTCATGCCCATTCCATGAAGCTCGAGGATGAGCGACATGACCTCGAGCGCCTCTTCGCCTGACAGCCCGGCCACGGGTTCATCAGCGATGATCAGTTCCGGACCGCTGATCACTGCCCGCGCGACAGCAGCTCGACGCGCTTCCGCCGGCGTGAGGTTGCAAGGAAACTCGGCCGCATGACCATCAAGACCTACCCAGGCAAGAAGCGCCGCCATGTCCTCGCCCCGCTCCTCGGGACGACTTCCATTGGCAAGCATCGGCACCGCAAGGTTCTCGGCAAGCGTCAGGTGATCGAGAAACCGGTTGTCCCGCCGGATGAGACCGATCCGTTGTCGCAGTCTGGAGACGCCCCTTCTGTCGCGAATCTGCACCGGCCACCCGAGAACACGGACCATCCCGCAGTCCGGAGCGACCTCAGCGCGGCAGAGCCGCAGGAGCGTGGATTTCCCGGCCCCTGGTCGTCCGAAAACGACGCAGAACGCACCCTCTTGCACAGAAAACGTGACATCGCGCAGGACTTTGGTCCCTCCATAGGAGAAACCGGCGTGCTCGAACTCAACCAATGCGCGCTCCATCGCCGGACTGCAGGAGTTATACCGGGGGCAAGGAGGCGTGCAACAGCATCACTTGGAGCCTGCGGATTCGCCGGTTACAACTTGGCCAGGTTGTCCATCGTGCCACCGAGGCTTCATGCTCATCACCTGCCCAAGTTGCGCTGCCCGTTACGATGTGCCTGATACACTGATCGCCGCGAACGGCCGTCACGTCCAGTGCACCGCCTGTCATACGCGCTGGTTCGAACGGCCCTCGGCAGGTTCACAGTCGGCAGCATCGATGGAAAACGAAATCCTTGCCCGGCTTGAAGCCCGCGGGGGCACTCGCTCTCGCGTCATCACGGATCTTGCAGCTTCCGCATCCGCCGGGCCGCAGCCGGAAAAGATGGCCAGTCGGACGGCCACACCTGCGGGATCAGCGGCCGAAACCACATCAGAAGGCTCGCTCCGGGTTGCCGGCCCGCATCTGCGATTGGTGGAACCCGAACCGGGCGAGACGGCGCCGGATACCGCGGAGCTGTCGGAAGCAGAAGACTCCGCCGTACCAGAGGAATTTCCGCCGACAAGTCCTCATGATCCAGCAGACGACCGGCGGGCTGCTCACCCAAAGCAGGATCCTGGCCGTGGCAGTACCGTCAGCTTGAAACCTGCTCCGATATTCAGGCCCGCCCGCCTCGATCCCGCACCGGCGCCCTCCGGGCGGCCTCGTATCGAGCTTGAGGCTCCTCCACCGGTCGAGGAGGAAGGGGACGAAAGTGTCGCAGCTTACCCGCGAAGCAGCCGGTGGCGAGTTCTTGCAGCTTCAGCCTTGGTAATTCTGGCGGCGCTCTATCTCGCCGCCGATCAACTCGCCGCGTACGTGCCGGCGCTGCAACCGGCGCTGGAAGGCTACGTTGACCTGCTTGAAGCGGTTGCCGGCTATGTGGCCAACTGGCTCGCCTTCGTGACAGAGGGCGGATCGAACCAGTAGTTCCTGCTCAGAACCGCTCGAGCAGCCGCCGCAGGTAATCCAGCTCGACTTCTGGCCGGGTCAGATCGCCGGCCCGCCGCCTGATCTCGTCGAGGAGTTCACGCGAACGCGCCCATGTCTCGGCGTTCGGCAACATTTCCTCGCTGCCGTCGATGCGGCCACGACCTCCGAGCGGTCGCCCAAGCGGATCGGCCGGGTTGTTCGAGAACGCCTGGTCGCTCCCCCTGCTTCCCTCACCTCTCGCCTGACGCGCCTCCTCGTCGAGGCCCCGCATTCCCTCGCGAAGCTGTTCGATCGCGTCCGACTGACGGTCGAGTGCGCCGGCAGTATCTCCCGACCCAAGGCGATCGCGCGCCTCCGCCATGCTCCGGTCAGCTTCGCGCAACGACTGACGTGCCCGTTCGCCGCCATCGCTGCGGGCACCGGGCAAGGCCTCCCGCAAAGCGTCCAGCGATTCCCGAAGCTCCTCCTGACGGCGTGCGAGTGCCTCGGGCGACGTGCCCTCATCCTCATATTCCCCATCGAGGCCCTGACCAGGCCCTAGCCGATTCCGGCGGAACTCCCTCTGAAGTTCCTGGAAACTCTCATCTGCAAGTTCCTGCTGCCCTCGCAGCGTGTCGGCAAGACCATCCATGGCGCCTCCGCCAGCACTGCCCTGGCCGCCCTCCGTCAGACGCACCTCCATGTTCGCGAGCATCTGCCGCAACGCTTCGAGAAGAGCCTCGGCCTCCATGCGGCGACCCTGTTCGGAAAGTTCCTGGATGCGGTCCATGAGTTCAGCGATCCGGTCGGGTGACATCGTTTCGGCGGACCGTTCATCGGCATGCTCGGTCACACCCCGCTTGATGGCCTCCTCGGCCAGTTGCTGCATGTAGTCCTGAGTCGCCTCGCGCAGCTGATCCATCAATTCCGCGATTTCCTCATCCGAGGCACCATCCCGCAGTGCCTCCTGCAACCGTGACTGCGCCTTGGCGAGGCGTTCCGCAGCATCCCCGAGTCCACCTTCCTCGAGAAGCAGCGCTGCCTGCCAGAGCACTTCGGCCACTTCCTCGATCACTGGCGGGCGGACTTCCTCCCCCTGAACCTGCACAAGACGACGAATGGCGGCGCGGACCAGAAGGTAGGCCCGGCCATCCGGGAAGATGTCCTCGGGGCGATGAGTCACGGCACGTAGCACCTGCGTGACGCGCCGCGCATTTTCCGGGGTCCAGAGAAGGTCACGCCGCTGTTCGATCAGCGCTGCGGCCAGCGGATCGAAGAAGCGCCGGCCTGGAAGCACCGTCGCGATCCGCTCCGTCGAGCCCTGCTGCCCGCGCGCATCCTCGGCATGAAGTGTCAGCTGGATCGGCAGACCGGCCCAGGGATGTTTCGAGAGGTCCTCGACCAGGATATCCTCGATCTCGGTTCCCGTCCCGGTCATCGGCAACGGCAGTTCGAGCAGGAGCGGCTCGCGTGGCATCGGTTCCGGCGCAAGGCCATGGCGCCGATCGACGCGCGCGGGATCGAGCCGGATCTCCGCCTTCGCGCCGCTCACTCCGTAATCGTCGCGGGCGTTCCAGGCAATTCGGGTGGCACCGCCAGTATCGCGAGCGACCGGCTCGGACAGAGCGATTGTCGGGGGCTCGTCGGCAACCATGATGAAGGACCATGCACCGATTGTCGTGCTGCCCTCGCGGATGGTCACCGACCCGCTCCGCTCGAGGGGAAAGGTCGCCGTCGCGATCCCCTCGGCCGCAGGTTCCAGCGCTGGCCGTTTCGTCCGGACCACCGACTCCGAGAGAGTGAATTCGCCCTTCTCGCCATAAGCGCGAACGGAAATCTCGGTACCCTCGGGCAGCTGGATTGCACGCTCACCCGACACCTCCGGCAGGTACAGGACTGGTCGCCCGGTGTAGTCAGGAGGTCGCGCCCACGCCTCGTAGGAAGGACCGGAAGCAATGCCAGCCGTCGCGCGCGACTCGAGAGCTGCTGAAATCGGATCCAACCCGTCCCCTTCCGCGAACAGGAGGGCAGCAAGCACCATCGTCGTCGCGCTCAGGCGCAGGGCCCAGGGGTCACGCCGCGCGAGCTCCGGTTCAGGCCGCACCGCCCGCGCCAGCCGCGCAAGCCGTCCCATCCGGACCCGATGCATCGCCCATACCGTCGAAGCCGCCGGATCTTCTCGTCCAAGCGCCTGCTCATCAAGGAGAGCTGCGATCGGCCTTCCGGGCAGCGTTGCGTCGATCCGGGCCAGCGCCTCGACCCGCCGCGGCCACCGGAAGCGACAGGCGCCGAGGGCAGCAAGAATCACCGCCGCCATCACGATGAGGGCAAGAATGATCCGCAGCACGTCGCGTTCGAGGAGATCCGCCACCTCGAACGCTGCCAGCGCCCAGACACTGCCAAGAAGCGCAAGCGGCGCCCAGAGAACCTGCGCCAGCCGCTCGACCAGAATGGCGAGTTGCGTCCGCAGCACGACACCATCAGGCAGCGTACCGAGCACGCCGGCCTCAGGCTCGGAATTGCGCGGGTGGCGCCGAAGCGGCCGCCGCCGGATCAGGTCATCCATTCCGGGATGGTATCGCGGGCGAGCATTTCGTCAAAGCTCGGCCGCTTGCGCACCACGGCATAGTGATCCCCGTCGACCATCACCTCGGGGACGAGTGGCCGCGAGTTGTACTCCGAGGCCATGGCTGCCCCGTAGGCACCTGCACTGCGGAAGGCAATGAGGTCCCCCTCCCCGAGCGGCGGCAGCGGCCGCCTGGTGGCGAAGGTGTCTCCCGTTTCGCAGACCGGCCCGACCACGTCGAGCGGCTGCATCACCGTCCCCACCGCCGGCTCCAGCACCGGAACGATGTCATGCCATGCATCATAAAGTGCGGGACGCAGGAGATCGTTCATGGCGGCGTCAACGATCAGGAAATCGCGCCCCTCTCCCTCCTTCAGGTAGATCACGCGAGAAAGCAGCACTCCCGCGTTGCCGGCGATCAGTCGCCCGGGCTCGATCTCGATCTCGCAGCCAAGATGACCAACGGTGCGCCGGATCACCTCGCCATAGTCGAAGGGCAGTGGCGGTGCCTCGTTGGCGCGCCGGTAGGGAATGCCGAGACCGCCGCCCAGATCGAGACGCCGGATCTCGTGGCCGTCGGCACGCAGCACCTCGGCAAGTTCCGCGAGCTTGCCGAAGGCCTGCTCGAAGGGAGCAAGCGCCGTGAGCTGGCTGCCGATATGGACATCGATCCCCACAACCTCGATCCCGGGCAGCCTCGCCGCTTCGGCATAGACATCCCGCGCCCGGGCGATCGGGATGCCGAACTTGTTCTCGCTCTTGCCGGTGGCGATCTTGGCATGGGTGAGCGCATCGACATCGGGATTGACCCGGATCGCGATCGGGGCGCGCAAGCCCATCGATGCCGCGACTTCCGAGAGCGCGCGGAGCTCGGGTTCGGATTCGACGTTGAACTGCCTGATGCCGTTCTCGAGCGCGAGCCGCATCTCGTCGCGGGTCTTGCCGACGCCGGAGAAGACGATGCGATCGCCCGGAATGCCTGCAGCGAGGGCCCGGCGGTACTCCCCTTCCGAGACGACATCGGCGCCCGCTCCCAGCGATGCCAGAAGCCGGACCACGGCGAGGTTCGGATTGGCCTTGAGCGCGTAGCAGATGAGATGCGGCAGGCCGGCGAGCGCCTCCTCGAATACCCGGTAATGCCGGACGAGGGTCGCCGTGGAATAGACGTAGACGGGTGTACCGACTGCGGCGGCGATCTCCGGCAGCGGCACGTCCTCGGCATGGAGCACACCGTTCCTGTACAGGAAGTGATCCATCAGCCCGCTGCCTCCACTGCCGCTGATCGATCGACCTGCTGCTCATCGGCGGCGGGCGGCGGCACCGGATCGCCCTTGGTGCCGCAGGACGCAAGCGCGGCGAACGCGAGGCCCAGCGCGAGCAGGATTGCCGGCCGCCCCCTCATCCGAGAATCTCCTTCCAGCGGGCGACCTGGGTCCGGACCTGGTCCGGCGCGGTACCGCCATGGCTGCGCCGGCTCGCCACGGAATTGTCGACGCCGAGCACTTCGTAGACTTCCGCGGTGATGCCGCCATGCACCTGCTGCATTGCTTCCAGCGGCAGGCCGGCGAGATCACAGCCCCGGGCTTCCGCCTCCTTGACCAGCGTGCCGGTGACATGATGCGCGTCCCGGAACGGCATCCCGAGCCGGCGCACCAGCCAGTCGGCCAGGTCGGTCGCGGTCGAGAACCCGCGCCCGGCCGCTTCGCGAAGGCGCTGAGGCACCGGCTGCATGTCCCGGATCATGCCTTCCGCCGCTGCGATGGCGAGCAGGAGGCTGTCGGCTGCGTCGAAGACCTGCTCCTTGTCCTCCTGCATGTCCTTCGAATAGGCGAGCGGCAGCCCCTTCAGCACGATGCCGAGGCCGACGAAGGCGCCGAGGATGCGTCCCGTCTTGGCCCGGACGAGTTCCGCCGCGTCGGGATTGCGCTTCTGCGGCATGATCGACGAGCCGGTGGTGAAGGCGTCCGAGAGCTTCACGAAACCGAACTCGGCCGAGCACCAAATCACGATCTCCTCGGCGAGCCGCGAGAGATGGGTGGCGCAGATTGCGCTTGCCGAGAGGAACTCGAGCGCGAAGTCGCGGGCGCTCACCGCGTCGATGGAATTCGCCATCGGGCGGTCGAAGCCGAGGGCCTTCGCCGTCATCTCGCGGTCAATCGGGAAGGAAGTGCCGGCGAGGGCGGCCGCGCCGAGCGGGCTCTCGTTCATCCGTGCCCGGGCGTCGAGGAAACGCCCGCGATCGCGCGCGAACATCTCTGCGTAGGCGAGCATGTGGTGGCCCCAGGTCACCGGCTGCGCGGTCTGGAGATGGGTGAAGCCCGGCATCACCAGATCGGCGCCCTGCTCCGCCTGGGCGACGAGGGCGCGCATGAGAGCCTCGAGCCCGGCCACCGCGGCGTCGCAGCGCTCGCGGACCCAGAGGCGGAAGTCGGTGGCGACCTGGTCGTTGCGGGAACGGGCGGTATGGAGCCGTCCCGCGGGTTCGCCGATCAGTTCCCTGAGGCGCGACTCCACGTTCATGTGGATGTCCTCGAGCGCCTTCTGGAAGCGGAAGCTGCCGGACTCGATCTCTGACAAGACGGTGAGGAGACCTTCCCGGATCGCTTCGGCGTCGCTATGGCTGATGATGCCCGTGGCCGCGAGCATCGCGGCATGGGCACGGCTCGCCTCGATGTCCTGGGTGGCCAGGCGCTTGTCGTAGTCGATGGAGGCATTGATCGCCTCCAGGACGGCGTCCGGTCCCAGCCCGAAGCGGCCGCCCCACATCGCGTTCGAGGTCTTCATGCCGCCGCTCTTCTCGTCCATCATCCGCTTCCTCGCCGCGCCCGCGATCGCTGCAACCCTCGCCCTGCCGGGGATGGTGCTGCCTGTTGCCGGCACGCTCTACACCGGCGGCATCGCGGGAGCAAACGCGCAGACACTTGACGAGGCGACCCGGGAGCGCCTCGCCGCGATGCGGGAGGGGGAGATGCGCAAGCTCAACCTCCATCTCCGGCCGAGGCCGGCGCCGGAAGCCACATTCCTCGACACCGAGGGCGGCGAGCACCGGCTTGCCGAGACGGACGGCAAGGTGAGGCTGGTGAATTTCTGGGCGACCTGGTGCGCGCCCTGCCGGACGGAGAAGCCGTCGCTCGACCGGCTGGCGGCGGAGCTCACCGGCGATGATTTCGAGGTGATCGCCATCGCCGTCGGCCGCCATGACCTCGACGCGATCGAGCGGTTCAACCGCGATGTCGGGGTCGAGCATCTGACCACCTATCTCGACCCGGGGAGCGATGTGTCGGCCGAGGCGGGGGTGGCCGGTCTCCCGGTCACGCTCCTCATCAACCGCGAGGGCGAGGAGATCGGCCGGCTGATGGGCGGCGCGGAATGGGATGCTCCTGCGGCGCGGGCGCTGATCGAGGAGGTCATCGCCCTCGGCGGGTGATCCCGAAGTCTCCGGTCCGGCAGTTCCGAAACGTTCGGGGGCGGGCACCCCGAAGCGTGGGCAGGATGCGCCCACGCGTGAAAACTAGATCAAGCCATTGATATCATTGAACAACCAATAGCTACCCAAGGGTTAACGCATCCGTGGGTGCGGCCGGGGGAGATGTCGCGGAGCATCTCCGCACAGGGTGGTCAGGCTCCCCGGTGCCCTGCATCACTGCCCTTGCCGCCAGGCATCGGTGGTCCCGCCGCAGTGCCGGCTCCTCGCCGGTGCCGGCATCAGGAGATCCCGATGAGGAAAGGGGCCCGCAGGCCCCTTTCGTCAATACGTCACCCGGAGGTCCGGCCGGCCCGTGATGATTCCGGCCGTCTGTCCTCAGCTGCAGCCGGAGGTGCCGCCGCAGGTGTTGCACTTCAGGCAGGTGCCGTTGCGGACCAGCGTGAAGTTGCCGCACTCGCCGCAGGGATCGCCCTCGTAGCCCTGCATCCGGGCGCGGGTGCGCTCGTCGACGACGGAAACGCTGCTGACCTCGGTCTCGGCCTGCACCGTGACGGCCGAGGCGGAGCCGAAGCCGAGGGCGCCCGTCACCGCGGCACCGCCCTGGAGGACGAGAAGCTCCTGCGGCAGACGCTTGCGCAGGTAGCCGGTCGAGGAGATCTGCCGGATCATGTCGATCGAGTTCTGCGAACGCGTCGGCGCCGGTTCCGCGAGATTCCGTTCCTTCTCCCCCCCGCCGAGATTGTCGAAACGCTCGCCCTCCGGCGTCACATGCGCGAGGTCGGTGCGGTCGAGGTAGGAGACGGCGAGTTCCCGGAAGATGTAGTCGAGGATCGAGGTCGCGTTCTTGATGGAGTCGTTGCCCTGGACGAGGCCCGCGGGCTCGAACCGGGTGAAGGTGAAGGCCTCGACGAATTCCTCGAGCGGCACGCCGTACTGGAGACCGACCGAGACGGCGATGGCGAAGTTGTTCATCATTGCCCGGAAGGCGGCGCCTTCCTTGTGCATGTCGATGAAGATCTCGCCCAAGCGGCCGTCGGCGTATTCGCCGGTGCGGAGATAGACCTTGTGGCCGCCGACGAGCGCCTTCTGGGTGTAGCCCTTGCGGCGCTCGGGAAGGCGTTCACGCTGCGTGCGCACCTCGCGCACGACGATCTTCTCGACGATCTTCTCGGCAAGCACGCCGGCGCGTTCCGCCTGCGGCGCGGTGGCGAGGGCCTCCTCGATCTCGTCATCATCCTCGATCAGCGCGGCCGAGAGCGGCTGGCTGAGCTTGGAGCCGTCGCGGTAGAGCGCGTTCGCCTTGATGCCGAGCGACCAGGACAGTTCGTAGGCCGCCTTGCAGTCGTCGATCGTCGCCTCGTTCGGCATGTTGATGGTCTTGGAGATCGCGCCCGAGATGAAGGACTGGGCGGCGGCCATCATCCGGATGTGGCTCTCGGCGGAGAGATAGCGCCTGCCGATCTTGCCGCAGGGATTGGCGCAGTCGAAGACCGGGTAGTGCTCCGGCTTCAGATGCGGCGCACCCTCGAGCGTCATCGTGCCGCAGACATGGAGATTGGCCATGTCGATCTGCTCGCGGGTGAAGCCGAGATGGCGCAGGAGGTCGAACCCGGGATCGCGCAGCTTCGCCTCGGGGATGCCGAGCACGTCGGTGCAGAATTCCTCGCCCAGCGTCCACTGGTTGAAGACGAAGCGGATGTCGAAGGCGGAGTCGAGGGCGGCCTCGATCTTGGCGATCTCCTCCGGGCCGAACCCATGGCCGATCAGCGCCGTGTGGTTGATGCCCGGAGCATTGCCGAGCGAGCCGTGGCCGACGGCATAGGCGACGATCTCCTCGATCTCGGCCGGCTTGTAGCCAAGGGAGACGAGCGCCGCCGGCACCGACCGGTTGATGATCTTGAAATAGCCGCCGCCGGCGAGCTTCTTGAACTTCACGAGGGCGAAATCGGGCTCGATCCCGGTGGTGTCGCAATCCATGACCAGCCCGATCGTGCCGGTGGGCGCGATCACCGAGACCTGGGCGTTGCGATAGCCGTGTTTCTCGCCGAGCGTGAGGGCCTCGTCCCAGACCGACCGCGCGAGCGCGGCGAGTTCCGGGTCGGGGCAGTTCGCGTGGTCGAGCGGCACCGGCAACACGGAAAGCCCCTCGTAACCGGTCGTGGCACCCTCGGCCGCGCGACGGTGGTTGCGGATGACGCGGAGCATCGCCTCGGCATTGGGCGCATAGCCCGGGAAGGCGCCGAGCTCGCCCGCCATCTCGGCCGAGGTGCGGTAGGCCTCGCCGGTCATGATCGCGGTCAGCGCGCCGCAGAGCGCACGCGCCTCTGGCGAATCGTAGCCAAGACCCATCGTCATCAGCAGGCCGCCGATATTGGCATAGCCGAGGCCGAGTGTGCGGAAGCGGTAGGACAGCTCGGCAATCCGCGCCGACGGGAACTGGGCCATCAGGACCGAGATCTCGAGGGTGACCGTCCAGAGCCGGGTCGCATGCACATAGGCATCCGCATCGAAACGCCCGCCCTTGAGGAAGGTGAGCAGGTTCATCGACGCGAGATTGCAGGCCGTGTCGTCGAGGAACATGTATTCCGAACACGGGTTCGAGGCCCGGATCGGCCCGTCTGCCGGGCAGGTGTGCCAGGCATTGATCGTGTCGTGGAACTGCACGCCCGGATCGGCGCAGGCCCAGGCGGCGTGGCCCACCGCTTCCCAGAGGTCACGCGCCTTGACGGTCTTCGCGATGCCGCCGTCGGTGCGGCGGATGAGCGCCCAGTCGGCGTCCTCGCGCACCGCCTGGAGGAAGGCGTCGGTGACGCGGACCGAGTTGTTCGAGTTCTGGCCGGATACCGTGAGATAGGCGTCCGAATCCCAGTCGGTGTCGTAGGTGCGGAACTCGATCGAGGCGAAGCCCTGCTCGGCGTACTGGAGGATGCGCTTGACGTAGGTCTCGGGGACGAAGTCCTTCTTCGCCGCCCGGATCGCCTTCTTCAGGGCGGGATTGGCGGCGGGATCGAAGGCCGCTTCCTCGGCCCCGTCCCAGGAGCGGATCGCGGCGAAGATGTCGTTGAGCCGTGCCTCGTGGATCTTCGATCCGGCGACGAGCGAGGCGACCTTCTGCTCCTCGGTCACCTTCCAGTTGATGAACGCCTCGATATCCGGGTGATCCATGTCGCAGATCACCATCTTGGCCGCGCGCCTTGTGGTGCCGCCCGACTTGATCGCGCCGGCCGCGCGGTCGCCGATCTTGAGGAAGGACATCAGCCCCGAGGACTTGCCGCCGCCCGCGAGCGGCTCCGCCTCGCCACGCAGCGTGGAGAAGTTGGTCCCGGTCCCGGAACCGTACTTGAAGAGCCGGGCCTCGCGGGTCCAGAGGTCCATGATCCCGCCCTCGTTGACGAGATCGTCGGCGACCGACTGGATGAAACAGGCGTGGGGTTGGGGATGCTCGTAGGCCGAGGTGGATTTCACCAGCTCGCCGGTCCTGTGATCGACGTAGAAATGGCCCTGGCCCGGCCCGTCGATCCCGTAGGCCCAGTGCAGCCCGGTGTTGAACCACTGCGGGCTGTTCGGCGCGCCCATCTGGGTCGCCAGCATGTAGCGCATCTCGTCGAAATAGGCGCGGGCATCGGCCTCGGTCGAGAAATGGCCGCCCTTCCAGCCCCAGTAGGCCCAGGCGCCGGCGAGGCGGTCGAAGACCTGGGTGGCGCGGGTCTCGCCGGTGTAGCGCTCGGCCTCGGGAAGTTTCGCGAGCGCTTCCTCGTCCGGGACCGAACGCCAGAGGAACTCGGGCACGCCCTTCTCGCGGACCCGCTTCAGCGCCGCGGGAACGCCGCGCTTGCGGAAGTATTTCTGGGCAAGGACATCGGCGGCGACCTGGCTCCAGCTCTCCGGCACCTCGATGTCGGTGAGCGAGAAGACGATCGAGCCGTCCGGATTCCGGATCTCGGAGCTGGTGCGCTTGAAGGCGATGGCTCCGTAAGCCCCGGTTTCCTCCGTCGTGAAGCGGCGTTCGATCTTCATTTCACTCTGCCCTTACGTCAATCATACATGGTTATTGTGGTCGGCTGCGGCCCGGCCTCGACCTTGCGGGGGCATCACCAGATGTTGTGGGGTCCGGCGACGCAGCCCCAATAATGGCTTCGGCCGCGTCAAGGTCAACCAATCTTTGTGGTTGACAGCATATCTACCACAAAACTTGGGGTTAACCTTGGGTTAACCAATGATTCCCGGAAAGGGCCGATCAGGCCGCTCTCCCGCACGGAGAAAGGGTTCGGGGATGCCGCCGCATGACGAAAACAGGGGGTGGACGGGCATCTTCTTGCCGGGAGGGATACAGCCGAATCCCGCCGATTTCCGCATCGGACGGGAGCAACACTCGGCACCGCGCGTTCATGAACGTATTGGTGCGGCACCACGCCCCGGTCGCACGGTCCCTGTCCGTGCCCGCGGCTAATGTGCCCCAAGTCATCCGAGGGGAGAATCACCCGAAATGAGACGACAGAACCTGCTCATCCTGCTCACTGCGCTGCCGCTCCTGATCGGAGCGGAAGCGGCCCAGGCCTATGTCGGACCCGGCGCCGGCATCACGGCGATCGGCACCGTGCTGGCGCTGATCGGGGCGGGAATTCTCGCCGTCGTCGGCTTCGTCTGGTACCCGCTCAAGCGGCTTCTCGGCCGACGGAAGACGGCAGGGCAGCCGGCCTCGGCCGCCGCGCCGCGCAAGGAATGATCCTCGCGGCGCTCGCGCTCTCGGTCCTCGCGTTCATTGCCGTGCTGCGGCTGAGCGGGACGGTGACGGTCGCCGGCAACGCGGCAGCGGTGGCGCGCGACGCGGCGGCGGCCATGCGCTCGCCCGGCCTCACGGACGAGGAGAAGGAGGCGCGCAGTCGCCGGGCGGCGGTCACGCTCTTCGGGGCGTTTCTCAGGATCGCGGCAGGCAGCCTCGCCGCGATCGCGGCTTCGGCCGCGGTGGTATGGGCGGGTGCGGCCGCAGGTTTCTACCGGATCGAGGAGGCCATCGCGGTGGCCACAGGCTGGCCGTTCCTAGTCGGTGCCTCCGTGGCGGCGGTGGCGGCATGGATCGCGGCCGACCGCCTCACGCGCCAGAAGGCGGAACGGCCGTGAGCACGGGCGAGGAACTCCCCGGCGTTCCCTACGGGCGGCTCGACCGGCTGCTGCACCGTCTCGCCTTCGGCAGTCTCGAGATGCAGAAGGCTCTCGGCCGGCTCGAGAACCGGCTGCATGGCGACCAGGCGGCGCCGGAGCGTGCGCAAAGGCCGGTCTTCGTGACGTCGCTGCCGCGCGCGGGCACCACGGTGATGCTGGAGGCGCTTGCAGCCCTTCCGGAGTTCGCTTCCGCCACCTACCGGCACATGCCTTTCACGCTCGCGCCGATCCTCTGGCAGCGCTTTGCCCGAGGCTTCATGCGAAGCGGCGGGCGGGGCGAACGTGCCCATGGCGATGGCGTGGAGGTCGGGCTCGACAGTCCGGAAGCCTTCGAGGAGATGCTCTGGATGGCCTTCTGGCCGGAGCATTACCGGGAACGGACGATCCTTCCCTGGGCAGCGGATGCGGAAGCCTCCGAGTTCGATACCTTCTTCCGCCAGCATATGGCGAAGATCGTCGCGAGTGCGGGCGGCGGAGCCCGCCGCTACCTCTCCAAGAACAACGCCAACATCGCGCGGCTCGGCCTGATCGAGCGGCTGTTTCCCGATGCGACCATCCTCGTGCCGGTCCGCGAGGCGGTGGCCCAGGCAAGCTCGCTGCTCCGACAGCACCGGCGTTTCACCGCCCTCCACCGGCAGGACTCCTTCGCCCGGCAGTACATGGAAGGGCTGGGGCATTTCGAGTTCGGTGCCGCGCTCAAGCCATTTGCCTTCACCGATCCCGCTCCCGATCCGGCGCGGGCCGACGAGCCTGACTTCTGGCTCGCCTACTGGTGCGATGCTTTCGAATGGGTGCTGGCGACGGCGGGAGCCCGGGTCGTGATGATCGATCACGACGCGCTTTCGGTCGCTCCGGAAGCCTATCTGCCGCCGCTGGCGGAGGTGATCGGGGTCGAGGATCCGGCGGCCCTTCTCGCCGTTGCGCCGCGCTTCCGGCCCTCCCGGCCGGTGGAGCCGCCCGATGGTGCCTCCCCTGCCCTTCTCGAACGCGCCGCCGCCCTTCACGCGAGGCTGCGCGCGCGTTGCCTCCCGTCCGCCCCCGTTACCGCAAACCTCCGAGTCTCATGAACGACCGCATCGCCCGCATCGCCTTCTACGCTGCCTGCCTCATCCTTGCGGTGGGCTACGGCATCCTTTCCGTCCGCTGGAACTGGTTTCCGAACCCGCAGATTGCCCTTGCCGAACGCACGGTGAACGACCTGCGGGCCAACTGGAAGAACGACGTCGGCCTCGAACCGAGCCGGCATCTCGTCGACAGCCGGCGGCCCCGGACCGAGGATGCGAGCGAGACCTACCGCGTGCATCGCGAAGGCGCGGCCGAGCCCGGTTTCACGCTGATCTCCGGTCTGAGCCAGGACCAGGACCTCGCGGCGCATGCCGCGACCCTCTACAGCGAATCGGGCGATGTCGTGCATGTCTGGCCGGTCGATTACGAACTCATCCTTCCGGGCGGCCTCCGGGGCGTGAATGTCATGCTGCACGGGGTCGAGCCCCTGCCGGACGGATCGCTCGTCACCGCCTTCGACGCCGGCAGCGCGCTGGCGCGGATCGACGCCTGCGGCCAGCCGATGTGGGTGACGGAGGGCGATTTCCATCATTCGGTGGAACTCGGCGATGACGGGACGATCTGGTCCTGGCGCAACGAGGTGATCGTGCAGGTCGATGTCGAGACCGGCGAGGTGCTGCACGAGCTCGACCTGCGCCAGGATATCATCGAGGCGCATAACCAGCACGGCGCCTTCTCGATCCATGCGGCCGAGGATGCGAAGGAGGTGCGGCCGCAGGGGGACGCCTTCCACGCCAACGACGTGGAGCCGCTCCGGGAGGCGATGGCCGATGCCTTCCCGATGTTCGAGCCGGGCGATCTCCTGATCAGCCTGCGCGAGCTCAACCTCGTAGCCGTCATCGATCCCGAGGACGGCGCGCTGAAATGGGCCCAGCACGGACCCTGGCATCGCCAGCACGACCCGGATTTCGAGCCGGACGGCACGATCAGCGTCTATGACAACCAGATGGGGATCGGTGCCTCGCGGATCCTGAAGATCGACCCGGCGAGCCGCGAGGTCACGGTGGTCTACGAGGGGACGGAGGAAGACCCCTTCTACAGCTACCGCCGCGGCAAGCATCAGATCCTCGCGAACGGCAACGTGCTGATCACGGAATCCGAGATGGGCCGGGTCTTCGAGGCGGCGGCCGATGGTGGGCTCGTCTGGGAGCGGGAGCTCGACTGGGATGCCGATCGCAACCTGATCATCACCAGCGCCGACCGCCTGCCTATCGACTTCTTCGAGGAGGGGGCAATCGGCGCATGTGGTGCGACGGTCGATGCGGAGGGCCTTTCCGCCCGCGGTTGATCCGGCGAGACGATGCGGAGCTACGGCGTTCCGGTCGGAACGCCGGGCTGCAACAGCCTTCGATGCCGGACCTGCTGCAGACGATCGGGGCGGAGGAGAGCCGGGAGCGTCCGGGCCGCGGTCGCCGGTGTGCGGGGTGATCAGGCGCGGTCGATCTCGACCACCAGTCGCTGCCGATAGGGCTCTTCGGGGCTGCGGATGATGCTCGGCCAGTCGGGATGATGCAGGCTGTCCGGGAAGTGCTGCGGCTCGAGGCAGAGGCCCGAGAAACGGCCGTAGCGCTGGCGATCGTGGCCCTCCGCCGCGATCTCCTGCCGGGGCGTGTTGAAGACCTGCAGCCCCGGCTCGTGCGTCCAGAGCCGCAGCCGGCGGTTCGTCCAGTCGCTCACCACCTCCACGCTCGGCTCGTCGCGGTCGCGCGCGGGATCGAGCACGAAGTTGATATCGACGCCCTTGCGCTCCGGATCCGACTCCTCGAAGGAGACCGGGCGGCGGAAGTCGTACCGGGTCCCGGCCACGGGCTCGATCGTGCCGGTCGGGATGCCTTCGTCATCGACGGGCGTGTACTGATCCGCGGCGATCCGCAGGACATGGTCACGCACATCGGCGCCCCCCGCGAGATTGTAGTAGCTGTGCTGGACGAGGTTGATCGGCGTGGGCCGGTCGGGATGGCCCTCCATCTCGACGACGAGCCGCGGCCCCTCCAGCCGGTAGGTGACGGTGAAGCGGACCTCTCCGGGATAACCCATCTCGCCATCGGGACTGAGATACTCGAGATGGACGGCCTCCGCGACCCCGTCCGCCTCCATCGCCCAGATCCGGCGCCCGATGCCGAGCGAGCCGCCGTGCAGGTGATGCCGGCCGTCATTGGCGTCGAGATGCCAGATGCGTCCGTCAAGCTCGAACGAGGCATCTGCCGTCCGGTTCGCCACCCGGCCGACCACCGCTCCGTGCGAGCGTGCGTGTTCGAGATAGTCGTCGAGGGTGGGAAAGCCGAGAACCATGGGCAGGCTGCGGCCCGCCGAATCGACGCGCCAGTCCCGCACCGTCGCACCGAAGCTCAGGATCGAGACCGCGGCGTCGGCGCTCTCGAGGGTGACTTCCTCGACGGGGCGCCCGTCGATCCGTCCGAACAATCGCTTCTTCAAGACGCTCCTTTCCCGGGAACGGCCTAGCGCAGGGCCTCGCGGAGCGCCGCGCCCGCCTTGGCGAAGTCCATCCGCCCCGGATGCTGCTCCTTCAGCCGGGCCATGCACCGCCCCATGTCGCGGATCGACCGGGCGCCGACATCACGGATCGCGGATTCGATCGCCTTGTCGACCTCGGCCTCGCTCATCGGCCGCGGAAGATAATCGCGAAGGATCCGGATCTCCGCCCGCTCGTCGGCGGCAAGATCGATGCGGCCCGCCTCCTCGTAGGCCCGCGCGCTTTCCTCGCGCCGCTGCTGCATCCCGGCGAGAATCGCCCGGATGTCCTCGTCGCTGACCACGTCGGACGTGTCGGATGCGTCCGATGCCATCTCGCGATCCTTGATTGCTGCAAGAATGAGCCGCAGCGTACAGGCCCTGCGCTTGTCCTGCGCCTTGACCGCCTCCTTGAGGTCGGCCGCCAGTCGGTCCCTGAGCATGCGTTACCTTCGTCTGCCACACGGGGTGGAAAAGTTCCGTAACACCGGGTAAATGGAGCCGCAAGCCTCCCGGTTCAAGGCTAAGGCCCTGTAGTCAAAGGACGATTACCTGCGGGCAAGCCCTTGCATCAACTGAGGGGAGGACCATGGTGTCCCCGACACCCGAATCCGAGGAATCGCTCGACATGACGGATCGCATCGCGCCCGGCTTTCTCTCGCGGCCGACCGGCTGCATCGTGCTCGCGGATGGGCAGGTATTCCGGGGGCGCGGCTTCGGCGCAACCGGCACCGCGGTGGGGGAACTCTGTTTCAACACCGCCATGACCGGCTACCAGGAAATCATGACCGATCCCTCCTATGCCGGGCAGATCGTGACCTTCACCTTTCCCCATATCGGCAATGCCGGGGTGTCCCCGGAGGACGACGAGGCCGCGGATCCGGTCGCATCGGGCATGGTGGTGAAATGGGATCCGACGGAGCCGTCGAACTGGCGGGCGGCCGAGGGCCTCTCGACATGGCTGGCGCGGCGCGGGCGGATCGGCATCGGCGGCGTGGACACGCGCCGGCTTACCAGGGCGATCCGGCTGCAGGGCTCGCCCCATGCGGCGATCGCGCATGATCCGGAGGGAAAGTTCGACATCGCGGCCCTGACGGCGGCGGCGCGGGATTTTCCGGGGCTCGAGGGCGTGGATCTCGCGCGGAAGGTCACCTGCGCGCAGAGCTATCGCTGGGACGAGATGCGCTGGGCCTGGCCCGAGGGCTACCGGCGGCGCGAAGGTCCGGGCCGGAAGGTGGTCGCGATCGACTACGGGGCGAAACGCAACATCCTGCGGTCGCTCGCCTCTGCCGGCTGCGACGTGACGGTGCTTCCGGCGACCGCCACGGCGGAGGAAATCCTTGCCCATGAGCCCGAGGGCGTCTTCCTCTCGAACGGGCCGGGCGATCCGGCGGCGACCGGAACCTATGCGGTGCCGGCGATCCGCAGCGTGCTCGAGCGGGACATCCCGGTATTCGGCATCTGCCTCGGCCACCAGATCCTCGCCCTCGCCCTCGGCGCCCGGACGGTCAAGATGAGCCATGGCCATCATGGCGCGAACCATCCGGTGAAGGAACTCGCCACGGGGCGGGTGCACATCACCTCGATGAACCACGGCTTCACCGTCGACAGCCAGACCCTTCCCGTCGGCATCGAGGAGACGCATGTATCGCTCTTCGACGGCTCCAACTGCGGCATCGCGATGAAGGATCGTCCGGTCTTCTCGGTGCAGTATCATCCGGAGGCAAGCCCCGGACCGCAGGACAGTTTCTACCTGTTCGAGCGTTTCGTCGAGGCGATGGGCGGCCGCAAGGGCTGAAGCCGGGCCAGCGCCGTCATTAAGGTCCTGTAAATGCCTGGCCATGAGGATTCCCTCCCGCGTGAGGGATATTCGGCATGGCGGTACCTGTTCCTTTCCGGCTCCTGTCCGGCGACGAGAAAGAAGCGCCGGACGCATCTCCCCGGCCGAAGCTCGGCGAGGCACTGGTCGCCACCGGCGCGGTCACGCGAGGATCCGTCGACAGGGCCCTCGCTCGACAGAAGGAAATGGAGGCGCCTCTCGGGCACATCCTCCTCATCGAGGAGGCGCTGACACCGGACGAGCTCGCTGCGGGACTTGCGATCCAGGCGGATCTGCCGGTGGTGGACCTGGCGGCATCGCCGCCTGACAGCCGGCTTCTCGCCGGCCTCGATCCCTATCGATGCCTCGAACTGGGCGCGATGCCATGGCGCGAGGTTGACGGCACGCGCATCATCGCGATCAGCCGCCCCGATCTCGCGGAAGCGGCCATGCGTGCCCTTGGGGGTGATGCCGCGCATACCGCCACCGTCGTCACGAAGGACGGGGACATCCGGCGGGCGATCACGTCGCATTTCAGCGACGAGCTTCGCGACGGTGCCCGGTTGCGCTGCCCCCCGGCCTACAGCTGCCGCGACCTTGCCAGCCCGGGCAGCCGGACCCTTGGCCTCATGGCAGCGATCATCCTCACCGGCCTTGCGGTCACCGCACCGCTTGCGATGGCGGGGATGATCATGATCTGGGTCGTGATCATGAACAGCGCCACGAGTGCGCTCCGACTGTTCGCGCTCTTTGCGCGGCTGAAGAAGGACCGACGCGAGGCCACGGCGGAACTCCCCCATCTCGCGGACTCGGTGCGGCTGCCGACGGTATCCCTGCTCGTGCCGCTCAAGGGCGAGGCGGCCGTGGCAGGCGGGCTCATCCGGGCGCTTCGCGATCTCGACTATCCGAAGGCGCTTCTCGACATCAAGATCATCCTCGAGGAGGAGGACCTGCCGACCCGCATGGCCGTCGACCAGGCGTCGCTGCCGGGCTGGTTCGAGATCATCACCGTGCCGAAGGATGCGGCACTTCAGACCAAGCCGCGGGCGATGAACTTCGCCCTGCCCTACTGCCGCGGCTCGATCATCGGCATCTACGATGCCGAGGACAGGCCCGATCCCGGTCAGATCCGCGCCGTTGTCCGTGCCCTGTCGCGGGCTCCTGCGGATGTCGCCTGTGTCCAGGGCCATCTCGACTTCTACAATCCCGACCAGAACTGGCTCGCCCGGTGCTTCACGATCGAATACGCGATCTGGTTCCGGGTCGTGCTCCACGGGGTTCAGCGGCTCGGGATCCCGATTCCCCTCGGCGGCACCACCGTCTTCTTCCGCAGGCAGGCGCTCGAGGAAGTCGGCGGCTGGGACGCTCACAATGTCACCGAGGACGCCGACCTCGGCATGCGTCTCGCGCGGTTCGGCTATCGCTGCGAGATGATCCGGTCGGTGACGCTCGAGGAGGCGAACTGCCGGCCCTGGCGGTGGATCGGCCAGCGCTCACGCTGGCTCAAGGGCTATGCGATCACCTGGACGACGCATATGCGGACGCCGCGCGCGCTGCTTCGGGATCTCGGCTGGCGCGGGTTTCTCGGATTCCAGGTGCTGTTTCTCGGCGGCATGACCTCGTATCTCGCGCTGCCGCTGTTCTGGGTCATCTGGTTCGCGACATTCTTCGGCTTCGGGATGCAGGAAATCCTGCCCGCCTCGCTGTTCTGGCCCTTCGCGGTCTCGATGCTGACCGGACAGGCCATCATGGTCACGGTCGCCGCCATCGCGCTCCGGGACAGCGGCCGCATCCGGATGCTGCCCTGGGTCCTTGTCCTGCCGATCTACTGGCCGCTTGGCGCGATCGCGGCCTACCGGGCGATCGCGGAGTTCTTCACCCGTCCGTTCTACTGGTCAAAGACCGAACACGGGCTTGCCGAGAAAAACCCCTGAGCCGCCGTCGCGGCGGCGCTCCGTCCTCCAGTGTCAGGCATCCTCCTCCCGGAGGCGATGCCTCGCCGCCGTCACGACATCGAGACTCGCGCGCAGACTCTCCGCCTCTGCCGCGCCGATCATGGCAGTCACCTTCGCATGCGCCTCCGTCCAGCGCGGCAACGCCGCGACGAGGAGCTCCTCCCCCGCGGGGGTAAGACGGACCACGCGCACGCGCCGGTCGTCCTCGTGACGGTCGATCGCAAGCATGCCGCCCTTCTCGAGCGGGCGCAGGTTGCGCGACAGCGAAGTGAGGTCGAGCGCCAGCAGATCGGCAAGCCGGCTCATGGTCTGGCCGCTCGCGCCCCCCATCGCGACGGCGTTCATCAGCGTGAGCTGCGCCGCGCCAAGCCCGAGCGGACGCAACGCCTCATCATAGAGGCGGGTAATGGTCCGCGTCGCGCGGCGGACACGGAAGCACAGGCATTCGGCGGCCATCCGCCGGGCAGCATCAAGGTGGGTCATGTTTTTACTTGTATATGCAAGTTTCTTCCGGCACAAATCGAAAATATCGAGTCGACGACCGATCGGGGAGAAGATCGATGGAAAAGTATGTCCAGGGATTCGTCCTGGCGGTGCCTACCGGGAACCGCGAGGCTTTCCGCAAACATGCGGCGATGGCGGCGCCGATCTTCCGCGAGCACGGCGCGCTGCAAGTGATGGAATGCTGGGGCGACGAGATTCCGGACGGCGAGGTCACGTCCTTTCCGATGGCGGTGAAGAAGCGCGACGACGAGACGGTGGTGTTCTCCTGGATCGTCTGGCCGTCGAAGGCAGTCCATGACGAGGGAATGCGCAAGATCATGGAGGACTCCCGGCTCAGCCCGGAGAACAACCCGATGCCGTTCGACGGCAAGCGGATGATCTGGGGCGGATTCGTCCCGGTCGTGGAAGCGTGAAGGGAGGACCCGCCATGCCCGAGGACAGGACATCGGCCGAACGGGTCGCGTGCGGATCGATGCAGGGCGTCATCCCCTATCTCGATCTCGGGGATCGGGCCGCCGAGGCGGTCGACTTCTACATCCGTGCCTTCGGGGGGCGCGACTGCGGTCGGGTTGCCGATGAGGAGAATCCCGGAAGACTCATGCATGCGCAGATCGAGATCAACGGCGGCATGCTCATGCTCACCGGCTGCCGGGCCGAGGGGGAGGAGGACGCACCCCCGCGCGGCTTTCACCTCCAGATCGTCACCCACGAGGCCGATCAGTGGTGGGAGCGGGCACTTGCCGAAGGCTGCAAGGTCAGGATGCCGCTCGAACAGCAGTTCTGGGGCGACCGCTGGGGAATGGTCGAGGACCCGTTCGGCATCCTCTGGGCGGTGAACGAGCCCGCGCCCGGAACGTGAAAGTGCGGCCATGTGGCGGCGTCCGGATACGGCACGCTCGCGGAACGTGATCCTTCTCCGGGGGCTCGGGACACGGACGGAATTCAGTGTCTGTCCGGCGAGAGCCGTCGACTGCTCCCGATGACAGGCCGACCGGCACCTCCCGCCTCGGCTGGCGACACCCGCCTCGTCGGCATCAGGGTCCTGACGCGCGAGGAACTTCATGCGGCGGCCGTCATCCTCGCGCAGGGCATGCTTGACAACCCCCTGCATGTGCGGGTGTTCGGCTCCAGCCCCGTGCCGCGGGAGCGGCGCCTGCTGCGCTTCCTCGGCGGCGTGATCGGCCATGTCGAGGCGCATGGTGAAGTACTGGGAGCCTTCGCCGGCGGCGAACTGGTCGGGGTCCTGGGCATGATGGAACCCGGCCGCTGTCGCCCGACGCTGAGGGAAAGGCTGCGTCTCGGCTGCCTGATCGTGGCAGGCAATCCGCCAGCCACGGTGCTGCGCATCCGGCGGTGGCTGTCCGTCTGGGCGCGCAATGATCCGGCCGGGCCTCACTGGCACATCGGCCCGCTCGCCGTCGCGGAGGCATACCGGCGGCGGGGCATCGGGCGGCGCCTCATGATGCATTGCTGCGAGCAGATCGACGCAGTTGCGGCAGCGGCCTATCTCGAGACCGACCTGGCGCGCAACGTCACCTTCTACGAAACGCTCGGCTTTGCCGTGATCCAGCGGGAAACCGTGCTTGGTGTCCCGAACTGGTTCATGCTTCGCCCGCCCTCGCCGGGCAGGCCGGACGAGGCAGCCGCGTCACCGGTGTGATGATCCGGCATTCCTTCGTCTTCGCCAAGGGGCCCAGGCCGCGGTCCGCGGCCTGACATGCTCCCGGCGATCAGGCGTTGATGACGTCCTTGAGCTGCTTTGCGATCGTCACCTTGGCAACGCGGTCGGCCGGCTTCTTCATCTGCTCGCCGGTGGCGGGATTGCGCACCATGCGCTCCGGACGGTCGCGGCATGCGAACTTGCCCAGCCCCGGCAGCGTCACCTGACCACCGGAGGCGACCTCCTCCGTCACGATCCGGGTCAGCGCCTCGAGGGCGCGGCTGGCGGCTGCCTTGTCCAGTTCGGCCTGCTCGGCAAGGGCGGCGACGAGCTGTGTCTTGGTCATCGGCTTCCTGGTCATCGGGCGTTTCTCCCTCGTGGATCTCGTTTTATGGGTGGCGAAATCAGGCAACGTGCGATTCTTAAGCTTGCCGCGGGCGCCATGGCAATCACGCGCTGGGGCGGAACGGCCTTGTTTTCCGGTCTTCGGCACAATCCTCAACAGAGTGTTGCCGAAAGGTTTCGCCTTTTGCGTTAAGAGATCACTAATGGAAGCTCACAGGAACGCCGTCTCGTCGAAGCTGCGGAGCTTGCGCGAATGGAGTCGTTCGAGCGGCATGTCGCGAAGCGCCTCGAGTGCTCGTATACCGATCAGGAGATGTTGCGACACCTGCCGCTTGTAGAAGGCCGTGGCCATGCCGGGAAGCTTCAGCTCGCCATGCAGCGGCCTGTCGCTGACGCAGAGGAGGGTACCGTAGGGCACGCGGAAGCGGAGCCCGTTCGCCGCGATCGTCGCGCTTTCCATGTCGAGGGCGATCGCCCGGGCCTGCGAGAGCCGCGCCACCGGCCGTGACTGGTCGCTCAACTCCCAGTTGCGATTGTCGATTGTCGCCACCGTGCCGGTGCGCATGATCTTCTTGAGCTCGTAGCCCGAGAGCCCCGTCACCTCGGCGACCGCATTCTCGAGCGCCACCTGCACCTCGGCAAGCGGCGGGATCGGTACCCAGATCGGCAGGTCGTCATCCAGCACGTGATCCTCGCGCATGTAGCCATGCGCCAGAACGTAATCCCCAAGCGATTGGGAATTCCGCAGGCCGGCACAGTGCCCGAGCATCAGCCAGACATGCGGCCGGAGCACCGCGATATGGTCGGTGATCGTCTTGGCGTTCGAAGGCCCGACGCCGATGTTGACGAGGGTGATCCCGGAATGATCGGGGCGGGTGAGATGATAGGCCGGCATCTGCGGCACCTTGGCGAGCGTCCCGCCTCGCGTGCCCTCGCGCGTGGTGATGACGCCCCCGGGCTCGACGAGACTATCGTAGTTGCGAGCGGGATCGACGAGCGCCTTGCGGGCGAACTCGACGAATTCGTCGACGTAGAACTGGTAGTTGGTGAAGAGGATGTGGTTCT
>JAJUJF010000181.1 GCA_029265455.1 Paracoccaceae bacterium | reverse complement strand
TGCTCCGCCTGCGAGAGCAGGTCGGCCGCGACCCAGGCGGGATCGCTCTCGCCGTCGGCGACGATCAGAATTTCGGAAGGGCCGGCGATGAGGTCGATGCCCACGGTGCCGAACACCTGTCGCTTCGCCTCGGCGACATAGGCGTTGCCCGGGCCGACGATCTTGTCCACGGGCCGGAGCGATTCCGTGCCGTAGGCGAGGGCCGCGACTGCCTGAGCGCCGCCTATCCGATAGATCTCGTCGACCCCCGCCAGCTCGGCCGCCACGAGCACCATCTCGTTGACCACCCCGTCCGGCGTCGGCACGACCATCACCAGGCGGGAGACGCCGGCGACGCGCGCCGGGACCGCGTTCATCAGAACCGAGCTGGGGTAGGCGGCGCGGCCGCCGGGGACGTAGAGGCCCGCAGCCTCGACCGGGGTCCAGCGCATGCCCAGGCCGACGCCGACGTCGTCGACATAGTCGAAGCCCTCGGGCAGCTGACGCCGGTGAAACGCCTCGATCCGCGAGGCGGCGGTCGCCAGTGCCTCGATGAGGTCGGGCGAAACCCTTGCCCGCGCTTTCGCGATCTCGTCCGCCGAGATGCGGATCGGAACGGAGGCCAGGTCGAGCCTGTCGAACCGCCGGGTGTACTCCACGAGAGCGGCGTCACCACGCGTACGCACGTCGGCGAGAATGGCGGCGACCGCGGCACCGACATCCGCTTCCGATGCACGCTTCAGGTCGAGAAATGCGGTGAAGCGCTGCTCGAAATCCGCTGCCGAAGCGTCAAGCCGCAGCGGCATCGAGGGAGGTCCGGAAACGTTCGATCCAGCCGCCGATCCGCATCGGCTGGGTTTTGAGGGCGGTCCGATTGACGATCAGCCGCGAGGTAATCTCCGCGATCTGCTCGACCTCGACGAGCCCGTTCGCCTTCAGGGTCGCACCGGTGGAGACGAGGTCGACGATGCGGCGGCAGAGGCCGAGGCCGGGGGCCAGCTCCATCGCCCCGTTGAGCTTGATGCATTCCGCCTGCACGCCGCGGGCGGCGAAGTGTCGACGGGTCACTTCGGGGTATTTGGTCGCGACCCGGACATGGCTCCACCGCCTGGGGTCGTCGTGCGCGCCGAGCTCCGCCGGCTCCGCGACCACGAGTCTACAACGGCCGATCCCGAGGTCGACAGGGGAGTATACTTCCCGGTAGTCGAACTCCATCAGCACGTCCTGGCCGGCGATGCCGATTTGCGCGGCGCCGAAGGCGACGAATGTCGCGACGTCGAAGCTGCGCACCCGCACGATCTGGATGCCCGGGTGGTTCGTCGCGAACATGAGTTGGCGCGAGCGCGGATCGGTGAAGGCCGGCTCGGGCTCGATCCCCGCGGCCCTGAGCAATGGCAGGGCCTCGTCGAGAATCCGCCCCTTCGGCAGCGCGACGATCAGGGAGTCTTCGGGTGGCACAATTCTTCTCCGCTTCGAGCGGAGTACTTAGCCCCCGTGGTGCGCACAGTCCAGCCTATTCGCCGATCGGAAGGCGGGACTCACGAAGAGGTTGCAGGCCCCGCCGGCTCTTCCGGCTCGTCTTCGGTGTCGTGCGTCGGACGCCAGCGCGTCGGCCAGGGCTCGCCAAGGTCCTCGAGAAGGCACTGCAGTCCGTCGACCTGGACGCGGATCGTGCCGCCCCCCGCGAACTCGAGCTGCACGTGATCCGGGCCGCCCGTGATCGCAAGGACATTCAGCAACTGCTCCCGGTTGGTCTGATCGAGGCCGCGCACCTGCACCGACTGCACGTTGTTAATCGAGAGCGCGCCGTGAACCCGGAAATAAACCGGTGCCGGAACCTCGCTCTCACTCTCCGGCATGATCTCGCCCACGCGTTCCCACATGAAGCGGTTCAGGACCAGCACGAACCGCCCCTGATCCCGGAGCCATGTCATGTCGCCGAGCGGCACCAGGGCATCCTGGGCCATCGCGCCCAGAACTTCGAGATCGTCGGTGTCCTCCGCTCGCAGCTTCAGCCGGCTCTCGTCACTCATCCGGACACCCGCTCGATCCTGGCACCGCAAGCCGAGAGCTTCTCGTGCAAGCGCTCGTAGCCGCGATCGAGGTGATAGATGCGGTTCAGGATCGTCTCGCCTTCGGCCGCGAGCCCGGCGAGAACGAGCGACACCGAGGCACGAAGATCCGTCGCCATTACCGGCGCCCCTTTGAGGCGCGAAACGCCGCGCACCATCGCCGACGCGCCGTGCACATTGATGTTGGCGCCCATGCGGGCGAGCTCGGGCACGTGCATGAACCGGTTTTCGAAGATGGTCTCCGTGATCATCGCGGCGCCCTCCGCCACCGTCATGAGCGCCATGATCTGCGCCTGCAGGTCGGTCGGGAAGCCGGGGAAGGGCTCGGTCATCACATCGACGCCGATCAGGTTGCCGTTGGCGCGGCGGACGCGCACGCCCGCCTCCGTCGGCTCCATCGCGACGCCGGCGCTCTCGAGTACGTCGGCGACGGCGTCGAGCAGGTCCATGCGCGCACCGATCAATTCCAGCTCACCGCCGGAGATAGCGGCAGCCATGGCGTATGTGCCGGTTTCGATGCGGTCGGCGACGACGCGGTGAGCGGCGCCGTGCAGATGTTTGCCGCCGTGGATGGTCAGCCGGTCGCTGCCGATCCCCTCGATCTCGGCCCCCATGGCGACCAGGCACCGGGCGAGGTCCGAGACCTCCGGCTCCCGCGCTGCATTGACAAGCCGCGTCTCGCCCTCCGCGAGGGTCGCTGCCATCAACAGGTTCTCGGTCGCGCCGACCGACACTTTGGGGAACACGATCTCCGCTCCCCGGAGGCCGCCCGGGGCGCGCGCCTCGATATACCCGCTTGTGAGGTCAATCTCGGCGCCCATCTCGGCCAGGCCCTTCAGGTGCAGATCGACCGGCCGGTTGCCGATCGCGCAGCCCCCGGGCAGGGAGACGCGGGCGATGCCGCAGCGGGCGACGAGCGGTCCGAGCACGAGGACCGAGGCCCGCATCTTGCGCACCAGATCGTACGGTGCGGTCGTGTCGGCGATCTGCGCGGCCTGCAGCCGGATCGTTCGCCCGCCGAAAGCCGGCGCATCGGCCTCGATCGACTCGGAGACGATCTCGGCGCCATGCCGACGCAGGAGGCTCGCCATCGTCGCGATGTCGGCGAGATCCGGGACGTTGGAGAGCGTCAACGCGTCATCGGTGAGCAGGCTCGCGGCCATCAGCGGGAGTGCCGCGTTCTTCGCACCGCTGACGTGGAGCCGGCCGTGAAGCGCGGCGCCGCCATGCACGATGATCTTGTCCATCCGATCTCATCCGAAAGGGGTTGACGGCCAGG
>JAJUJF010000169.1 GCA_029265455.1 Paracoccaceae bacterium | reverse complement strand
TTCTCAGCGTGCGCACCATCGCCTCCTGACCGATCAGGTCGGCGAAGGTCTTCGGCCGGTATTTCCGGGCAAGCACCTGGTAGGATTGCGTCACGGGCAAGGGCGTCTCGGCTGGGCGATGGACGGGCGGCGCGCGGGCCGATGAGGGCGGAGACTAGAGCCTGCCGCCCGGAGGAGCAAGCGACGCGGACCGGCGTCATGCTCCGCCACGACGGCGTGATCTCCTTACTCTCCTGAATGGTATTTTACTCAACTGCAAGTTGATCCTTCCGGTCATCGGCACTAGCGACTTCTTCATCCGGCAAGCACCGGACAAGCAGCCGCGGAGCAGTGACTGCTCCCGGCACAAGAAACAGCCCGCAGCATATGCGTGGCTCCAACAAGGAGATCGTCATGGGCATCAATATCAACATCGTCGCCGGAGCAGACGCCGCCAGTTCCCGTGTAAATGCGTCGGGATCGATCGAGCACATCATCACCAGTGCTGAACGCAAGACCTTCTCGCTCAGCGACAGCCAGCTCAAGTCGGCGGTCGAGGCCTATTTCGGCCGTCGCCCCAACGACGCCTTTCTCCATAGCCCGACCCCCTGGAACGATCTCTACAAGAGATACGGCTGGTCGCAGGTGAGGACCGTGCTGGCGGTGCGGAAGGCCGAGATCATCGATCTCACCTCCGAGCCGATCATCACCAAGACCCAGGAATTCGAGAACACAAGCAGCAAGCGCGCCACCTTCAACGTCGCGATCAATGACGAAGTCAGCAACACCGTGAGCACGAGCTGGAACACCGGCGGCACCCTGACGGTCGGTCAGGAAATCGAGGTCGGCGTGGATTTCATCGTGAGCGCCAAGTCGAGAACCTCCATTTCCTACAGCCAGTCCTGGGGCATAGGCGGGGAGAAGTCCAAGACGATAACCATCGGCTCGAATTCGGGACTGAGCGTCGATCTCGATCCGGGCGAGGCGGTCGTTGCCGAACTCTCGGCGAGCCGCGGCGTGCTCAGGGTCCGCGTGACCTATGTCGCGACGTTGCAGGGATATACCGCCGTCAACTACAACCCGAAGTGGAAAGACCATCACTTCTGGGCCCTGAACATCAATCGCGTCATGGCGGCCGGCGGGATCTCCAATTCGGTAGTCTCTACCCAGGATTTCGAGGTCGGCTACTATTCGAACGCCAAGGTGACGCTGCGCGACCGGGACTCGGGGGCGCTCCGGGCGGTCCGGATGCTGGACGATGACGCCGCCCCGGTTGCCGAGATGCAGGACATGCCGGTCGCCTGACGATCAGCCGCAGCTGCCATACCGGCTCGGAAGGCAGCGCATGTCCCGCGGCAGGCGGGCAATGTCGCGGCTCCGCCTGCCACCGTTCATTCCTCTTGCCGCTTCCCGCGTATTGCGGTCTCCTCCCCGATCAACGGGGAGAAAGACCATGCCTGACGATCCCGGCGCAACCTTCCGAGTCCTGCACCGGCCGGGTGATCCCTTCGTTCTCGCCAATGCCTGGGACATCGGCACGGCGCGGCTCCTCGTCGGCCTCGGCGCGCAGGCGATCGGCACCACCTCGGCAGGATTCGCCTTCACCCGCGGCCTGCCGGATGGCGCCCGCATCGGCCGCGACGAGGCGATCGCCCATGCCGCCGAACTTGCCGCCTCGGTGCCGGTACCGGTGAGCGCCGATCTCGAACATGGCTATGGCGACGACCCCGATGCCGTCGCCGAGACCATCCGCCTCGCCGGCGCGGCGGGACTTGCCGGCGCCTCGATCGAGGATATCGCCCATCCCGGCACCGGCGCCTACCCGTTCGATCTCGCGGTTGCGCGGATCGCTGCCGCCGCCGCTGCCGCGCGGTCGCTCCCCGCAGATTTCGTCCTCGTCGCCCGTGCCGACGGGGTGATGACCGGTGCCTATGACATGGAGGAGGCACTTGCCCGCATCCGGGCCTTCGATACGGCCGGCGCCGACTGTCTCTACGTGCCGCTCCCGCCCGATCTCGCCGCACTCCGGGCCGTAGTTGCCGCAACTGAAAAACCCGTGAACGCATTGGCTTCCGGTGCGTTCCTCAACCTCCATCTGAGCGATTTCGCGCGCGCCGGCGTGGCGCGGATCAGCCTTGGCTCGGGCCTCGCGCGCCTGGCGCAGGCCTCGATCATCGAGGCCGGACGGTCGATCCTCGGGGGTGACTTCACCCCCCTCGGCTGGGGTGCGAGCCGCGCGGCCGTCGAGGCCATCCTCGCAGAAGGAGAGCGATGACACGACACCTCGCGCCAGTTCATCCAACGCTTGAAGGAACACCTCCATGCCTCTGATCAACCGCTTTGCCGAACTGCAGCCAGAGATCGCCGGCTGGCGCCAGACACTCCACGCCGCTCCCGAACTGCTTTTCGATGTCCACGAAACCGCGGCCTTCGTCGCGGAGAAACTTCGCGCATTCGGCTGCAACGAGGTCGTGACCGGCCTCGGCCGTACCGGCGTCGTCGGCGTGATCCGTGGCCGGGAGCCGGGGCCCACCATCGGCCTGCGGGCGGACATGGACGCGCTGCCGATCCGGGAGGCGACAGGCCTTGCCTATGCCTCCCGCAAGGAGGGGCTGATGCATGCCTGTGGCCATGACGGCCATACGGCAATGCTGCTGGGTGCAGCGAAATATCTGTGTGAAACCCGGCGCTTTGCCGGCAGTGTTGCCGTGATCTTCCAGCCGGCGGAGGAAGGTGGCGGCGGCGGGCGCGAGATGGTGAACGACGGGCTGATGGAGCGGTTCGACATCTCCGAGGTCTACGGCATGCACAACCTTCCGGGTCTCGGCGTCGGCGAATTCGCGGTGCGCCCCGGCCCCTTCCTCGCCGCCGCCGACAATTTCGAGATAGCCATCGAGGGCCGGGGCAGCCATGCGGCCTTTCCGCATCTCGCGATCGACACCACCCTCGTCGCCGCGCATGTCGTCATCGCGCTGCAGTCGATCATCTCGCGCAACATCGATCCGCTTGCCGATGCGGTGCTGTCGGTGACGAGCATCCATACCGACGGGAACGCGTACAACATCGTCCCCGGCCGGGCGACGCTGCGCGGCACGGTCCGGACCTTCGATTCCGGGATCCAGGACCTGATCGAGGACCGGATGCGCCGGACGGCCGCCGGCACGGCTTCGGCATTCGGCGCCAGCGCGACGGTCACCTACCGCCGCAACTATCCGGTGGTGGTGAACGGCACGCGCGAGGCCGAGTTTGCCGCGCGGGTCGCCGCCGGGGTCGCGGGCGAGGGGCGGGTGAATGCCGAAGCCCCGAAGAGCATGGGCGCGGAGGATTTCGCCTTCATGCTGAACGCACGGCCAGGTGCCTTCATCTGGGTCGGCAACGGCGCCACCGCCGGGCTCCACCACCCGGAGTACGACTTCAACGACGAGGCGATTCCCGCCGGCTGCTCCTACTGGGTGCACCTCGTCGAGACTGCGCTGCCGCTCGCCTCGCCTGCGCCCTGATCACGGCGTGAAATGGTCGCGGCAGCGACCGCCCGGGCCGGTGCTCAGTGACCGAACACCGACCAGCCGGTGCGCTGCGCGAACCGCTCGAGGGCGAGCGAGCCGACCAGGGAATTGCCCGCGGCGTTGAGCCCCGGCGACCACACGGCGATGCTGGCGCGCCCTGGTGCAACGGCCAGAATCCCGCCACCGACGCCGCTCTTGCCCGGCAGGCCGACCCGGTAGGCAAAATCCCCGGAACCGTCGTAGTGGCCGCAGGTGAGCATCAGCGCATTGATCCGGCGCGCCCGCCGTTCCGGCACGACCCGTTCTCCTGTCAGCGGATCGACTCCCCCCGCTGCCAGGAACAGGCCTGACCGTGCAAGCTGGCGGCAGTCCATGGCCAGCGCGCAGTGATGGAAGTAGACGCCAAGCACATGGTCGACCGGATGCCGCAACCGTCCGAACTCGCGCAGGAAATAGGCAAGTGCGAAATTGCGGAAGCCTGTGGCGATTTCCGCCTTGGCGACCCGCTCGTCGACGGCGATCTCGTCGGTGCCGCCGAGGAACCGGACGAAACGCACCATCTCGCCGATCGCCTCCCGCGGCGAATGCCC
>JAJUJF010000095.1 GCA_029265455.1 Paracoccaceae bacterium | reverse complement strand
GATGCCTGGAAGATCGGTGGCGGCACCAACTGGGGCTGGTACGCCTATGACCCGGACGAGGATCTTCTTTACTACGGCTCGGGCAACCCGGCGCCCTGGAACGAGACGATGCGTCCGGGCGACAACAAGTGGACCATGGCGATCTGGGGTCGAGAGGTCGACACCGGTGAAGCAAAGTTTGCCTACCAGAAGACCCCGCATGACGAATGGGACTATGCCGGCGTGAACGTGATGATCCTGTCCGAGCAGGAGGACAAGGACGGCAACATGCGCAAGTTGCTGACCCATCCTGACCGGAACGGCATCATTTACACACTTGATCGCACCAATGGCGATCTGATCTCGGCCGACAAGATGGACGATACGGTCAACTGGGTGAAGGAGGTCCAGCTCGATACCGGTCTTCCGGTACGCGACCCGGAATTTGCCACGCGCATGGATCACATGGCGCGGGACATCTGCCCGTCGGCCATGGGATATCATAACCAGGGTCACAGCTCCTATGATCCTGAGCGCGAGCTCTTCATGCTCGGCATCAACCATATCTGCATGGACTGGGAGCCGTTCATGCTGCCCTACCGGGCAGGCCAGTTCTTCGTGGGCGCCACGCTCAGCATGTATCCAGGGCCCAAGGGCGACCGGCAGAACGGACTCGGGCTTGGTCAGGTCAAGGCCTACAACGCCATCACCGGCGAAATGGCGTGGGAGGTCATGGAGCGCTTCTCCGTCTGGGGCGGCACCTTGGCGACAGCAGGCGGCGTGACCTTCTACGGGACGCTGGACGGCTTCATAAAGGGTCGCGATTCCGACACCGGCGAGCTGCTCTGGAAGTTCAAGCTGCCGTCTGGCGTCGTCGGGCATCCGATGACCTATGAGCATGATGGCCGCCAGTACATCGCCATCTACTACGGCGTCGGCGGCTGGCCGGGTGTGGGTCTCGTTTTCGATCTCGAGGATCCGACCGCGGGTCTTGGTTCTGTCGGTGCCTTCCAGCGCCTGCAGGAATACACCCAGATGGGCGGCGGCATCATGGTCTTCTCGCTTGACGGCGAAAGCCCCTACTCCGACCCGATGGTGGGTGAGTACGTCCCGGGTGAAGAGGCCTGAGACGGGAGAAGCGGAGCGGGTGGCCTCTCCGGCTGCCCGCTCCTGTCCGACACCCTTTGGAAAGAACAATGATTATGCGCACGCATACCGCTGTCCTCGGAGGTGCACTCCTCTCGGTGATTCCCTTGGCAGCAATGACGCAGGAAGCGGATAGGCCGACGGCGATACGGGTTTGTGCCTCGACCCAGGACGCACCCTATTCGGATGCCAGTCTTGAAGGATTCGAAAACCGTATCGCCGAAGTCATTGCCGATGAGGCAGGGCTCGAACTCGAGATGGTGATGATCGACCAGGCGGCGATCTATCTTGTTCGTGACGGCATCGAGAAGGGCATCTGTGATGTCATCATCGGCGTCGATGCTGATGATGAGCGGCTGTTGACCACCGAGCCCTATTACAAGTCGGGTTATGCCTTCATTTCGCGTGAAGATCGCGGATTCGAGGGAGAACGCTGGCAGGATGTCGACCAGGAAGGCTACAATACATTTGCCTATCGCTATCACACGCCAGCGGAAACCATCCTCAAGTATACCGGCCGCTACGAATACAATCTCGTATACCAAGCATCTCTCACAAACTTCGAAGACCGGCGCAACAAATATACCCAGGTACCGGCCAAACTCGTGGTCGATGAAGTGGAGAGCGGCAAGGCCGATCTCGGCATCCTCTTTGCGCCCGAGGCAGCACGCTATGTCCGCGACGCGCGGGAGCCACTCAGGATGTCGCTCATCACTAACGAAATCGTCCGCTCGGACGGCGTGGTGATCCCGCTGCAGTACGCGCAGTCGGTGGGCATCTCGAAGGATGTGCCCGAGCTGCTCGATCCGATCGGGAGCGCGCTCAAGACCGGCCGTGCACGAATTCAGGCCATCCTCGAAGAGGAAGGCATTCCGACGATCCCCCTGAGTTAGGAGGAATGATGAGACGTTACCTGATCGGTGCGGCATTGGCCGGGTTCACCGCTGCCGCCGCAATGGCCGCGCCGCAGTTGTACAATATGGTGGATGGTTCTCCGCTCGACCTTTCTCTCGCGAAGGAGGAGGGGAGCGATACCGAGGCGGTTCAGGAATTTCTGGACACCGGCGTCAACATCTACAACGAAGACGCCGACGTTCTCGACGAGGGCAAGGCCCTCTTCGCCAGCGCCTGTTCCGGCTGTCATGGACATTACGGCGAGGGGAAGCTCGGGCCAGCCCTTAACGACGACTACTGGACCTACCCGCGGAATGCGGAGGACGCCGGGCTGTTCTCGTCGCTCTTCGGGGGGCTTTCCGGCCAGATGGGCCCGATGTGGGGCAGCCTGACCCTCGACGAGATGCTGAAGGTCATGGCGTGGACGCGGCATCTCTACACCGGTGATCCCGAGAATGCGTCCTGGCTCACTGAAGAGCAGCGGGAGGCATTCACGCCTTTCGAATCAGGCAAAAGCGGCGACCGGTCTTCCTGAACCGCTTTCAGGGACGGGCACTCCGATGCCCGTCTCGCCACCGCCGGCTCGTCCGGTAGACAACAAGGAGGAAGCCTATGAAGTCTTTGGCATTGACTGTGGCCGCGGTCCTTCTGGCCGGACCGGTGTTTGCCTACGACGGCACGAACTGCCGCGCCCCCGGCAACTGCTGGGAGCCGAAACCCGGCTACCCGGAAAAGATCGCCGGAACGGAATACGACCCCCAGCATGATCCGGCGGAACTTTCCAAACAGGAGGAGTCGCTGGCTGCCATGGACCATCGCAACGCTTGGCGGGTGCATCATTTCCGGGAAACCGGCACCTTCGAATACGATGTGAAGAAGATTCCCGGCTACGACGAAGCCTCGGCTCCTCCCACGCCGTAAGCCGGGAACGGCACTGTGCGTAATTCTTCGACATCCTCTGCCGAAGAATAGCTCCCCACGCACAGTGCCTAATCTTCAGTAACGCGGGAACAGAAAGCCGAGCATGCTGAAAGTGGCGGAAATGGATTGGCGTGCACGCTTTGCCGATGCCGAAGCGGCGCTGAAGAGCGTGATCCTCGGTCAGGACAGGGCGATCCGGCTGATCCTTCTGTCGGTGCTCTGTCGGGGGCATGTGCTGCTTGCCGGCGATGTGGGGACCGGCAAGACGACCCTCCTGCGCGCGGTTGCCCGCGTGATCGGCGGCCCCTACTCCCGGATAGAGGGGACGGTGGATCTTCTGCCATCGGACCTGCTCTACATGGCACATATCGATGAGAACGGTCGGCCCCGGATCGAGCCGGGTCCGGTATTGTCGCAAGGACCGGACCTTTCCATCTTCTTCTTCAACGAGATCAATCGCGCCCGCCCGCAAGTCCACTCCCTGCTTCTGCGTCTCATGGCGGAACGCACGCTTACAGCGTTCCAGCGGGTGCACCACTTTCCGCATCTTCAGGTATTTGCGGACCGGAACCAGATCGAACGTGATGAAACCTTCGAACTGCCCGCTGCGGCGCGTGACCGGTTCATGATGGAAATCCCGGTGGACGTCCCTGAGTCCCGGGACGACCGGATGGCGCTCGCATTCGAAACGCGTTTTCATGATACCGACACGCTTGTGGGGGAGGTTCCTGAAGGTTTGCTGCCCTACGACGGTCTCAATGCGGTCGCCGCTGGCATTCAGGAGGAGGTGCACGCGAGTGATGCGCTGCGCTGCTATGTGTTCGCGCTCTGCGAGGCGTTGCGCGATCCCGCAGGAGCTGGGCTTGAGGTCGAGGGAGCCGATCCGGCGCGGCTGGTCCGGGGCGGAGTCAGCCCGCGCGGAATGCAGGCACTTGTCCGTGCCACCCGCGCTGCAGCCTGGGCCGCGGGACGCGATGTGGTATTGCCGGAAGATGTAAGGAGCGTCTTCGCGCCGGTGATGGCTCACCGCGTCTTTCTCACTCCCGCTGCCGAGCCCCGCCGCGAACGTCTCCTGCCTGCCCTGATTTCTGCCGCCTTCGACAAGATTCCGGTCCCCGCGTCATGAGCGAAGGGGCGCTTCATCTGTTCGATCTCCTGACCTGGCGCCTCGCACGGGCGCTGCCGGGGATGCGGCCAGGTGGACATCGCGGAAAGATGCGCGGTGCTGGCGAAACCTTCGCCGATCTCGCGCCGCTCATTGCCCATCCTGATCCGCGCCGGATCGACGTCAGGCGCTCCCTCCTCGATCCCTTCGGCACGACATTCGTCCGCCGGTTCGAGACGCGGACGGACCTGACCCTGCATGTTCTGCTAGATGCGTCGGCCTCGCTGGGGACAGGCGCAAGTTCGGACCGTCTCGGACTGGCCGCTCTTCTCGCCGCGGGCTTCGCCGAAGCTGCCTGGCGTGGGGGCGACTGGTACGCACTGACTGCGACCGCGGGCGAGGACGTCGTGGATGAGATCCTGCCGGCCCGTCGACGCCAGCTCGGAGCCGAGTTGCTGGAACGGATCGGCGCCCTCCGGCCCGGAGGCGAGGGTGTCGTGGGGCTGGAACGTGCGGCAATGGCGCTGCCGGCCAACCGGATCCTCGTCGTGCTGATCTCGGATTTCGAATACTCGGCCGATGAGTTGCGCCGGATCCTTGCTGCCCTTGAGCCGCGACCGGTCCTGCCGATCTGGCTCCGGGACGGAGGGCTTGAAGCCCCCGCGGGGCGGTTGGGCCTTGCCGAGATCCGCGACCCCGAATCCGGTGTGCGCCGCACAGTCCTGACAACGAGGAAATGGGCAGCACAGCAGGCGCAGGCCGCCGCGCGCCATCGGGCACGACTTCGCAGCACCTTCGCGGAACATGACCTTGCTCCGATCGAGATCCGCGACCAGCTCGACGTGGGCGCGCTCGCCGCCGCGCTTGAGGAAGTACCGCTTTGAAGGTGCTCACCTTTCTGTTCCTGCTCCTGCCTCTTCCTGCCTTGGCGCAGATCGAGGTCGGGGTGGAGAATCCCCGCGAATACGGCTGGTGGCTCGGGGACATGCTGGAGCAGCGTCTGGTCGTGACCCTGCCCGAGGGTGCAACCCTCGATACCGCCTCCCTGCCGCGGCCGCGGAGCGTCACCTACTGGCTTGACCTTGTGGAAGTCGAGGCACGCGAGAGGGAAGGGGAGGTCGAGATCACGCTCATCTGGCAGAATTTCTACTCGGCTCTCGAGCCAAGCCGCCGCGAAGTACCGAGCTCCTTCATCCGGTTCAGTGACGGGACGGAAGCACGGCTTCCGGGGTTCACCTTCGTCACCTCCCCGATCCGCCCGATTCTTGCTCCCTCAACACCTGATCAGCTTCAGCCGGATCCCGACTATCGGCTGGTCAGCACGAGACTGAACATCCTCGGTTTCGGCCTTTCGGCGACGGGCCTCATGCTCTCGGTCGGATTGCTCGCCTTCCATCAGGCATGGTGGCCGTTCCATCGTCGCGCGGCGCGCCCCTTCACGCGTGCCGCGCGACACATCGCATCCATGCGCGGAGCCGACGCAGGCGCGCTCCGCCAGGTACTTCATCGAGCTTTCGATGCGGCCTTCGGCCGGGTGCTGATCAGTGCGGAACTCGGACGCTTTCTTGATGATCGCCCGCAGTTCCGCTCCCTCGAGACACGGCTCGCAAGGTTCTTTGAAACATCGAACGACGCGTTCTTCGGCCGCGGCGGTTCACAGGACTTGCCCGGGGAAATCGCCGCACTCGCCCGCGACCTCGCGGCTCTCGAGCGGGGACGGCGATGATCGGACTGGATCAGCCTGCGGTGCTGTTTGCATTGCCGGTGGCAATGGTGCCATTTTTCCGGCGCTGGCTTCGATCCTCGTCGGTGCCACGGCTCGATCTGCGACCCCACGATGGAGCCTCCAGGTTTGTCGACCGATGCCTTACCCTTGCCGGCGTTATCGGCCTCGCGGCGCTTGTCCTTGGTCTTGCGGGCCTCCACCTTCGCGGCGGGAGCGTGCCGCATCAGGGCATGGGTACCAATCTCGTTCTCCTGATCGATCGCTCCTCCAGCATGGACGAGACCTTCGCGGGGCGGGCTCCGAGCGGCGACGAAGAAAGCAAATCCGCAGCGGCACGGCGTATCCTTCTCGACTTCATTGCTCAGCGCCCCGACGATCGAGTGGGCATTGCCGCCTTCTCGACCGCGCCCCTGGAGGTGCTGCCATTGACCCAGAGCCAGAGCGCGGTCGAGGCGGCAATTGCAGCCCTTGACGAGCGGGGTCTGTCCCAGACCGATGTCGGCAGGGGCCTCGCGCTCGCGATGGGGATGATGGACGACGCCACCGTCACGGGATCGCGGGCGGTGCTGCTGGTGTCGGATGGGGCAGGGGTGATTGCCCCTGAGGTGCAGGAGGTGCTTGCTCTTCTTGCCGCGCAGCAGGAGGTGAATCTTTACTGGCTCTATCTGCGAACAGAAGGAGCCAAGAGCATCTTCGAAGCTCCCGCCCCAGGGGAGCCCGACGATCCACGGGTCCGCCCCGAGCGGCATTTGCATCTCTTCCTGCAAAGGCTCGGTCAGCCTTATCGCGCTTTCGAAGCAGACAGCCCTGATGCCGTGGCCGAAGCCGTGGAGGAAATCGGCAAGCTCGAAGCCCGCCCGATCCTGACCGAACACCCGGTTCCGCGCCGCGATCTTGCCTGGCTCGTCTATCTCCTTGCCGCGCTCTTGGCTGGTTTTCTTGCGCTTGCGCGCTGGTTGGAACGGCCCTTTGCACCACGGGCGCCACTCCCGCCTCTGGTGGCCTCATGAGGCGGGTAGCGTTCTGGCTTCTTGTTCTCTGCACTGCTGCTGCGACAGCGGGCACGGTCTGGTTCGCATATGCACTGCGCGGAGACATGGTCGACAACCGTACGATCCGCCTGTTCCATGCCGGGAACGAGGCCGAGATGCGGGATGGGGCAGATCCGCGTGTTGCATATGCACGCGCGCTCTTCCTCGCATGGCGCGATCGGGTTGCCGAGGCCGAGGTGCTCGCGCCCATGCTGGGGGACGCCCCGCCTGATCTGTGGTCCGGCTTCCACCTCGCCATCGGCAATGCGCGGATGCGGGCCGCATTCGAGTTCATCGAGACGAGCCGCCTTGAGGAGGCAGTGCCTGAAGTCGAACTGGCAAAGAGGGCGTATCGCGACGCGCTCCGCGCCTCGCCCGGCAACTACGATGCCAAGGTCAATCTCGACCTCGCGTCCCGTCTCGTCCGGGACATGCCGCGTGAGGGCCAGGAAGGCTCGGAAGAAACCGACAGGCAGCCGCGGCGTGTCTGGACCGATCTCCCCGGGCTCCCGCGAGGCGAGCCGTGAGACTGCCGCGGCGCGTCGTGCCACCGATGCTGGCTGCGGGTCTCGCCTTGGTCGCTGCGCTGAATCCCACCGTTCCCGGAACCCGCGAGCTGCGCGATGTGCTTCTGGTAATTGATATCACGCGGTCGATGAACGTGCGCGACATGGATGGCCGCTCCCGGCTTGAAGCCAGCCGTGCCACAATGCGTGACTGGGTCGCGCGCCAGCCCTGCGGAACGCGGGTCGGGCTTGCCATCTTTACCGAACGCCGAACCCTCACGCTGTTTACCCCTGTCGAGATCTGCGCCGATTTCGCGAGCCTGGCCGGCGCGCTCGAGGCGCTCGACTGGCGGATGGCCTGGGAGGGCGACAGCATGATCTCGAAGGGGCTGAACCACGGGCTCGCACGTGCTGCAGAACTCGATGCAGCGCTTGTCTTCGTTACTGATGGCCATGAAGCGCCGCCTTTGCCCTATTCCGGGCCTGATGCATTTCGCGGCGAAAGCCCCGGTGGGATCATCGTTGGTGTTGGCGGCCCGATGCCCTCGCCGATCCCGAAATTCGATGAGGATGGCCGCGAAGTCGGCTTCTACGAGGCGAGCGACGTACAGCACGCCCCTGCGCGGCGCGGTCCTCCGCCGCCTGATGCCGCCTCCCGCCCGGGCTTTCATCCCCGTAACAATCCCTACGGCGAATCCGATCTTGAGGGCAGCGAGCATCTTTCCGTGCTCCGTGCCTCCTATCTCGAGCAGCTCGCAGAGACACGGGAACTCGGCTTCGTCCGCCTCGCCGAGGGGCCGGAGGCAATCGATACCGCGCTCGCCGGCCATGCGTCAGCGCGCAATGTCGACACCCCACGCAGCCTCGGTCCGTTGTTCGGTTTTCTGGCGTTCGTGGCGTTTCTCGCAGGCTGGCTCCCGCGTTCCCGCACATGGCCGCTGAGAAAGTTTCCTGATGGGCAACGCCGGCCATCCGCTACCCGACCCGGGATCCGGTAGGTGGCGAGACTGGGCCGGAGTGCGTTCAGCGAAGAGGGTCTCCTGCCGCCGCTGTCCCGGGATCCCTGGTAGCAGTTGAGGGCCCGTGGGTCTCGTGCTCGATGCGGGCGCCGGCCGCGGTCGCAAGCTCGGGATTGGCCATGTCCGGGCACAGACCCGGCCGCCATTGAGCGACAGTGTGCTGGCCTGACATGAGTGAAAGCGACACGTCAGAGTCCTCCGAACGGACACGCAATCATTCTGGCCGGAAGCTGACGTGGGTAGAGGATGATCCGGCTCCTCGCACGCATGCAGGGGGCGTGACCGGTGCTGGCGACTGCAGTCTGCGCGAGGTCCGGGGCCGGACGGTCCGCAATCGGAAGAGAGGGCTCGGCAAGTTCGGAAGCAAGGGAGCGGAGCGTGGGATTCCCCCCGCAATCACGGACGCTGTCCGAGCTCCGGCGGCGCGCTGACCGAACCGATCAGCCAGTCACAGAGCGCCAGCACACCCTGATCCGGCTCACGGTCGGAACGCCATGCCAGATGATAGCCGCAGTCCGTACTGACTGCGCCCTCGACCGGACGCACCAGTCTGCCGGTCTGAATGTCCGCATCGACAAGGTACCGCCACCCCAGGGCAATCCCATGTCCGTTCTTGGCCGCTTCGATCAGCAGCGGATAGTTGTTGATGACCAGGCCGTGCTCTTCACTTGGCGCTTCAAGATCCATTTCAGTCAGCCACATCCGCCAGTTCAGCCACTGCCACTCGGTGTCCTCGAGGTGAAGCAGCGTATGGTTCCGCAAGTCTTCGGGTGATTGCAGATGTCCTGCCCTGTCGAGATAGCCGGGACTGCAGACAGGAAAGACCTCCTCTCCGAACAAAACCCGGGACCTGTATCCGGGCCAGTTACCCCTGCCATGTACCAGGGCCAGCGAAACCATGTCGTTCAGGCAGTCGGCGAGACTGTCCGAGACAACGAGGCGGATGGTAACATCCGGTTGTGCTCGCTGGAACAGCGGCAGCCGCGGCATGAGCCACATCCACGCAATCGACTGGTCGGCGGCAACGGTCACCTGTGCGCGGCCGCGGGTCGTCCGGATCTCGCGCGACGCGTTCGCAATCTGCTCCAGCGCGCGGGCGACGATGTGCTGGAACTCCCTGCCAAGATGATTGAGGTGAACCCGGCGCCCCATACGGCTGAACAGCGGCACCCCGAGATTTGCCTCGAGATTCTGGATCTGCTGGCTGATTGCAGACTGCGAGAGATTCAGCTCGCGCGCCGCTGCAGTGAAGTTCGAGAGACGCGCAGCCGCCTCGAATGCCACCAGCGCGTCGAGCGGGGGAAGGTGCGCCCGGTACTGCTTCATCAGGTCCCCTTATCAGTTTCCCCAAGAAATCGCCATTTTGCCGGGATGTCGAATCAGCCTATCCTCTCCATGAGTAATATGGAAAGCATGAAGTAAAAATAAAGAAAGCGGACAGTAGAAAAGCTGCATCTGGAATGTAAAGGCGAGAGCCGGACAAGGTCCGTACCTATGCGCGCTCCGTCTCCGCTGATCCGGGTTTCCAAGCAATGTGCCGGAAGGCAGCCAGGGAGGATACTGCATCATGACAATTCCGATTCTGCGACTTCATGAGGGCGATGCACCTTTTCGTTCGGACCCGGCGGAGTCCTTCACAATTCCCGCTCGCTTCTACCATGATGCCGGAATTCATGAGGCGGAGAAGACGGCCATCTTCTATCGGAACTGGTGGTTCTGCGGACACCGCAGCCAGCTTCCTCAGCCCGGAAACTACATCACCACCAAGGTGATGGACCAGAACATCGTCGTTGTCCGCACGCGCGACGGGTCGCTCAAGGCGTATTACAACGTGTGCCAGCACAGAGGTCACGAACTTGTCCAGGGATCGGGCAAGACCGTCATGCTGACCTGTCCTTACCATGCCTGGGCCTACGATCTCGACGGCCAGCTGAGGTCAGCGCGCAACACGGAGCGGATGGCCGGGTTCAAGGCCTGCGAATTCGCGCTCAAGCCCGTGCGCGTCGAGGAATATTGCGGACTCGTCTTCGTCAACCTCGATCCGGATGCGGTTCCTTTCGCGGATCAGGCAGAGGGGCTCGGTGATGAACTCCGGCATTACTGTCCGGAAATCGAGCAGATGGTTTTTGCGCAGCGGGACACCTACGACGTCGAGGCGAACTGGAAGCTTCTGATCGACAACTTTCTCGAATGCTACCACTGCGATCCGGCGCACAAGGACTTCGTCGACCTGGTCGACATGAAGTCCTACCGGTCAATCGTCCACAAGATCTATTCCAGCCATTGCTCGAGCAAGGTTGGCTCGACGACGAGCAACGCCTTCCACATTGAATCCGGTCGCGATGATTTCGGCTATGGCGGGTGGTTCGTATGGCCGAACCTGACCATCTGGATCTATCCGGGCGAGCCGAATGTCTCGACATTGCAGATGATCCCTGTCGGACCGGACCGTACGATCGAGTACCAGGATTGGTTCATCCCGACACCGACGCCGAGCAAGCAGCTGTCCGAGGCGATGGCTTACCAGAAGGATGTCCTGCAGCCCGAGGATATCGCTCTCTGCGAAAGCGTGCACCGGGGCCTGAAATCGAACGGCTACAATCAGGGGCGCTTCGTCATCGACGAAGACGAGTCGGAACTCAGCGAACACGCGGTTCATCATTTCCAGAGGCTGGTGGTGGAAGCGCTCGGTGCCGAGCTCGACGGGCCGCGTTTGAAGCTATCTGCAGGTCTGCCGGCAGAATAGCTCCCGTTGTGGAGCATGCTTTCACGAACGGACTTGCCGGAGTGTCTGAGCATGGCCTTGAGCCTGATGATCTCGCGAGTCGCCGAGGAAACGGACCGGATCCGCTCCTTCCAGCTCAGCCCCGTCAACGGGGCTGAACTTCCGCCCTTCCAGGCTGGTGCGCATATCTCGGTGCACTTGGGCAATGGCCTGGTCCGTCAATACTCCCTTGCCAATGATCCGATGGTCCGCGACCACTATCTCGTTGCGGTCTTGCGGGAACCGCAGAGCCGCGGCGGATCGGCCTGGATCTTCGACAACTGGAAGCCGGGCGATCGAATCGAGGTCGAGCCACCGGCAAATCACTTTCCGCTCGCCATGGGAGCAAGGCATTACCTGCTGATCGCAGGCGGCATCGGCATAACCCCCCTGCTATCCATGGCGCATGTGCTCCGACGTGAGCAGGCGGACTTC
>JAJUJF010000033.1 GCA_029265455.1 Paracoccaceae bacterium | reverse complement strand
AGGCGACCTGCTCGCGCGAACTCATGGAGCAGGTCGAGGGGCTGGATGCGGTGGTGGCACCGATCGGCGGCGGCGGCATGATCTCGGGGACATGCCTCACCCTGTCTACGATCGCGCCGCAGGTGGAGATCTACGCGGCCGAGCCCGAACAGGCCGATGACGCGGCAAGGAGCTTCCGCGCCGGACATATCATCGCCGACGACGCGCCGGTGACGGTGGCGGACGGTCTCAAGGTGCCGCTCAAGGAGCTCACCTGGCATTTCGTCAGCCGCCACGTCACCGACATCCTTACCGCGAGCGAGGAGGAGATCATCGCCGCGATGCGCCTCATCTGGGCGCGGATGAAGATCGTGATGGAGCCGTCGAGCGCGGTGCCGCTCGCCACCATCCTGAAGAACCCCGAAACCTTCCGCGGCAAGCGCGTGGGGGTGATCGTGACCGGCGGCAATGTCGATCTCGACCGGCTGCCGTGGATGTAAGGGCGGAAGGAACAAGGAAATGAACCAGATGACCACGATCGACGAACTCGAGGTCGGCTACGACATCCCGGCCAAGCCCGGCATGCGCGAGGAGGAGATCCAGACGCCGTGCCTCATCCTCGACCTCGACGCGCTCGAGCGCAACATCAGGAAGATGGGCGAATATGCCAGGGCGCACGGGATGCGCCACCGTGCCCACGGCAAGATGCACAAGTCGGTCGACGTGCTGAAGCTGCAGATGGAGCTCGGCGGGGCGATCGGCGTCTGCTGCCAGAAGGTCTCCGAAGCCGAGGTCTTCGCCCGCGCCGGGATCAAGGACATCCTCGTCTCCAACCAGGTCCGCGACCCGGCCAAGATCGACCGGCTGGCGCGGATGCCGAAATACGGCTGCCGCACGATCGTCTGCGTCGATGACGTGACCAATGTCCCCGAACTCTCCGAAGCCGCCCGGCGCCACGGCACCACGATCGAGTGTTTCGTCGAGATCGACTGCGGCGCCGGCCGCTGCGGCGTGACGACGACCGAAGCGGTGGTCGAGATCGCCAAGGCGATCGACGCGGCGCCGGGGCTGAAGTTCACCGGACTTCAGGCCTACCAGGGCGCGATGCAGCACATCGAGAGTTTCGAGGAGCGCAAGGCCAAGCTCGATGCCGCGATCGCCCAGGTGAAGGACGCGATCGCGGGGCTCAAGCAGGCAGGGCTCGAGCCCGAGATCGTCTCCGGCGGCGGCACCGGCAGCTACTATTTCGAGAGCGGCTCGGGCGTCTACAACGAGCTCCAGTGCGGCTCCTACGCCTTCATGGATGCCGATTACGGCCGCATCAGGGACAAGGACGGCAGGCGGATCGACGAGAACGAGTGGGAGAACTCGCTCTTCATCCTCACGAGCGTGATGAGCCACGCCAAGCCCGACAAGGCGGTCTGTGACGCCGGGCTGAAGGCACAGTCGGTCGACAGCGGCCTGCCCTTCATCTTCGGCCGGGACGATGTCGAATACATCAAGTGTTCGGACGAGCACGGGGTCATCGCCGATCCGAAGGGCGTGCTGAAGATCAACGAGAAGCTGAAGCTCGTGCCTGGCCATTGCGACCCGACCTGCAACGTCCATGACTGGTATGTCGGTGTCCGCAACGGTGTGGTCGAGACCGTCTGGCCGGTCTCGGCGCGCGGCAAGGCATACTGAACGAGACCTTCCCAGGGGCGCGCAGGAACCGGCGCGCCCCGATCACCTTCCTGCCGATTGCGAGGCCCCATGATCATTCTTCCCGAAAACCGCATTGCCGAGCTGATCACGCGGGCGGATGCCTTCGAGGCGATCGAGAAGGTCTTCGCATCGATGGCGAAGGGCAGCGCCTACAACTTCCCGGTCATCCGCGAGGCCATCGGCCATGCCGACGCGCTCTACGGGTTCAAGTCCGGCTTCGACCGCGCGAATCTCCATCTCGGCCTGAAGTCCGGCGGCTACTGGCCAGGGAACGAGGCGAAGGGCCTCACCAACCATCAGTCCACGGTCTTCCTCTTCGATGCCGATTCCGGCAGGTGCAGCGCCGTTGTCGGGGGCAACCTCCTCACCGCGCTCCGCACGGCCGCGGCGGCCGCGATTTCGGTCAGGTATCTCGCGCGGCCCGACGCGAAGGTTCTCGGCATGATCGGCGCAGGACACCAGTCGGTCTTCCAGCTCCGTGCCGTTGCCGAGCAGCGCGATTTCGAACGGGTCGTTGCCTGGAACCGGGATCCCGCAAGACTCGACCGGCTGGAGAAGGCCGCGACGGAGGCGGGGCTTCCCTTCGAGCGGGTATCGCTCGATGAACTCGGCGCCGCGGCCGACGTCATCGTGACCATCACCTCGAGCTTCGCGCCGATCCTGATGGACGCGCAGGTGAAACCGGGCACCCATGTCGCCTGCATGGGCACCGACACCAAGGGGAAGCAGGAGGTCGAGGCTGTTCTCGTCGCCCGCGCCTCCGTCTTTACCGACGAGGTCGCGCAGGCCATATCCATCGGCGAGAGTCAGCATGCCGTCGCCGAGGGACGGAAGCAGGAAGCCGAGATCGCGGTCCTCGGCGCCGTCATCAACGGCGACCATCCGGGACGACGCTCCGACGACGAGGTCACCCTGTTCGACGGGACCGGGGTCGGGCTCCAGGATCTCGCGGTTGCGGCCGCGGCGGTCGACCTCGCGCTCGCGAAGGGCGTCGCGTTGGAGGTCGAGTTCTAGTAACGACCCCGAAGCGGGCAACAGCATCGCAGGGGTTCAGGGAGAGGCACGAGAATGGCGATCGACGAAGAGAAGGCTGCCGCGGACCGTCAGGCAGCCCTCACCTACCACGAATTTCCGAAACCCGGCAAACTCGAGATCCGCGCGACGAAACCGATGGCGACGGGACGCGACCTCGCCCGCGCCTATTCCCCGGGCGTCGCCGAGGCCTGTCTCGAGATCGAGAAGACCCCTGCCGATGCCAGGCGCTACACGGCGAAGGGGAATCTCGTCGCGGTGATCTCGAACGGCACCGCCGTCCTCGGCCTCGGCAACATCGGGGCGCTCGCGTCGAAACCGGTGATGGAGGGCAAGGCCGTCCTCTTCAAGAAATTCGCCAATATCGACTGTTTCGACATCGAGGTGGACGAGACGGATCCCGAAAAGCTCGCGGAGATCATCTGCCGGCTGGAACCCTCCTTCGGCGCCGTCAATCTCGAGGACATCAGGGCGCCCGAATGCTTCACGGTGGAGCGGATCTGCCGCGAGCGGATGAACATCCCCGTCTTCCACGATGACCAGCACGGCACCGCCATCGTCGCGGCCGCGGCGGCGGTGAACGCGCTCCGGGTGGCGAAGAAGACGTTCGAGGAGATCCGCATCGTCGCCCTCGGCGCCGGAGCGGCGGGAATCGCCTGCCTCAAGATGCTGATGGCGATGGGCGCGCGGCGCGAGAACATCCTCATGCTCGACTCGAAGGGCGTGGTGCACACGGGGCGCAACGACCTTTCGCCCGAGAAGGCGGAATTTGCGCAGGACACCGACCTGCGCAGCCTCGACCAGGCGATCGAGGGGGCGGATCTCTTCCTCGGCGTCTCCGGCCCCGGCCTGCTGACCGGCGAGATGGTGGCGCGGATGGCGAAGGACCCGATCATCTTCGCGCTGGCCAACCCCACGCCGGAGATCATGCCGGAGGAGGCGCGCGAAGCCGACCCCACCGCGCTGATCGCCACCGGCCGTTCGGATTACCCCAACCAGGTCAACAATGTCCTCTGCTTCCCGTTCATCTTCCGCGGTGCGCTTGATGCCGGCGCGACGGAGATCAACGAGGAAATGAAGATCGCCTGCGTCGAGGCGATCGCGGGTCTTGCGCGGGCCACCACCTCGGCCGAGGTCGGCGTCGCCTACCAGGGCGAGCGGCTGACCTTCGGGCCCGACTACCTGATCCCGAAACCCTTCGATCCGCGGCTGTTGCCGACCGTTGCCACCGCCGTCGCCCGCGCCGCGATCGAGAGCGGCGTCGCCACGAGGGAACTCGACCTCGAGGCCTACCGCCGTTCGCTCGAGGGGCAGGTCTACCGCTCGGCCCTCATCATGCGGCCGGTATTCGAGGCGGCGCGCCAGGTCCAGCGCCGCATCGTCTTTGCCGAGGGCGAGGACCCGCGCGTGCTCCGCGCCGCGCAGGCAATGATCGAGGAGACGGTCGACACGCCGATCCTGATCGGCCGGCCGGAGGTCGTCGAGACGAGGATCGAGCGCGAGGGACTGACGCTGAAGGCGGACCGTGATTTCGAACTGGTCAATCCCGAGAGCGATGCCCGTTTCCGCGAGTACTGGACCTGCTACCACAGCCTGATGCGGCGAAGGGGTGTCACGCCCGACCTCGCCAAGACCATCATCCGCACCAACACCACCGCGATCGCCGGCGTCATGGTCCGCCGGGGCGAGGCCGACAGCATGATCTGCGGCACGGTCGGCCAGTACCAGTGGCACCTGCGCTACATCCGGGAGATCCTCTCGGAGGGCGAGCTGCACCCGATCGGCTCTCTCGCGCTCCTGATCCTCGACGAGGGGCCGCTCTTCATCACCGATGCCCATGTCAATCTCGAACCGACGGCAGCCCAGCTCGCCGACACGATCATCGCGGCTGCCCGCCATGTCCGCCGGTTCGGCATCGATCCGAAGATCGCGGTCTGCTCGAGCTCCCAGTTCGGCAATCTCGACAACCACTCCGGTCGTGTCGCGCGCGAGGCGATCGACATCCTCGACGCCCAGGGAGTTGATTTCGAATACGAGGGCGAGATGCACAGCGACGCCGCTCTCAATCCCGAGTTGCGCGAGCGTCTGTATCCGGACGGGCGGCTCCATGGCCGGGCCAACGTCCTCGTCTACACCAACGGTGACGCCGCCGGCGCGGCGCGCAACCTCCTCAAGTCCGTGGCCGACGGACTCGAGGTCGGGCCGATCCTGATGGGGATGGGCAACCGTGCCCATATCGTCACACCCGGGGTGACGGTGCGCGGCCTCCTCAACATGGCGGCCCTCGCAGGAACGCCGGTCTCGAGCTACGGCTGAGGCGGGTGCCTCGGCCGACAACAAGGACAAGTCCAACAGAGGTATCACGAATGTCAGCCAGCATCGCGAAGTCCGGCAGCCCGCCCGTGCATCCGGTCAACGAGATCCTGCCGTCCGGCAAGCTCTTCACCCTCGGCTTCCAGCATGTGCTGGTCATGTATGCAGGGGCGGTGGCCGTTCCGCTCATCGTCGGCCGCGCCCTCCAGCTCACGCCCGAACAGGTGGCTTTCCTGATCTCCGCCGACCTCTTCGTCTGCGGCGTCGTGTCCATCATCCAGTCCTTCGGCGCCACGCGCTGGTTCGGCATCAAGCTGCCCGTGATGATGGGCGTCACCTTCGCGGCCGTCGGGCCGATGGTGGCAATCGCCAACAGCAATCCGGGCGTCGAGGGCGCGAGGATGCTCTTCGGCGCGATCATCGGCGCCGGCGTCATCTCCATGCTGATCGCGCCGATCGTCAGCCGGATGCTGCGGTTCTTCCCGCCGGTGGTGACGGGAACGATCATCCTCGTGATCGGCGTCACGCTGATGCGCGTCGGCATCAACTGGATCTTCGGCAATCCCGTCGGTCCGACCGCACCGAAACTCGTCGACCCTGCCCATGCCGAATGGCTCGAGACGGTACGCGCCATGGGCGGCACCGTGCCGGAAGTGCCGGCCGGTCTCACCCTCGCGCCGACCTTCTCCAACCCTGCCTATGCCGCGCCGATCAACATCGCCGTCTCGGCGATCGTGCTGGTGACGATCCTTCTCGTCGCCCGCTTTGGCCGCGGCTTCGTCGCCAACGTCTCGGTCCTGATCGGGATCATCGTCGGCGGCATCATTGCCACCTTCCTCGGCATGATGCATTTCGACCGGGTCGCGGGCGCCGAATGGTTCGAACTGGTCACGCCGCTGCGGTTCGGAATGCCGATCTTCGACCCGATCATGATCCTGACCATGACCCTCGTCATGATCGTCGTGATGATCGAGTCGACGGGGATGTTCCTCGCGCTCGGCGAGATGTGCAACCGGCGGATCGAGCAGAGGTCGCTCGCCGCGGGCCTGCGCACCGACGGCCTCGGCACGCTGATCGGCGGCCTCTTCAACACCTTCCCCTACACGTCGTTCAGCCAGAACGTCGGCCTCGTCGGCGTGACCGGCGTGCGCTCGCGCTTCGTCTGCGTGGCGGGCGGGGCGATCATGATCGTGCTCGGCCTGATCCCGAAGATGGCGAGCCTCGTCGAATCGCTGCCGATCGCCGTCCTCGGCGGAGCCGGGATCGTGATGTTCGGCATGGTGGCCGCGACCGGAATCCGGATCCTCGCGAAGGTCGACTTCCAGCGCAATCGGAACAATCTCTTCATCGTCGCGGTCTCGCTCGGCTTCGGGATGATCCCGCTGGTGGCGCCCAACTTCATGATGTGGATGCCGCATGCGATCCACCCGCTGGTCGAGAGCGGCATCCTTCTCGCGGCGATCATGGCCGTGCTCCTCAACGCCTTCTTCAACGGCACGGCCCTGGTGGCCGCCGAGGACGAGGCCCGGGCCGCAGCCATGGCAGCCGACGGTGGTCACTGACGCGACATCGGTGACGGGTGGGCCGGAGCAGAAGCTCCGGCTCACCTTGCGCCCGGCCAAAGCTGTTCGGACGTTCGCGGTCCCTGGTCTTCCCGCGGCAGTCGGAGCACCATCGGAGCAGGCAGCTCCGCTGATGGTCCCGGCGTTCAGGAACAAGCATCCGGACAGGGCGCCTTCCGGCAGGGTTCAGCCGGACCGGAAAGCGCCTAGCGTCCGTCGAACCGGACCGGGAGCCGGAAGGTGAAGCTGCCGGTGCCGAGCTCCGCCGGTGCGGACGGGATGCCGCGGGCGCGGTCGACCGTGCTGAGCGCTGCCTCGTCGAGGATCGGGCTGCCGGAACTCCCCACCAGCTGGCGCGCCTGGACCCGGCCGTCCGACGAGATGGTGAGCGCCACGGTCGCCACGCCGGTGATCCGGCGCATCTCGGCCTGCCGCGGATAGACGAGCGCCCGCTGGAGACGCTGCTGGATCTGCGCTCCCCAGGCGGCCATCGCATCCTCCTGACCTCTCCCCGAGCCCGTGGCGACAGGGGCCTGGCCTTGCCCCCCGCTGTCGCCGCCTCCCGTTCCGGCCGCGCGCAGTTCGGGCCGGGCCTCCTGAGCCACCGCCGCCACCTGTTCCTGCTGGGGCTCGGGCCGGGGAGGTGACTCGGTCCGGGGCTGGGGGTCCGGCCGGGGCTGGACTTCCGCCACCATCTCCCGTGGACGCGGCGCCGGCCGCTCGGCCTCGGCAAGCGCCGTCTCCGGTTCCGGCTCGGTCTCGGGTTCCGGCTCGGGCTCCACTTCCGGTTCCGGCGGCGTTTCCACCACCTCCTCGGGTTCCGGCTCCTCCTCCGGCAGCGTCGGCAGGCTCGGGACGTCCGGAAGGTCGGCTGCGGCCGGAATCGCGGCCATCTGCTGCTGTTGCGGCAAGTCCGGTGGCGGCGGCGTCTCGGCCAGCTGCGGTCGGGTGGGCGCGTCCGGAACCCGAGTCTCGGCTACCTGCGGGACATGCGGCTCGGCAATCTCCGGAGGTCTCTCCCACTCCTCGACCATGGCGACGATCTGCGGACTTGCGGCGGCTACCGTCACCGTTCCCGTGCCGCCGCTTCCGCCCGGCGCGGCATCCTGCCCGTTCTCCGCCGACAGAAGGAACGCGCCGGCGTGAATGGCAAGCGCCACGCCGAAGAAGACCGGAACCTCCCACGCCCGCATCATGGCGCCTGCGTCGCAAGTTCGACGGCGCGCACCCCGCGGCTGGCGAGCCCGCCGAGAATCCCGGCAAGCTCCGTGGCCGCGAGCTCCGAATGCGCACGCACCGTAACCGGCGCACCCTCCGCCTCGGCCGCGAGCGCATCGAGCGCAGCCTCGCCCTCGACCTCGCCGAACGCCATCTCGCCCGCCACAGACACCTGGAGGATCAGCGTCGGAGCACTCGGCTCGCCCTCGGCACTTTCGGGCGGCTCGACCCCGAACGGATCGGGAGGCGTGAGCTGTGCCGACATCAGGAAGAAGATGAGCAGCAGGAAGACGACGTTGATCATCGGGACCACGCTCTCCGCCTGCGGCGGACGCGGAGGTGGTTCAAAGTTCATCGCCCTACTCCACCAGCGCCACGTGGTTGAACCCCGCCTTCGCGAGAAGGTCGAGTGCATGTACCACCGCCTGGGTATCGGCCTCGTCCCGGCCACGCAGCACCACGAGATCATCCGGGCTCTCGGCAAGCTCGGCAAGCCGGGCCGACAGGTCCTCCTCCGCCACCGGCTCGCCGTTGAGACTCAGCCCGTCGGGCCGCACGTCGACCAGGCGCGGCGGGCCCTCGTACTTGCCGCTGCCGCCTGCCATGCCGAGGTCGAGTGCCTGTTCCGTGCCGAAACGGGCGGCAAGCATGAAGAACACGAGGAGAAGGAACACCACGTCGATCATTGGCGTGAGGCTCCACCCGCGGCGGCGCCGCGGCTCGTCGAAGGAGAGTGTCTCCATCTCCCCTACTCCGCCGCCAGCGCCTGCGCTCGTGACGGCCGCACGGCGACGATGCGCGAAGCGGCGGCTTCGAGATCCACGCGCAGCCGGTCGATCACCCCCTCGAACCAGCTCAGCGCCATCGCCGCCGGGATCGCCACCGCCATGCCCGCGGCCGTGGTCAGGAGCGCCTCCCAGATGCCGCCCGCAAGCGCCGAGGGATCGGCGCGCGCGCCCGCTTCCTGAAGCGTCTGGAAGGCCGCGATCATGCCGAGCACGGTGCCGAGAAGACCGAGGAGCGGCGCGACAGTCGCCGTGAGTTCAAGGAACCGAAGGCCCGTCCGCGCTTCGGCGAGGATGCGCTTGGCCTCCGTCGTCGCCGCCTCGCGCAGGGCCGTCGCGTCGAGACGGGGATCGGCCGCCGCCGCCATGGTTGCCCGCGCAAGCCGCGCCCGCGCCCCCTTGCGCCCGGCGAGGATCTCTGCCGCCGCCTGCGTCCTGCCCCGGGACCAGAGCTCGACCGCTTCGGGTGTCCTGCCCCGGGTCCATGCCCCCATCGCCGCGAGGCGCCAGATCTTCCACAGGATGACCGCCAGCGCCGCCACCGACAACGCGGAGATCACCCAGATGACAACGCCGCCCTGCTCGAAATAACGGGCAACGCCATCAAAGGTCTCTCCTTCGAACGTCCCGAGAAGTTCCATCCAGCCGTTCCTCCCTCGCCGATGCCGGATGCGCCGGCGGAGTCCGTGCTAGGATTCACGAGGAAATTAGTCAAGTAAGCTTGAGCACAAGTTCTGCATGAGCGGCGAGCAGAAGCGGTGTCGCGCGGAGGCGGTCAGAGCTGGGCCATCACCTCGTCCGAGACCTCGAAATTGGCGGTGACGGACTGGACGTCATCGTCCTCCTCGAGCGCGTCGATGAGGCGCATGAGGCTCTGGGCCTGTTCGAGGTCAAGCACGGTGGTGGTCTGCGGCTTCCAGACAAGACGGGTCGACTCGGCCTCGCCGAGGGCCTCCTCGAGCGCGGTCGAGACCTCGTTGAGATCGGTGTCCGCGCACCAGATGACATGGCCGTCGTCGTCGCTCTCGACATCCTCGGCGCCCGCCTCGATCGCCGCCTCGAGCACCTCGTCGGCACTGCCCACGGACGCCGGGTAGACCACCTGCCCCTTGCGGTCGAACAGGAACCCGACCGAACCGGTCTCGCCGAGATTGCCGCCGCGCTTGGCGAAGATGGCGCGGATGTTGGAGGCGGTGCGGTTGCGGTTGTCGGTCATCGCCTCGACGATGATCGCGACGCCGTTCGGACCATAGCCCTCGTAGCGGATCTCCTCGTAATTCTCCGCCTCGCCACCCGTCGCCTTCTTGATCGCCCGCTCGATGTTCTCCTTGGGCATCGAGTTGGCCTTCGCCTCCTTCACGGCGAGTCGCAGGCGCGGGTTCTTGTCCGGATCGGGGTCACCCATCTTCGCCGCGACCGTGATCTCCTTGGACAGGCGGGAGAACAGCTTCGAACGCGCCGCGTCCTGCCGGCCCTTGCGATGCTGGATGTTGGCCCATTTGGAATGCCCGGCCATGGGGTTCGTCTCCGCTGATCGGTATTGGTATAGGGAATCGGCCCCTGATAGCCACGGGCAGAGGAGCCATCAACCCCTCAGCCGAAAGGCCAGAAGACCGGGATGAGCAGGCTGCAGGTGATCGCGTAGATCAGGTTCATGCCGATGCCGATCCGCGCGAAATCGGTGAACTTGTAGCCGCCCGGTCCATAGACCAGCGTGTTGGTCTGGTAGCCGATCGGCGTCGAGAAACTCGCCGAGGCCCCGACCATCACCGCCACAACGAGCGGCCGCGGGTCAATCCCGAGTGATTGCCCGATGCCGATCGCGATCGGCGTCATCACCACCGCCACGGCATTGTTGGTGACGATCTCGGTAAGGGCCGAGGTCATCAGGAACACGGCGAGCAGCAGGAAGAACGGGCTGATGCCCGCGAGATGCGGCGCGACGCTCGACGCGATCAGGGCGACGGCACCCGATTCCTCGAGCGCGATGCCGACGCCGAGCATGGCGAAGATGAGCGCCATCAGGTTGCCGTCGACAAAGCTGAAGGCCTCGTCGGTATCGAGGATGCGGGTGACAAAGACGAGCACCACCGCTCCGAGGGCAAGCACATGGATGGGGGCGACGCCAATTGCGGAGAGGACAACCACGGCGAGGAGGATCGCCACCATCAGCGGTGCATGCTTGCGCCGGTAGGGCCGCTCCGAAGGTTCCGCAAGGTCGACGAGATCGACCTCGGCGGCGAGGCGGCGGATATCCTCGGGGGCTCCTTCGAGCAGCAGGGTGTCGCCGACACGGACGACGACCTCGTCAAGCTGCCGTCCGAGATTCTGGTTCCGGCGATGGACGGCGAGGGGATAGATGCCGTAGCGCCGTCGCAGCCGCAGGCTGCCGAGCGACCGGCCGACGAGCCGGCAGTCGGGCGAGATCAGCGCCTGGACGGTGGTGGTGCGCCGTGAGCCGATCCGATCGACCAGCGTCACCTCGTTCGTGTCCTTGAGGCCGAGAAGCTCGGTCATCTCGGTCCGCAGCACGACCCGGTCGCCGGCGGCGAGGGTCACATCCGGGAACTGGCGCCGCAGCGATTCGTCTCCCCGCAGCACGTCGATCACCCGGATGCCTTCCCGCTTGAACAGCGGCACCTCCATGACCTGCGCGCCCACCAGCGGCGAATCCTCGGGAACGACCACTTCCGTGAAGAACTTCATGCTCTTGCGGGGGCCGAGCAGGTCGAGCATCGATTCACGATCCGGCAGCAGCCGCGGCACGAAGATCCACAGATAGACGAACCCGATCACCGCGAGGCAGATCCCGAGCGGCGTGATCTCGAAGAGGGTGAAGGGCTCGAAACCGGAACTGCGGGCAACGCCGTCGACGAGCAGGTTGGTCGAGGTGCCGATCAGCGTGCAGATACCACCCATGATCGCGAGATAGCTGAGCGGGATCAGGAATTTCGAAGGCGAGGCCCCGAGACTCTGGGCGAGCTGGACGACGATCGGGATCATCACGACGACGACCGGCGTGTTGTTCATGAAGGCCGAGGCGGTGACGATCGTGACGGCGAGCATGGCGAGCACGAGGACGGGCCGGTCCGCCGCATGCCGGGTGATGAGGCGCGAGACATTGGCGAGGACGCCGGTACGCACCAGCCCGCCCGAGAGGATGAACATGGCGGCGATGGTCCAGGGCGCCGGATTCGCGAAGACCTCGAGGATGCGGTCGATCGGCACGATGCCCGCGACCATCAGGACGGCCGCTCCCGCCATGGCCGTCACCGCCGGGGGATACTGATCCCGCACGAAGAAGACGAACATCACGGCGATTACCGCCATCGTGAAGAGCGGCGCGAACATGCCGTTCCCGAGGAGAGTCGTCATCACAGGATCCGCTTCAATGGAAATCACCGGCGGCCCGAAATCCGGGCCGGGACGGGGCAAGGGGACATCGTCGTCTCAGGCAAGAGCCGCCGGCCCGGCAGGAGCAAGGCAGCCGCCGACGCGCACGGGCTGCACATGGGCCGCCCGGCCGCCCGCGCCGGTCTCGACCAGGATCCCGCAAAGCGTCGCCTCCCCCATCGCAGGGCTCATCCTGCCCTTGCTCATCCCGGTCACGAACCGGTGCATGGGCTCGCCCTTCTCCATGCCGATCACGCTGTCGTAGTCGCCGCACATGCCGGCGTCGGACTGGTAGGCGGTGCCGCCCGGCAGGATCCGGGTATCGGCCGTGGGGACATGGGTATGCGTCCCCACCACCAGCGTCGCCCTGCCGTCACACCAGTGGCCGAGCGCCATCTTCTCGGACGTCGCTTCCGCATGAACGTCGACGATCACCGCGTCCGCAGACACCCCGAGCGGCGCCGTCCTGAGCGCGGCATCGATCGCCGAGAAGGGATCGTCGAACGGCCGCTTCATGAATACCTGCCCGAGCACCTGGGCGACGAACACGCGCTTGCCGCCGACCTCGAACATCCGCGCCCCCCGCCCCGGCGCCGCCTTGGCGAAATTGAGCGGCCGCAGGATGCGCGGCTCCTCCTGGACGTGCGCAATCATCTCCCTGTGGTCGAAGGCATGATCCCCGAGCGTCAGGCAATCGACCCCGGCAGCGAGGAGATCGGCCGCATGAGCGCGCGTGAGCCCCATGCCGCCCGAGGCATTCTCGCCATTGACCACGACGAAATCGAGCGCCCATTCGCGCCGAAGCGTCGGCAGGCACGACGCAAGCGCGTTACGGCCGGAGCGGCCGACGACATCCCCGAGGAAGAGAATCCGCATCCTACCTCCTCTAAGGTCCCGCCGAAGCCACGGCAAGGGGACGCCCCCTCGCCTCCGGCGCCGGATGAGGTGCTGGTCGCAACCCTTGCCGAATGCACGCAGGAATGACAGGGAGAGGCCGAGGAGGTCGCGATGGTGGCAAGGAAACGACGGGCATGGCAGCGGATGCTCTCGGGGCGGCGCCTCGACCTGCTTGATCCCTCACCGCTCGATGTCGAGATCGAGGACATCGCGCACGGGCTTGCCTTCGTCGCCCGCTGGAACGGCCAGACGCTCGGCGAGCATCCCTTCACCGTGGCCGAGCACTCGCTCCTCGTCGAAAGCCTGTTCGCGCGCCTGTTTCCCCGCCCCGAGCCGCGCTGGCAGCTGGCGGCGCTCCTGCACGATGCCCCGGAATACGTGATCGGCGACATGATCTCGCCGGTGAAGGACGCGATCGGCCCCGAATACGCCGCGCTCGACCATCGCCTCATGGCGGCGATCCGGCTGCGCTTCGGCCTTCCCGTGCAGCTGCCGGCGACCGTGCGCACGGCAATCAAGCGCGCCGACCGGATCTCGGCCTGGCTCGAGGCGGTGCGACTCGCCGGATTCTCGAGGACGGAGGCCGACCGGGTCTTCGGCCGCCCGAAACTGCCCGGCATCGACACGCTGCCGCTGCCGCTGCGGCCGCCCGCCGTGGTGAAGGCCGAGTTCCTCGCGCGCTACACCGCCATCGAGGCGGAGATCGCCGCCACCCCCGGGGCCGGGGTGCGTTGCGCTTGACGCTCGCGATGGAGTGCCCCACCTACTCCCCCAACATCGCGCGTGAGCTCCGGTCATGAAGCCGGCGTTCCGCCACGAGATACGGAGATCCCGCATATGGAGCTGAAAGCCGCAGCCGCCAGCGACGACGAGCTGATCAGGGACGGCAGCGACGCCACGTTCATGGCCGATGTCATCGAGGCCTCGGCCGAGGTGCCGGTCATCGTCGATTTCTGGGCCCCCTGGTGCGGCCCCTGCAAAACACTCACGCCCGCGCTCGAGCAGGCGGTGCGCGAGGCCCGCGGCAAGGTCAGGCTCGTGAAGGTCGATGTCGACCAGAACCAGATGATCGCCGCCCAGCTCCGGGTGCAGTCGATCCCCACCGTCTACGCCTTCGTCAACGGCCAGCCGGTCGATGCCTTCCAGGGTGCGCTGCCGGGGAGCCAGATCAAGCAGTTCATCGAGCGGCTGATCGCGATGAGCGGCGGCGATGCCGGGCTCACGGAAGCCCTCGACCAGGCCGACGCCATGCTGGCGGAGGGAGCCGCGGCCGATGCCGCGCAGGTCTATTCCGCGGTCCTTGGCGAGGAGCAGGAGAATACCCGCGCCATCGCCGGCCTCGCGCGCTGCTACCTTGCCCTCGATGACGTCGAGAAGGCGCGCGCCACCCTCGCCCTCGTGCCGCAGGAGAAGGCGGGTGATCCGGCCATCGCCTCGGTGGAGGCCCAGATCGCGCTTGCCGACGAGGCCGCGGGCGCCGGCGACGCCAGCGATCTCCGCGCCCGCGTCGAGCGCAACCCGGACGATCACCAGGCGCGTTACGACCTGGCCATGGCCCTCGTCGCGCGCGGGGACGAGGCGGGCGCGATCGATGCCCTCATCGAGCTCTTCCGTCGCGATCGCGAATGGAACGATGGCGCGGCAAGGACGCAGCTCCTCAAGATATTCGACAGTCTCGGCCCGAAGAGCGAGGTCGCGCAGAAGGGCCGCCGGCGCCTGTCGTCCCTGATCTTCTCCTGAACGCCATGGCACGGGACGCACGCGGCGGCAGTTCGAGATGACACGCAAGTTTTCTCTCCCGGACCTGCCGGACGTGATTCCGGTCTTCCCGCTTCCGGGAGCGCTGCTGCTGCCGCGGGCACGGCTGCCGCTCAACATCTTCGAGCCCCGCTACCTCGCGATGCTCGATGACACCCTGAAGACGGACCACCGGCTGATCGGGATGATACAGCCGGTGGCGATGCCGGAAGGGCGCGGCGAGAGCCGCCTGCAGCAGATCGGCTGTGCCGGCCGGCTCACGAGCTTCCAGGAAACCGAGGACGGCCGCTATCTCATCACCCTTCACGGCGTGAGCCGGTTCCGTCTCGGCGAAATCCAGGACGGCTTCTCCCCCTATCTCCGGGCCAGCGTCTCCTGGACGAGTTTCGAGCGCGATCTCGGTCGGCCCGAGCATGACGAGGGATTCGATCGGGAGGCCTTCCTCGCCGTCCTTGCCCGCTTCTTCGCGACCGCCCAGCTGAACTCGGACTGGAATTCCCTCCGCCGGGCCGATGCGGAACTCCTCGTGAATTCGCTCTCCATGCTCTGCCCTTTCGACCCCGAGGAAAAACAGGCACTCCTCGAGGCACCCACCCTCGCCAACCGGCGCGAGACGCTGGTGATGCTGATGGAATTCGCGCTTCGGTCAGGCGGCGACGGGGAGGCAGTGCAGTGAGTTGCGATCCACGCGAAGACAGCGAAGGCGCGCCGGGAAAGAATCCCGCTGCCGGCACCATCGATCGCCACCTGCTCGAGTTCCTCGTCTGCCCGATGACCGGGGGACCGCTGATCTACGATCCTGAGCGACAGGAGCTGATCTCACGCAGCGCCGGCCGGGCGTTCCCGATCCATGACGGCATTCCGATCATGCTGATCGACGAGGCGCGCATCCTCGACACCTGACCACCCTGCCCCCATCCGGCACGAGGAGGCAACCGTCCGGCGGGGCACAACCGCTACCTGAGGTTGATCTCTTTTCCGCGTCCTTTGCGCGAACATGCCCTGTGCATGAAATGGCGGGTGTCCCTGGGTAAGGACACCCGCCGTGCAACCGCGACGACCTGATGTGTGTGGGGTGGGGTGCAGGCCGCCGGTGCTTGATGACCGCTGGGTGTTACGATCACGTAACCTTTGTTCATCGAATCGGCGTAAATTGCAACGCCTATTTTACATCCCAGCGTTGAACAAGATACCTCGCAGGAAGTAGATGAAAGCAGACAGGTCGTGGATCAATCCTGAAAAACAGCCGGTTGTGCCAGTTCCCGTGCCCTGCCGCATCTTTCGGCAGAAAACCGCGCAATCGCCTTGCGCATGATCAAGTGCACGTGTCCTCGTCTCACGGGGATGTGAGGGCACTGCCACGGCGAATCAGGATGCGGCCATCCGGCCGCCAGGATGGCGTTGCTTGCCAGCAGCCCCCGTGCCACCTACACCGGCGGCAGGAAGTTCCCCGAACACGGGAGGTGCCGGCACCATGACCCTCGAGGGCAGGCGGATTCTCCTGATCGTCGGCGGCGGGATCGCCGCCTACAAGAGTCTCGAACTCGTCCGCCTGATCGCGAAGTCAGGCGGCCATGCCGTGCCGGTTCTCACCGCTGGCGGCCGCGAGTTCATCACGCCGCTCACCCTCGGGGCACTCGCGCAGGAAGAAGTGCATGAGGCGCTCTTCGACCTGTCGGCCGAGGCGGAGATGGGTCACATCGAACTTTCGCGCAGCGCCGATCTTGTCGTGGTGGCGCCGGCAACCGCGGATCTCATGGCGAAGGCCGCGAACGGCCATGCCGACGACCTCGCGAGCACGCTGCTGATGGCAACCGACAAGCCGGTGCTGATGGCGCCGGCAATGAACGTCCGGATGTGGCTCCACCCGGCAACGCAACGCAACCGTGCCCGCCTCGCGGCGGATGGCGTGGCGTTCGTCGGGCCCGGCGAGGGCGAGATGGCCTGCGGCGAGTTCGGTCCCGGCCGCATGGCCGAGCCGCCGGAAATCCTTGCCGCGATCGAGGCAGCGCTCGGGGGCGCGCGGCCGGGAAGCGGCCCCCTTGCCGGCCGGCATGTCATCGTCACCTCCGGGCCCACGCACGAGCCGATCGACCCCGTCCGCTACATCGCCAACCGCTCTTCCGGCCGGCAGGGCAGTGCCATTGCCGCAGCACTCGTCAGGCGCGGCGCGCGCGTGACCTTCGTCACCGGCCCGGCCGTGGCCCCCCGCCCCGCCGGCTGCACCATCGTCGAGGTCGAGACCGCGGCCGAGATGCTGGCAGCCGTCGAGGCGGCGCTGCCGGCCGATGCGGCCGTGTTCGCGGCAGCGGTGGCCGACTGGCGGGTGGCGTCGGCCGGCAACTCGAAGATCAAGAAGACCGGCAGCGCACCTGCCCTCACCCTCACGGAGAATCCCGACATTCTCGCCACCATCGCCCGCAGGGAAACAGGCCGGCCGCGCCTTGTCGTCGGCTTCGCGGCCGAGACCGACGACCTCCTCGCCCATGCCCGCGCGAAGCGGCTGCGGAAAGGCTGCGACTGGCTCGTCGCCAATGATGTCGGCTCGGGCACCGGCGTCATGGGAGGGACCGAGAACAAGGTGACGCTGATCACCGCCGAGGGCGAGGAGAGCTGGCCGCGCCTCGACAAGACGGAAGTGGCCGAGCGCCTCGCCGACCGCATCGCGGAGGCGCTGGCATGAGCGGAGTTCGCGTCCGTTTCCGCCGCCTGCCCGCGGCCGATCCCGCCCTGCCCCTGCCCGGGTACCAGACTGCCGGCGCGGCCGGGATGGACCTGCTCGCCAACCTGCCGGCCGAGGACCGTGCAACGGGATTCGAGCTTCGGCCCGGCGCACGCGCCGCTGTCCCGACCGGCATCGCCGTCGAGATCCCGGAGGGCTACGAGATCCAGGTCCGCCCCCGCTCCGGCCTCGCGCTCCGTCACGGCATCACCCTCCTCAACAGCCCCGGCACGATCGACAGCGACTACCGGGGCGAGATCCTGGCAATCCTCGTCAATCACGGGGAGCAGCCGGTCCGGATCGAGCACGGCATGCGTATCGCCCAGATCGTGCTGGCACCGGTCTCCCGCATCATCTGGCAGGAAGCTGCGGATCTGGCGGCCTCGGGACGCGGCACCGGCGGCTTCGGCTCGACCGGCACCGGATGAGCGGAACGCAGCCCTCCCCGGCGCCACGGCGCCGGGATGCGCGATCCGGTTGCGCCGTATCGGAGGCCCGGGCCGGTGAACGGCGCGTGTCCTCCGTATCGGCAGCCGGTCCGGCTCCTTCGTACGAGCACTAGGCCTCCGGCATGTTCACCCTCCTGTCCGTGACCGTCTTCCTGCTCCTGCTTGCACGCGTCCTGCGGGCGCCCGTCGGCGTGACCTGGCTCATCCTCGCCGTTGCCGCCCTCGTCCTTGCCGGGTCGCAGCTTCTCCCGCCCGGCACGGCGCTTCGCGAAGAGGTCCGAGCCTCCGCCGTGCCGCTCTTCTGGACCGGCGTCTTGGCCCTGCCGGTCGCCGCCTACATCCTGATGATCCGGGCAATCCGCCGGCGGACTCTCGACGGCCGTGAAGCCCGCTCCGGACCGACCGGCCTCGTCCTCATCACCGAGGACGCAGCGCTTGCCCGTGATACCGAGGCGGCGATCGCGGCGGAGACCGGCGTCCCGGACGAGCGAATTTCGATCGGCTGGCGGGACGAGGCAGGTGCGCTCGTCGGCCATGCGAGGCTCCATCTTCGCGGCCCCCATGCCGAACTCGACCTCCTCTGGGTCGCGCCCGCCGCCCGTGGCCGGGGCATCGGCGCACGCCTGATTGCCCAGGCCGGCGAGGAGGCGCGCCGCCGTGGCGCCCGCAGCCTCCATGCCACGGTCCCCGATCCGCCGGCCGCAGCCTGTCTCGCGCATCACGGCTTCCGCGCCTATGCTGCCGCCGACACACGCATCCACCTCGAGAAGCCGCTGCCATGACGTTCAGCGAAGACGAACTCGCCCGCTACGCCCGCCATATCGTGCTGCGCGAGATCGGCGGTGCCGGCCAGAGCCGCCTGCGGGCCTCCCGCGTTGCCGTCATCGGTGCGGGCGGCCTCGGGGCGCCGGCGCTCCTCTATCTCGCCGCGGCCGGGGTGGGCCGCATCGACATCATCGATGACGACCGGGTGGCGGTCTCGAATCTCCAGCGCCAGGTCATCTTCGACACCGCAGCCGTGGATCGACCGAAGGCCGAGGCCGCGGCCGCGCGGCTCAGGGGAATCAACCCGCATGTCGACGTCCGGCCGGTCCTCCTCCGCCTCGATCCCGGCAATGCCGGGGAGATCCTCGATGGCGCGGATCTCGTCCTCGACGGGTCCGACAGTTTCGCGACGCGCCAGGCCGTCAACGCCGCCTGCGTCGCCGCCGGGATTCCCCTGATCGGCGCCGCGATGACGCAGTGGGAGGGGCAGATCAGCCTCTATCATCCGAAGATCGGCACCCCCTGCTATGCCTGCCTGTTCCCGGAGGCTCCCGCCGCCGGCCTTGCCCCCTCCTGCGCCGAGGCCGGGATCATCGGCGCATTGCCGGGGGTAATGGGCTCGATGATGGCGGTCGAGGCGATCAAGCTCGTCGCCCGCGCCGGCCGCAGCCTTGCCGGCAGGATGCTGATCTACGATGCCCTCGATGCCGACTGGCGCAGCTTCCGGGTCGCACCCCGCGACGATTGTACAATCTGTAATGGGCGGTAGGGACTTCACATGCGGCGGTTCGAGGCTACATTACGGCTTGGCGGACGCTGGACTTCCCGTGGGGGCCTGCATCCTAGTGGCCTTAATCATTCTTGAGGGAGCTGGCTCTGTGATCGGTCGTGGCCTTTCGCATCTGGCGCCCACCTGGTTATCCAGGCTCTCAAGGATGGAATGCCGCCACGGTCGCACCGGCTCCGCCGCCTTCCCGATCATGATCTTCCCCGCATGACCAGTCTCACCGAAACCAAGCGCGCTCGACGCGCCGCGGCGATGGAGCGTCGTGCGGCGGCGCATCGCAACCATCTGGGCGCTGCGCGCCAGGCCGCTGCCCATGTGCTCGAACTGATCTCCTCCCTGCGGCATGTGGAAGTGATCTCGGCCTATGTCGCGATCCGCGGCGAACTCGACCCGAAACCGCTGATGCTGTCCCTGTGCGGCCTTCGCTACCGGGTCTGCGTGCCGGAGATCGTGGCGAAGGCCCAGCCGCTGCGCTTCCGCGAATGGACACCGGAAAGCCGCCTCGTTCCCGGCACCTTCGGCGTCGAGATTCCCGAAGACGGCGAGGAACTCGTCCCGCAGGTCCTGATCGTGCCCCTCCTCGCCTTCGACCGCCAGTGTCACCGCCTCGGCTACGGTGGCGGTTTCTACGACCGCACCATCGCCTCGCTCAGGGAGCGCGGGCCTGTTCATGCGATCGGCTTCGCCTATGCGGCCCAGGAGATCGAGGAAGTGCCGGTCGAGGAGACGGACATGCAGCTCGACGCGATCGTCACCGAAAAGGGCGTGATCCGGCCCCCCGGCCGCTGAGCTTCCCGCCCGGGTCCTCCCTGCGACCGGCAGCGCCGCCGGACCTCGACCCGCTCAGTCGGGGGCGAGCATGTAGCCCGCGCCGCGCACGGTCTGGAGGTAGCGCGGCGCCTTCGGATCGGCCTCGATCTTGCGCCGGAGCCGGGTGATCTGCACGTCAACCGCCCGCTCCTGCACCTCGGCCTCGCCGTCGCCGAGATCGGCCATCAGCTCGGCGCGGCTCACCGGCTCATGGGGCTTAGCGGCGAGGACGCGCATCAGCATGCCCTCGGTGGCGGTCAGCCGGACGAGATCATTGCCCCGCCAGAGTTCTCCCCGCCCGGTATCGTAGCGCGCATCGCCAAGATGCAGCGTGCGCGGTGGTGCCGGCCGGCTCTCCTCGCGCGGCAGCCGCCGCAGGATCGCGTTGATGCGCAGGAGCAGCTCGCGCGGCTCGAAGGGTTTGGCGAGGTAATCATCCGCCCCCGCCTCGAGGCCCCGGATGCGGTCATCCGCCTCGCCGCGCGCGGTCAGGAGCAGGATCGGCACCGCCATCCGCTCGCGCAGCGAGGCCGTGAGCTCGAGCCCCGATTCTCCCGGCATCATCACGTCGAGCACGAGCATGTCGAATTCGAGCGACTCGAGAAGGCGCCGCGCATGGGCGGCGTCGCGCGCGCCGGTCACCCAGAAGCCGTTCCGCGCCAGGTAGCGCCCGATCAGCGTCCGCAGCCGCGCATCGTCGTCGACGACGAGGACATGTCCCTCCCGGTCCTCGCTCATCGCGCCCTCCGGGAGGCCTCGCAACCTTGCCCCCTCCTCACGCCTCGGCCCGTCCCGCAGGGTCGAGCAGCCGCTCCCGCAGCTCCGGCTCGATCATTGCCTCGAGCACGGCGCGGAAACCTGCCACCGCCTCCGGCCCCGCCTGGCTGTAGGCCGCGCGCATCCGCTGCTGCTGCGCCGCCGCCAGATCCTGTTCGAGTGCCCTGCCCCGCTCGGTCAACTCGAGATTGCGCTGCCGCCGGTCGATCCGGCCGACCCGGCTCTCGACCAGTCCGTCATCGATCAGCTGACGCAGGACACGATTGAGACTCTGCTTGGTGACGCCGAGGATCTCGATCAGCCCCTTCACCGTCAGCCCCGGCCGCCGCGCGATGAAATGCAACGCCCGGTGATGCGCCCGGCCGTAGCCGAGTGGCGCCAGGATCCGGTCCGGATCGGCGGTGAAGCCGCGATAGGCGAAATACATCAGCTCGATACCCTGCCGCAGCTGATCGTCCGTCAGGAACCGGAGCTGCTCGCTCCGCGCCGGCCTTGCCGGAATGCGGCTGTGAACCATGAGGAACCCTGTCTGACACATCATCAAGCGCGGCAAGTTTATGTCAGGGAAGTTGACATTCCAAGCCCCCGGTGGTAGCGCCCGCGGGACGGCCGGGCGCAAGGGGATTTACGATCCGACCTCCGCCGGTCCATGATCTGCAGACCTCAGCACGGGCAGGAGCGCACCATGACAGGAGCCTACGACGATCGAGACGGCGTCATCTGGATGGACGGCGAGTTCGTGCCGTGGCGCGAGGCCAAGGTGCATGTCCTGACCCATGCCCTCCACTATGCCAGCTCGGTCTTCGAGGGCGAGCGCGCCTACGGCGGCACCATCTTCAAGAGCCGCGAGCATTCGGAGCGCCTCCTCACCTCGTGCGACATGGTCGACATCGCCCGCCCCTACACGGTGGACGAGATCGAGGCGGCGAAGGCCGCGACCCTCGAGGCGAACGGCTTCACCGACGCCTATGTCCGGGCGGTGATCTGGCGCGGCTCCGGGCCCGACATGGGCGTCTCCTCGCAGCGCAACCCCGTGCATCTCGCGATCGCGGCCTGGGAATGGGGCGCCTATTACGGCGACGCCAAGATGCAGGGCGCGAAACTCGACATCTCGAAATGGAAACGCCCGAGCCCGGAGACCATCCCGAGCCAGGCCAAGGCCGCCGGCCTCTACATGATCTGCACGATGTCGAAACACGCGGCCGAGGCCAAGGGCTGCTCCGACGCGCTGATGATGGACTACCGCGGCTATGTGGCCGAGGCGACCGGCGCCAACGTCTTCTTCGTGAAGGACGGCGTCGTCCACACGCCGCTCGCCGACTGTTTCCTCAACGGCATCACCCGCCAGACGGTCATCGGCATGCTCAGGGCGCGCGGCATCGAGGTCGTCGAGCGTCATATCGAACCGGCCGAGATGGAGGATTTCCAGCAGTGCTGGCTCACCGGCACCGCGGCCGAGGTCACTCCCGTCGGCCAGATCGGCGACTACCGGTTCGAGGTGGGAAGCCTCACCCGCTCCATCGCCGAGGAATACGAGAAACTCGTCCGCGGCCAGCTCCAGCCCGCCTGAGGCCGGACGTTCCTCCCTTTTCGGGACAGGCCCCGGCTCGCCGCCGGCCGGGACACCGTCATCTGCGCGCGTCACCCGCATCGGAGCCGCGCGCAGTCCTGTCCCCGTCCGTCCTCGTGCACCGCTTCTCGCGACAGGAAGCAGCGCCTCCGTGTCCCGGAATGCGGGATTGCACTTGATCCCACACGCTGCACGGAGTATCTCCGCCGCCGTCGGGTGATTAGCTCAGTGGTAGAGCGCTTCGTTCACATCGAAGATGTCGGGAGTTCGAATCTCTCATCACCCACCATTCGCCGCCCGGCAGCCGGGTGATTAGCTCAGTTGGTAGAGCGCCTCGTTTACACCGAGGATGTCGGCGGTTCGAGTCCGTCATCACCCACCAGTCCCTCAACGGATCCCGCATGGCGCCTGACCGGAAGCAAGGGGCACACCCACGGCCGGACCAACCCGTGCCCGGGCGATGTTTCCGGCGCCTGCCTGCCCGCCCCGAACCTTCTGCGGACGTCCGCTCCCGGTCGGGATCATGATGCTGCATCCGCAGCTCCCCCTGCCAACGCGCTGCCCGAGGAAGCGAATGACTTTCCGACGCGCTGCCGCATCCGCGTGAGCGGCTCCCGGCATCCACAGGAACACCTCCGCCTGCCTGCGCGTTGTCCCGCGTTCGTTGAAAGTAGGCGGAGTTGCGCATCATGACGGGGACCCGGTCGATCCTGCGGAGCGGAGCGGCGCT
>JAJUJF010000196.1 GCA_029265455.1 Paracoccaceae bacterium | reverse complement strand
GCGTTCGTAGAGCGCTTCCAGCACGGCGGCATGGGCGAACATGCCGGTCCCGAGGTCGCAGGCCGAAACGCCGATGCGCGCCGGCTCCTCCGGCGTGCCGGTGACCGAGCAGATGCCGCTCTCGGCCTGCACCAGCATGTCGTAGGCCTTCATCCGGTCGTAGGGCGGCCCGGCCTCGCCATAGCCGCTGATGTCGACCGTGATCAGGCGCGGATAGCGCTCGCGCAGGCTCTCCGAGCCGAAGCCCGCGCGCTCCGTCGCACCGACCGAGAGGTTCTGGATCCAGATGTCCGCCTTCGCCAGCAGCCGGTGCAGCAGGGCGGCGTCGGCCGGGTCCTTGATGTCGATGGCGAGCGACTCCTTGCCCCGGTTCAGCCAGACGAAATAGGAGCTGAGGCCGTGGACATAGTCGTCGTAATTCCGGGCGAAGTCGCCGTCCTTCCGCTCCAGCTTGATCACGCGCGCGCCCGCGTCGGCGAGCCGGCAGCTGAGGAAGGGAGCGGCCACGGCCTGCTCGAGCGTGACGACGAGAATGCCGTCGAGAGCACCGGTCATGCGTTGTTCCGCCTTTCCCGTTCGTTGGCAGCCCGGCCGGAAGAGCGGGGCCTTTCCACCCCGGAAGCTAAAGCGCGAAGCGGGGGGCCGGGTCAAGAGGCGGCTCGTCCGCGCCGCATCGCCGGCGGGGCGGCGGCTGCCCCAGCGCCCGCGCCCGAATCACCGCGGCCGTGCGAGAATCGAGATCGCTGCGGTTGACGCTCGCCCCCATATCGGCGCAAGTACTTGAAGGGGCTGGACCCTCAGCCGTGAAACATATCACACGAGACCACCCGCTTCCCGGCCTTCCGCCTCCTCCTGGGGCGCAGTCGCGAGCAGGCCCTCGAAAGTTGCAGCCCATGTCGCGCTTCAACTACATAGAGCCGCTGGTGATGCTGGCGACCATCATGCAGTGGCTCGTGCTGGCAACGGTCACCGGCATTCTCGCCGGCGCAGGGTGCGCGGCCTTCCTGCTCGCGCTCGAATATCTGACCAGTCAGACGTCGCCGATATCGCTCGGGGTGCAGATGGCTCTCCTGCCGGCCGGCGGTCTGCTGACCGGGCTGATCATGTACTACGGCTACAAGCTGAACCGGACCGGCCTCGACGACGCGGTGATCTCCGCGGTGCACCGGCAGTCGGGGCGCATGCCGTTCCTGACGCTTCCTGTCAAGCCGATCGCGGCCCTGGTTACGCTCTCGGCGGGCGGATCGGCGGGTCGGGAGGGACCGTGCTCGCATATCGGTGCCACGATGGCATCCGGTCTCGGCAAGGCGCTGCGGCTCAACGAAGAGTTGCGGAAGCGGCTCGTCGCGTGCGGTGTCAGCGCCGGGTTCGCGAGTGTGTTCGGCACGCCGGTCGCCGGTGCGATCTACGGCGTCGAGGTCATGGTCATCGGCCGCCTCCGGCACGACTTCCTGTTTCCGGCGGTCATAGCCGGCATGACCGCCTTCGAGACCTGCCTGTGGTTGGGCGTGGACTACCGCTATTACGCGATCCCGATGCCGGCATATTCGCACCTTCTGTTCTTCAAGGTGCTGATGCTGGGGGTCCTGTGCGGCGCGGTCGCCTGGCTGTTCGTCGAGATGGTGCGGTTCTCGACCCACCTGTTCTCCCGCATGCAGCGGCGGTTCGGCATCTGGCCTCCGCTGATGCCTCTGATCGGCGGCAGCATCCTCGCGCTGCTCATCCTCGTGATTCCGACGGACTATCTCGGCCTCGGTCTTCCCCTGATGTCCGCCGCTCTCGATGGCGAACCGATGCCGTTTTTCGGCTTCTTCTGGAAGATACTCCTGGTGGCGATAACACTGGGCTCCGGCTTCTATGGCGGAATCGCGACGCCGCAGCTCGTGATCGGCGCGATCTCGGGGGCTGCATTCGCGCCGCTCCTCGACATCGATCCCGGCCTCGGCGGTGCGATCGGCCTGGTCTCGGTGGTGGCCGGTGCGTCGAACACGCCGCTCGCCGGAATCCTGATGGGCGTCGAGTTCTTCGGCGGCGGCGCCGGGATCGGATATTTCGCGGGCGCCGGGATCGCCGCCTACCTGATCAGCGGGCACCGGAGCGTCTATCCCGACCAGCTCATGGCCTACCCCAAGACGTCCTGGATGCGGAGCAAGCCCGATCTGCCGCTCGGGCAGGAGAGGATCGGCCTGTCCTACGGGCTGTTGAGGGGGCTCGCCAGATACCAGTCCCGCCACGGCCGCCACCGCCGCCCCCACCCACCGCGGGAGTGAGGGATGCGGCCGAGCCGACCGTCAGAGCCGCTCGGGTCAGCGGCGGGCGCCGTGAATGACGGCAAGCACCTCCACCTGCGCCTCGGTGACTCGGGAGGCGATGAGATAGGGCGTATGGAGGGTTATCAGTTCACGTATTCCGTCGACCCGACCGGGACGGCCCATAAGCGGCGCTTCAGCGAGACGCTGCGCAGCCTCATGGATACTCCCGAGGACGGCGCGTGCGGCTCGCGGGTCATCGCGACCGATGTAGTCGTGGATTGCGAGGAGGTGGCGGCGGGACCGTTCGGTCCACTTCAGGATCATGCAGGTCTATCGACCGTCCTGCTTACCCGCGGCACTGATCTCCTCG
>JAJUJF010000109.1 GCA_029265455.1 Paracoccaceae bacterium | reverse complement strand
CGGCCCGCGCGCCGCCCGTCCATCGCCCAGCCGAGACGCCCTTGCCCGTGACGCAATCCTACCAGGTGCTTGCCCGGAAATACCGGCCGAAGACCTTCGCCGACCTGATCGGTCAGGAGGCGATGGTGCGCACGCTGAGAAATGCCTTCGCCACCGACCGCATCGCCCATGCCTTCGTGCTCACCGGCGTGCGCGGCGTGGGCAAGACCTCGACGGCGCGGATCATCGCCAAGGGGTTGAACTGCACGGGCCCCGGGGGCGAGGGCGGGCCGACCGTCGAGCCCTGCGGCGAATGCGAGGCCTGTGTGGCGATCGCGGAGGGCCGGCATGTCGATGTGCTCGAGATGGACGCGGCCTCGCGCACGGGCGTGGGCGACATCCGCGAGATCATCGATTCGGTCGCCTACCGCGCGGCCTCGGCCCGCTACAAGGTCTACATCATCGACGAGGTGCACATGCTCAGCACCTCGGCCTTCAACGCGCTGCTCAAGACGCTCGAGGAGCCGCCTGCGCATGTGAAGTTCCTCTTCGCCACCACCGAGATCCGCAAGGTGCCGGTGACGGTCCTCTCGCGCTGCCAGCGGTTCGACCTGCGCCGGATCGCGCCGGAGGTGATGATGGCGCATCTCGCCTCTATCGCGGAAGCGGAGGGGGTGAAGCTCGAGGAAGGGGCGCTCGCGCTTCTCACCCGCGCGGCGGAAGGCTCGGTGCGCGACGCGCTCTCGCTCATGGATCAGGCGATCGCGCACGGGGGCGGCGACGTCTCGGCCGAACAGGTGCGCGCGATGCTCGGCCTTGCCGACCGCGGCCGGGTGCTCGACCTCTTCGAGACGGTGATGCGGGGCGACACCCGCGCCGCCCTTGCCGAACTCGGGGCGCAGTACGAGGCAGGCGCCGATCCGATGGCGGTCCTGCGCGATCTGGCCGAGGTCACGCACTGGATCAGCATCGTGAAGATCACCCCGGAAGCGGCGGAGGATCCGACAATCGCGCCCGACGAGCGCAGGCGCGGCCTCGATTTCGCCGGGCGGCTCGGGGTCCGGACCCTGACCCGCGCCTGGCAGATGCTCCTCAAGGCGCTCGAGGAGGTGGCGGCGGCGCCGAACGCGATGATGGCGGCGGAGATGGCGCTGATCCGGCTCACCCATGTCGCCGACCTGCCGAGTCCGGAGGAGCTGGTGCGGACGCTCTCGCGGCCGGGAGCGGTACCCGCCGGGGGCGGGACCGCGGCGCCCGCAGGTGCGCCCTCGCCGCGCGAGCCGGTGGCGGAGGCGCGTCCGTCCGGGCATCTGACGCTCGCCGGAGGCAGCGGCGGGGCGACGGCACGGCGGATCGAGGCGCCGGAGCCGCGGCTACAACAGCAACCACAGCAGCAGCCCCGGGCGGAAGCGGTCGCGGAGCCGCTCGCGCAATTCCGCAGCTTCGAGGACGTGCTCGCCTTCATCCGCGAGAAACGCGACATCGCGCTCCTGACCGAGGTCGAGGCGGGTGTCCGTCTCGTGCATTTCGCCCCAGGGCGGATCGAGTTCGAACCGGCGGAGGACGCCGCCCCAGATCTCGCGACGCGGCTCGCCGGTCGGCTCGGGCAGTGGACCGGCACGCGCTGGGGCGTGTCGGTGGTGAGTTCCGGGGGCGCGGAGACGGTGGCCGAGCGCCGCGCCGCCGAGCAGAGGAGCCGCGAGGCCGAGGCGCTCGCCCATCCGCTGGTACAGGCGGTGATGGCGGCCTTTCCCGGGGCGGAAATCCGCACTGTGCGCCCGCATGCCGATGTGGAAGAAATCGACGCCTCGCCCGGTGCGGAGGAGGTTTCGGGGGATTATCTGGACGACGGCTGGGATCCCGACGATCCCTTTGCAGAGGAGTTGTAGGGCGATGCTGAAGGGGTTGGGGAGCCTTGGCGACATGGGCAAGCTCATGCGCCAGGCGCAGGAGATGCAGACCAAGATGGCCGAGGTGCAGGAGCAGCTCGACACGATCGAGGTCGAGGGCGAGGCGGGCGCCGGCCTCGTGAAGGCGGTGGCCTCGGCCAAGGGCGAGCTGCGCCGGCTCTCGATCGATCCCTCGCTCTTCAAGCCCGAGGAGCGCGAGGTGGTCGAGGACCTGATCGTCGCCGCGGTCAAGGAGGCGACGGAACGAGCGCAGGCGCGGGCCCAGGAGGAATTCGCCAAGGTCACCGAAGGGCTCCCGCTGCCGCCCGGCATGAAGCTGCCCTTCTGAGCAGACGGCGTTTCCGGTGGTGAACGCAGGCGCCGGCCCCGAGATCGAACGGCTGATCGCCCTGATGGCCCGGCTGCCGGGTCTCGGGCCCCGTTCGGCCAGGCGCGCCGTGCTCGCGATGGTGCGCCGGCGCGAGGTGTTGCTCGAGCCGCTCGCCGAGGCGGTGGCGGCGGTGGCGGAGAATGTGCGGGAGTGCACCGTCTGCGGCAATATCGCGACGGAGGAGGTCTGTCCGATCTGCGCCGATCCCGCCCGGGCCACCGGCGAGATCTGCGTGGTCGAGACGGTCGCCGACCTCTGGGCCATGGAGCGCAGCGGCGTGTTTCGCGGCCGCTACCATGTGCTCGGCGGCGTGTTGTCGGCACTCGACGGCGTGACACCGGAGGCGCTCAGGATCCCCGAACTGGCGGCGCGGGTCACCAGCGAGAAGGTGCAGGAACTGATCCTCGCGCTCAATGCGACAATCAATGGCCAGACCACCGCGCATTATATTGCCGATGAGCTCCGACCGACCGGAGTACAGGTGACGTCGCTTGCCCAGGGCGTGCCGATCGGTGGCGAGCTCGACTATCTCGACGACGGCACGATCACCGCGGCGCTCCGGGCCCGGCGGAGCCTGTAGCGCCGGTGCCGGTCAGAGCGGTCCGGTTCGTCGCGATCCTGTCGCTCGCCCTCTACCTCGTGCCGAGCGGCGCGCATCTCATCGCCCTCCCGAACAAGGCCGGGCTTGATGACGCGACTTATCTGGCAGTGCAGCAGATCTACCGGGGCTGGGCCCTGGCGGGGCTGGTGCTGGTGGTGGCGCTCGTCTCGACGGGGATGCTCGCCTTCCTCTCGCGGGTCCAGAGGCGGGCCTTTCTTCTCGCTGCCGTGGGGTTCGGTTCGCTGGTTGCATCTGCGGTGACGTTCTTCGTCCTCGTGTTTCCGGCCAACCAGGCGACCGGGAACTGGACCCGCGTTCCGCCGGAGTTTCCGGCATTGCGATCACAATGGGAGGCCGGCCATGCGATTGCAGCCCTGCTGGTGCTTCTGGCGCTGATCGCTACCGTTCTCGCGTGCCTCGCCTGGTGTGAAGTCCCGCCGTCGGCAGAATGACGAAGCGTCAGTCCCGCTCCGCTTCCTCCGTCTTCCGGAAGGGACCGTAGGCGGTCAGCACCTCGATTTCCTCGGTCTCGGCCGCGCGTTCGGCCTCGAGATACTGGGCAACGGCGCGGGCAAAACCCTCGTCGGCGAACCAGTGCAGGGAATGGGTCGTGACCGGAAGATAGCCGCGGGCGAGCTTGTGCGTCCCCTGGGCTCCTGCCTCGACGCGGGCGAGCCCGTGCGCGATCGCATGGTCGATCGCCCGGTAGTAGCAGAGCTCGAAATGCAGGCAGTCGTGCTCCTCGAGGCAGCCCCAGTAGCGGCCGTAGAGCGTGTCGCGGCCGATGAAGTTGAGCGCACCGGCGATCCATCTGCCCCTGCGGCGCGCCATCAGGAGCAGGATGTCGTCGCGCATCGTCTCGTGGATCTCGTCGAAGAAGGCGCGGGTGAGATAGGGGCTCCCCCATTTGCGTGACCCGGTATCCTGGTAGAACTTCCAGAAGGCGTCCCAATGTCCGGGCTCGATCGCATTTCCGGTCAGCGCGACGATATCGCCGCCGAAATCCTGCGCCCTGGCACGTTCCTTGCGGATCTGCTTGCGCTTGCGCGAGGAAAGGGCGGCGAGGAAGGCGTCGAAGTCGTGATAGCCGCGGTTCTCCCAGTGAAATTGCTGGGTGATGCGGCCGAGAAGCCCGAGCGATTCGCCCTGGCGCCGCTCCGCCTCCGTGCAGAAGGTGACATGGATCGAGGAGACGCCGGCGCGTCCGGCGATCCGGATGGCGGCTTCGGTGAGGGCGGCGAAGCCGACCCGCTCGAAACCGGGCCGGACGAGGAATCGGCGGCCGGTCGCGGGCGTGAACGGTACCGCCGACTGGAGCTTCGGGTAATAGCGCCCGCCGCTGCGAAGATAGGCATGAGCCCAGTTGTGATCGAAGATGTATTCGCCGTGGCTGTGGGATTTCACGTAGAAGGGCATGACGGCGATGACGGTGCCACCCTGGCGGGCGACAAGGTGACGGGGCTGCCAGCCGGTGCCGGTCCCGACCGAGCCGGAGGTTTCGAGGGCGCGCAGGAAGCGGTGGGTGGTGAAGGGATCGCGCGGACGGAATCCCTCCGGGGCCGCACAGGCGTCCCATTCCTCCGCTTCAATTCCGGCGATGCCATCGAGCATCGCGACTTCGATGGTCTCTCCCCCGTCCATCCGGGTCTCCTCGGGCAATGATCGGCGAGATGGGACACGCATGCCCGCTGGTCAATGGCTGCGGCAGGAAGCATGGCCGACGGCCAGTTGCGGATCGCATGAGGTGTCCAGGGCGGAAGCGCCGCCCGCGTCACTCGGGAATATGTGGCCGGTAATACTCGAAAATGACGTTGTCTGCCAGCTTCCGCGCCGTTCTCTCCGCTTCGGCGCTGCGGACCGTCCAGGCGAGGACCGGCAGGCCCGCGCCCTTCAGCCGCGCCACCGCCGGATTGTCGAGATCACGGCAGTCATGGGCGACGAAGCTCGCGCCGACCCGTTCCGCGTCGGAGAGGTTGGCAAGCTCGGCGCAGCGGTAGTCGGGGAGCCGCCAGTCGTCCCTCGAGAAGGCGCCGGAGGTGAGGCCGCGCGGAATGTCCGGCGCGGCTTCCGCCATCGCCGCCACCGAATGCGGATTGAACGACATCACCGCCACCGGTCCCTCGTAGCCGACCAGGCATTCGGCCACCCGCGCCTCGAGCGGGCCGGTATCGGGACCGAGGACACCGGTCTGATCCTTGATCTCGATGAGAAGCGGCGCGCGACCGGCGATCAGGCTCAGGAATTCGGGAAGGGTCGGGACCGATTCCTCGGTCCCGTTGAGAAGGACACGGCCAAGCGCCGCGGCGGTGTAATCCGCGACCAAGCCCGGCGCGCCCGTGAGCCGCGGCAGGGCATCGTCGTGGAAGACCATCGCCTCGCCGCAGGACGCGCGCTGGACATCGATCTCGATCCCGTAGCCCGCCTCCACCGCCGCCTCTGCCGCCGCCCGGCTGTTCTCGATCACCCCGCGGGCGCGATCATGCAGGCCGCGATGGGCGAATGGCAGGCGAAGGAAGACGGGCGGCAGGTCAGGCAAGCTCGAATATCCCGTCGATCTCCACCGCGACCCCGAGAGGCAGGGACGGCGCGCTGACGGCGGCGCGGGCATGCCGGCCCTTGTCGCCGAAGATCTTCACGAGAAGGTCGGAGGCACCGTTCACAACCTTCGGCTGATCGGTGAAATCGGCGGTCGAGTTGACGAAGGCGGTGAGCTTGACCACCCGCGCGATCCGGTCGAGATCGCCCCCGGCCGCGGCCTTCGCCTGGGCGACGAGGGCAAGCGCGCAGGCCTCCGCGGCCCGCACTCCGGCCTCGAGGTCGAAATCCGCCCCGAGCCGGCCGCGGATCGGCCCGTTCGCATCCTGCGCGATCTGGCCGGAAATGAAGACGAGATTTCCCGATACCACATAGGGCACGTAATTGGCGGCCGGCGCCGGGGCATCCGGCAGCGTGAGCCCGAGTTCACTGATACGTGTCTCGACTGAAGAGGCCATGGGCGGTCTTCCTTCCGCTGTGGGGTTCGGCGTGGGACGCTAGCGCGGCGCCGGGCGACTCGCAATCGCGGCTGCGACACGAGGCCGGGTGATAAGCGGAGATGCTCGTAACGAGGTGGCCTGTCAGTCAAAAACCCGTATAGAGGGAACATCGCGAAGGAGCCCCGACTTGCCGATCCTCTCGTCTTTCCGCCCCGTGGCCCTGACCGCCCTGGCTGCCGTGGTCGCGCTTGCCGCCTGCACGCCGTCGCCCGATCCCGCGAGTCTCGACTGGGATCCGTTCGAGGCGCGCAACCGCCAGACCCATGCGCGCAACGTCGCCTTCGACCGCGCCGCCTTCGGGCCGGTCTCGCGCGCCTACGGCCGCACGGTGCCCGCGCCTGTTCGTTCCGGCATCAGCAACTTCCGCGAGAACTGGCTGCTGCCGCACCATACGGTCCAGTACCTGCTCCAGGGGCGGCCCGGTCTTGCCGTCCAGACCACGGGGCGTTTCGTGATCAACACGGTGGTCGGTATTGCCGGCATCCTCGACCCGGCGACGCCGATCGGGATTCCCTATCGCTACACCAGCGTGGACGAGACGATGCACGTCTGGGGCGTCCCCGAGGGCGCCTATATCGAGATGCCGCTCGGCGGCCCGGGTACCGAGCGCGACTGGTCCGGCTGGGCGCTCGATTTCGTGGCCGATCCGCTGATCTTCGTCCTGCCGCCGGCGGCCTTCAACACGCTGCTCGCAGCCGGGGGGCTCGACCTCATGAACGAGCGTTACACGCTCGACCCGACGATCAACGCCCTGCTCCATGAGTCCGCCGACAGCTATACGGCGCTCAGGATCAGCTACCTGCAGGCGGCGCGTGCCCGGCTCGCCGATGGTGTCGATCTCGACCTTCTGGAGGACATCTATGCCGAATAAGACGACACGCCGGGCCCTGCTCGGGACCGGGCTGGGGCTTGCCGCCCTCGCGCTGCTGCCGCTTCCTGCGCGCGCCCAGCCGGAGGCACGGGCACAGGCGCTGGTTGCGCAGCTCTCGGCCGAGGCTCTCGACCTCATCCGCTCCGGCCGCCCCGAGTCACAGCTCTATCCCGAGTTCGAGCGGCTGCTTGCGCGCTACGGCGACATGCCGGCGGTGGCGCAGGCAACCCTCGGCCCCCCCTGGCGCAGCGCGTCCGACGCCCAGCGCCGGGCCTATGTCGCCTCCTTCCAGAGCTATCTCGCCCGCAAGTATGGCCAGCAGTTCCGCGAGTTCCGCCAGGCGGAAATCACGATCGCCCGGGTGCGGGATGCGGGACGGGCTGGGGTGCTGGTCGAAACCGTGGTGCGGCGACCGGGCCAGGCCGACGTCAGTGTCGGCTGGCAGGTGAGCGAGCAGAGCGGTGCTCCCAGGGTCGTCAACATCATCATCGAGGGCATCTCGATGATCGCGACCGAACGCGCCGAGATTGGCGCGATGCTCGAGGCGGCGCGCGGTTCCATCGACGGGCTGATCCAGACGCTGCGGGCGCGCGCCTGATCGGCGGCGGGGCAGGGTACCGCCTTCCGGCGCGGGCCCTGCACCCTACAGATGGTAGATGGTGCCCTGGTCACCGGCTTATCTGGGTAAACGCGCTGGCTTTCCGATTCACAATTTGTTCCTGTCGGGCTATAGGGAGGCCGGGCAGGGAGGACATGCATGGCAGTCTGGCAGGATTGGGTAGTTGTCGCGGCGGGGCTCCTGTCGCTCGTGGCGGCGCTGGTTTCGGTGGCGGTGCTGCGCCGTCTCGGCGAGCTTTCGCGGGGGAGGGAGCTTGCCACGGTCATTTCCCGGCTCGCGACGCTTGACGAGGCGCAGGCGCGGCTCGAGCGCGTGGTGCGCGAGGATCTGCGGACCGCGCGCGAGGAAAGCGGCAAGGCCGGACGGGACCTGCGGGACGAGGTGATAGAGCGGCTGACCGGCCTCTCTGCCGGCGTGATGGGGCAGCTTGACGGCGCCAAGGCGGAGGCGACCGCGAGTTCCGAGCGGCTCGCCAATCGGGTGGGTGGTTCGCTTGGCGAATTCGGCCGCTCGATGCGCGAACAGATGGACCAGCTCTTCGAGATCCAGAAGGCCCAGCACGCTGATTTCGCTGCCCGGCTGACACAGCTCAACGACGCCCATGCCAGGGCAGGAGAGGCCCTGCGGCAGGGTGTGGAAACCCAGCTCGGGACATTGCGCAAGGAGAACGCCGAGAAGCTCGAGGCCATGCGCGTCACCGTGGACGAGAAGCTCCAGGGCACGCTCGAGAAGCGGCTCGGCGAGTCGTTCCGCCTCGTCAGCGACCGGCTCGAAGCGGTGCACAAGGGGTTGGGAGAGATGCAGAATCTCGCCTCCGGTGTCGGCGATCTCAAACGTGTGCTGACCAACGTCAAGCAGCGGGGCGGCTGGGGCGAGGTGCAGCTTGCCGCACTGCTCGAGCAGGTTCTCGCTCCGGGGCAGTATCTCGCGAATGCCGCAACCGGGTCAGGCGCGGAGCGGGTCGAGTTCGCGATCCGGCTGCCCGGTCAGGACGAGGGCACGGAAGTGCTGCTGCCGATCGACGCCAAGTTCCCGATGGAGGATTACCAGCGTCTCCAGGATGCGCTCGACGCTGCCGACCAGCCGGCGATCGCCGAGGCTGGCCGTGCCGTCGAGGCCCAGATCCGCAAATGCGCGAAGGACATCTCGACCAAGTACATCAACCCGCCGCGCACCACCGACTTCGCCATCATGTTCCTGCCGACCGAGGGGCTCTATGCGGAAGTGATCCGCCGGCCGGGCCTCTGCGACGATCTCCAGCGTGATTACCGGGTGACGGTTGCCGGTCCGACGACGTTGACGGCGCTCCTCAACAGCCTGCAGATGGGTTTCCGCACGCTCGCCATCCAGAAACGCTCGGGCGAAGTCTGGCAGGTCCTTGGCGCGGTCAAGACCGAGTTCGGCAAGTTTGGCCCCGTGCTCGAGAAGGTCAAGAAGAAGCTTCAGGAAGCCTCGAACACGATCGATCAGGCCGGTGTGCGTGAGCGCGCGATCCAGCGCCGGCTGCGCGAGGTCGAGGCAGTGCCCGCCCACGAGGCTGCAGCCCTGCTGGGCCCGCTCGATGCGGGGAGGGATCCCGAGGAAGAGCGGCGCGGCGTCCACGCGGCAGAATAGCGGGCCCTCGGCGGCGCCGTCGACGATGGGCGGTTTCATCAAGGGGTCGCGCCCGTCTCTGTCGCGGCCATTGGCGCGGCAGAGCCGAACACCCTGGATCACGCCCCCTGGACCCGGATCCACCCCTGCCAGTGAGAGGCGGAACCGCACGTGGTTTTCGCCTGCGCCGGCGCTCAGGAGCGGAAGGTCACTTCGTTGCGGACGCCGACATTCGGCGTCGCCTCTGCGTTGGTGTTCGCCTTCACGAGCTCCCAGGCATAGGCGAGCACGTTCTTCGTCGACGCCCAGATCCGCGCGTGCTCGAGGTCCATCGCCAGCATCACGAGATCGGGATCCTCCTTCCCCCCCTTGAACCAGGCGGCGACATGGGCATTCCACAAGCGTTCCATGGCCTCGCGGTCCATCTCCTCGCGGAGGGTGCCGCTCATGCAGGCGTGGAAGTCCTGGGCCTTGGAGATGATCGCGAAATGGGCCTTCGTGCCCGGCTGGAGGGCCTTGACGAGATCGGTGTCACGCTTGGTGAAGAACCACAGACGCCGTCGCTCGCGGT
>JAJUJF010000165.1 GCA_029265455.1 Paracoccaceae bacterium | reverse complement strand
CTGAACACAGGGCACTTGCGGGCCGGAATACCGTAGCCCTCGTGCCGGCTCCCGCCGTCCCGGCGGGGGCCGCCCATGAGGCAGGCGCCTGCCACAAGCAGTCCCGAACCGACACCCTCCTTCCCATCACCGGCTCCAAACTCCGCGTGGACCTACATTAACCACATCGGCATGAAAGCTGTTCCTCTGCAACGGCTTACATGAGAATAAAACGGGACAGTGGGGCGGCGGGCCTCTTATCTCCCGCCGCGGTGCGGGGGGTTGTTCCGGATGAAAATGCCGAACTGGCGGCGCGCGATCCGCGTCGCGAGCGATGTTGCCTGTCAGGGCATCATCCGCATGGCACCGTCGCCCGCGCAGGCGATCTGCATCTCTCCTTCTCCCCTCGTCCTCATCGTGCGCACCAGCGAGATCAGGCGGCGGATCTTCCCGTCGGTCATCAATGGCTACAGCGCGGCCCACGGTTTCGACTTTCGCTACCACCGCGACCGCTCCCGCGCCCACAGCCTGATCCTCGACGGTCCATGGGACCGGGTGCTGGTGCCGGCTCTCGGCGTGCCGGACTACGCGGCCTTCCGCGAGCATTTCATCGAAGGCAGGCCATGGACGGAGACCCGGCGCTATCGTCAGCTTGTCCGTGTTCTCACGCCCGAAGACCGCCGGAGGTGGCTGGAACGTGCGTCGTTCTGGGACGATCTCTATGAGGAGATCCGTGCCAACGGCTACCGCCGCCAGGAGGCGGTCCATCCCCGAATGCGTCTCGGCAACCGCAGCATCGAGGGCAGCCCCCTCAACGAGATCCAGGTCGCCGTGACCCGAAAGGGTGAGATCGTGCGGATCGAGGGGGGCGGCAACCATCGTTTCCTGATGGCCCACCTGCTCGGCATCGAGGAGATCCCGGTCGTGGTCAACGCCTGGCACGCACGCTTCATAAGCGCGCGCCTCGCCGCCCAGGCGAAAGCCGAACCTGCCCCGGCGACCGCAAACTCACTGCTGCAGGCGGTAGGGGGCGCTGAACTGCCGTCCGGATCCGTTTCCATCTAGCCTGTCGAGGAACCGGCACTGCCGCCCGCGGGTTCAGTCAGGAGCCGGACCGCGTATGATATCCTTGTTCCTGTCGGGGGCGCAGGAACTGCACGGGGAGGGGGCGGATGCGGGTCTACACGTATTTCCGGAGCAGCACGGCGCACCGCGTCCGGATCGCGCTCAACCTCAAGGGGCTCGAGCCCGAACAGGTCTTCGTCAACCTCCTGCGCGGTGACCAGCACGACGCCAGTTACCTCGCCAAGAATCCGGAGGGATTCGTACCTTTCCTCGAGGACGGCGACACGCGGCTCAGCCAGTCGCTCGCCATCATCGAATATCTCGACCGCACGCATCCCGAGCCGCCGCTCCTGCCCGAGGACCCGGCCGGCGCCGCCCGCGTCCGCTCACTCGCGCTCGTCACCGCCTGCGACATGCATCCGCTGACCAACCTTCGGGTGCTGAAATACCTCAAGAACGCGCTTGGCCTCGACCCGGATGCCCGCGCCGCCTGGGCGCGGCACTGGATGGAAGCCGGCCTCGCTGCCCTGGAAACCCGCCTGGCCCGGGAGCGCGAAACCGGCCGCTTCTCCCACGGCGACCGCCCGGGCCTCGCCGACATCTGTCTCGTGCCCCAGGTCCTCGCCGCCCGGGACCGCTGGCAGATCGCGCTCGACCCCTATCCGACCCTCGCCCGGATTTACGAAAACTGCCTCGCGCTGCCGGCCTTCGCTGCGGCCATGCCCGAGTGCCAGCCCGACTCCGAGCCGCCTGAACAGGCAAGACAAGGGTGAATGGAGGAGGCCGATGAAGGGAAAAGTCGTAATGATCACCGGCGCGGGCCGGGGCATCGGCGCAGCGACGGCGCGCGCAATGGCAGAAGCCGGCGCGTCCCTCGTGCTCTTCGCCCGCAGCCGCGAGGGGATCGAGACACTCGCGGCGGAATTCGGCGAACGCGCGATCTGGGTGACCGGCGATGTGGCCGATTACCCCTCCGTGGAAGCCGCGGTCGCGCGCGGGCGCGAGGCTTTCGGCGGGATCGACGTGCTGGTCTCGAACGCCGCCGTCATCGATCCGATCGGCCCGATCCAGTCCACCGACCCCGAAGCCTGGGCCCGCGCGATCGCCACCAACCTCGTCGGCGTCTACCACGGACTGCGGGCGGTGCTGCCGGGAATGCTCGCCGCGGGCGGCGGCACGGTCATATCCGTCGGCTCCGGCGCGGCCCACAATCCGCTCGAAGGCTGGAGCGCCTACTGCTCGTCCAAGGCCGGCCTCCACATGCTTTCGCGCTGCGTCCAGCACGAGCTCCGCGGCCGGATCAGGGTGTTCTCGCTCTCGCCCGGGACCATCGCCACCGACATGCAGCGCCGGATCAGGGCATCAGGGATAAACCCGGTGAGCCGCATGGATTTCGCCGATCACGCCCCGCCGGAACACCCGGCCCGCGCCATCGTCTGGCTCTGCTCGCCCGAGGCGGATGACCTCGTCGGGACGGAAGTGAGCCTGCGCGACCCCGCCTTCCGGGCGCGGATCGGCCTCTAGCGCCGCTTCCGGCGTCCGCCTGCCGTGCGCGCATGGAAACCGGGCGGCCGGCGCCGGATCCAGGCGACGAAACGTGCGATCCGGGGATGACCCTGCAGCGCCTCGATACTTGCATAGTCGCGCGCAAGCTCGCCCTCGGTGAAGGCGGCATGGATCGCCTTGTGGCAGATCTGGTGAAGGAGGACCGTCGGCCCGCCCTTTCCGCCCTTGAGCTTCGGGACGAGGTGATGAAGGCTTGCCGGCGCACCGGGCGGAATCGGGCGCTCGCAAAGCGGACAGATCGGCGACTCGTCATTCATGGGAACAACTTCGGCTTCCGTACCCGGCTTGACGAGTCCCGTCGAGCGCATCCCCGCACTGGTGATCGGCGCCGGCCCCGCCGGGCTGATCGCCGCCGAAATGCTGGCTTCCGCGGGTCTTGCCGTGACGGTTGCCGAGGCGAAACCCAGCGTGGCGCGAAAGCTCCTGATGGCAGGCAAGTCGGGGCTGAACCTCACCAAGGCGGAAGCACCGGACGATTTCCTTGCTGCCTACGGCGATGCCGCCCGATGGCTCCGCCCTGCCCTTGCGGCCTTCGGACCGCAGGAGGTCCGGGAATGGGCGGAATCGCTGGGAGAGCCCTGTTTCACAGGCACGTCCGGCCGTGTCTTCCCGCGAAGCATGAAGGCCTCGCCCCTGCTCCGCGCCTGGCTCGCGCGGCTCGCCACGGCCGGCGCCACCATCCGCACCCGCTGGCGCTGGCTCGGCTGGCAGGGCACGGCCGCCCGCTTCGCGACACCTGATGGCGAGCGCCGGATAAAAGCCGCGGCTACCGTCCTCGCCCTCGGTGGCGCCTCCTGGGCCAGGCTCGGCTCCGATGGCGCCTGGGCGCGGGCGCTCGCGGATGCAGGCGTCGCCCTTGCCCCGTTCGCGCCGGCGAACATGGGTTTCGACGTCTCGTGGTCGCCGCCGATGACGCCGCATCTCGGCACGCCGCTGAAATCGGTCGCGCTCATCGCCGGGGACCGCCGGCTGCGGGGCGAGGTGATGATCACCGCCACCGGCATCGAGGGAGGCGGGCTCTATCCCCTCTCCGCCACGCTGCGCGACATGGGTGACGGCGCCACGCTCGGGATCGACCTCCTGCCCGATCTTGCCGAGGACGAGGTTGCACGACGGCTCGCGCGGCCCCGCGGCAAGGCGAGCCTTTCTAATCACCTGCGCCGCAGCCTCCGGCTGCCGCCCGTCAAGCTCGCGCTGATGCGCCACGCAGTGCGGGACCTGCCCGCCGATCCCGTCCTGCTCGCCCGCATCGCCAAACAGCTGCCGCTCAGGCTCGGCGCGGCGCGCCCGCTGGACGAGGCGATCTCCACCGCGGGCGGGATACGTGCAGACGCCGTCGACGGGAAACTGATGCTCCGGGCGCGCCCCGGCGTCTTCGCCGCCGGCGAGATGCTCGACTGGGAGGCGCCCACCGGCGGCTATCTCCTCACCGCCTGTCTCGCCACCGGCCGCCTCGCCGGGCTGTCGGCGGCAGCCTGGGCGCAAGGGCAGGAAGAGTCGCGTTTCCTACCGGCCGGCGAGGATGGCGATCCGGATCAGCGTCCGCTCGACGAGGGCCATCCCCGGCACCGGTCGTGACGAACGCAGCGCGAGATCGGCATCGGTCATCAGCCCGAGCGCCTTTTCGATCGCCGGCTGGCCGAGCTTGCGCACCTGTGCTGCCATCCGGCTGCGGCGCGGGCCGAAGACCGGCGGTCGCAGCCGTGACAGCGCCGCCTCGGCG
>JAJUJF010000195.1 GCA_029265455.1 Paracoccaceae bacterium | reverse complement strand
CTCGGGACCACGGTCGCGGGCTGGACCATGTTCGCCGATCTCTGGCGGGGCACGCGCGGCATGAACGGCGCGGCCGAGATCGATGACCGCCTGCGCCGGGCGCTGCCGCGGATCGTCCTGTCCTGCGTGGCGATGGGCGCGATCCTCCTCGCCCTGCGACAGGCGCTTGCGCCTGCCTTTGACCAGGAGATGCTCCGCTACCTCGCGCTCGCCTCGCTGATCGCCGCCGGAGCGGGGAGCTACGCCGTCGCGGCATTCGCCACCCGTGCCGTACGGCTTGGCGACCTGCGCGCCGCGATGCGCCGGGGTCCGGTCAGGGGATAGCCGGTCCGCAACCTTCCGTTAACCGCCATCCGCGAGGCTTGGCCGCGTACGGGAGGAGGGCAATGTCCGGCAAGGGCGAGGATTTCCGCTTTTCCGAGGAGGCACTGATCGGGCTAGAGGATTTCCGCCGTCGCCAGCCGCCGCCCGATGCCGAGCTCGTGCCGGCCGCCGAAGGAAGGAGCCGTGCCCGGCAGCGCCCGCATTACTGGGGCCACCGCGAGCGGCTGCGCCAGCGTTTCCGCGCGGGCGGCCATGCGGCGATGCAGGAATACGAGCTCCTCGAGCTCCTCCTCTTCAACGCGATCCCGCGCATCGACGTGAAGCCCCTCGCCAAGACCCTCCTCGCCACCTTCGGCGACCTCAACGGCGTGGTCGCCGCCTCCGAACACCGGCTGATGCAGGTGCCGGGCGTCACCGAACGCGTCCATCTCCAGCTCAAGCTCGTCGAGGCCTTCGCCCACCGCATGGCAAGGTCGCGGGTCATGGAGCGCTCGGTCCTGAGCTCCTGGGATGCGCTGATGACCTATTGCAAGACGGTGATGGCCTACCGAGAGACCGAGCAGTTCCGCATCCTCTTCCTCGATGCGAAGAACGTGCTGATCGCCGACGAGGAACAGGCGAAGGGCACGGTCAACCACGTCCCCGTCTATCCGCGCGAGGTGGCGAAACGCGCGCTCGAGCTCAACGCGTCGGCGATCATCCTCGTCCACAACCACCCGTCGGGGGACCCTTCCCCGAGCCGCGCCGACATCGACATGACGACGCAGATCGTCGATGCCTGCAACGCCATCGGCGTCAAGCTCCACGACCATGTCATCATCGGCAAGGGGCGCGACGCTTCCTTCCGCGCCCTCGGTCTGATCTGAGCAGGCGTTACCGGATTGCCGTCACCGCATCGAGCGTGACCGTCTCGCCGCTTGCGAGCACGAGGCGCGGGAGCCCCTCGACGATCCGCAATTCCTCGACGGGGACGAAGACGCGGCCCGACTGCGTCGCGACGAGCTGTCCGTCCGCCTTGCTCTCGATGGTGAATCGATAGGTCCCGTTCGGCGCCATCTCGCCGGTGTCGGTCCGGCCGTCCCAGGTCACCTGCTTCGCGTCCGCCTCGATTGCGCGGCGGGCGACGACCTGGTCGAAGGCGTTGAGGACGACGAGGGTCGCGGCTTCCGCCTGCGGATGCGGGTCGAATTCGACCTCGACGGGAACGCCCTCGAAACTGGCGGCAGCCGGGACGCGGACCTCGCGGCCGATCCATTCCGCGAGGCCGGCGCTCGAGCCTCCGGCGAGGGAAGCGATGATGTGATCGAGCCGGTCGTTGGTACGCACCTGCTGCTCGACGGCGGAGAAGCTCGCGAGCTGGGCGATGAATTCCGTCGATTCGACCGGTTTCAGCGGGTCCTGGTTGCGCATCTGCGCGGTGAGGAGGGTGAGGAAGGTCTGGAAGTCGCTGCCCGGGGAAAGGGCGGCGGGCGCCGCCTCGCGCGCGGAAGCGGCTGGCGTGGCGGTGGATGTCGGCGTGATCTGCATCGGTCGCGGAACTCCTTCAGAGGCGGATATCGAGCCGGTCGAGCGTGACGGCGCGGGCAGGCGGGGCGGGATCGGGGGCAAGCGCGGCAAGCGGCGCGCCACTCCCGCCCGACGGCGCCCGGCGCCCATCGCCCTCGTCCTCGCGCCCGGCGGCGAACTCAAGGCTGACACTCGCATAGCCGGCGGCTTCGAGGTCACGCTGGAGCATCTCGGCATGGCGGCGAAGGAGATCGCCGATCTCGGGCCGCTCGGCGACGACAAGAGCGTGGAGCGTGTTCTCGACCGACCGCAACTCGATCTGGACCCGGCCGAGCTCCGGCGGATCGAGGCGGATCTCGATGCGTTCACCCTCACCGGCCCGGATCGCCATCACCAGCTGGTTCGTGACCGCGGCGGGCGGCGCTGCCGGCGCAGGCGGGGGCGGCGCCGGGATGTCGCGCGGCAGGGCGGTGGCAGGCTCGATCCCGAGCCGCCAGCCGGGATCGGCCTCGGCAGGCAGGAAGGCCGGGCCGGACGCCGGGGATGCCGCGGCGGGAGCGGCGGGCGCCGGCGCCACCGCTTGCGGGCGGTCGGCCGTGGCCATCCGCTCCGGTGGCGGCGAGCCGGGAAGCCTTTCGCCCACCGGCTCGGCAGTCTCGGCCTCCTCGGCCTTCATGGCCGGCAGGTCCGGAACATCGCCAGCCGGCCGTTCCGGTCGCGGCTCCGGAAGTTCCCCGGGCACCGAACCCGATTGGTCGACGGAGACCCGCGCAGCATTTCCTGCCGGCCCGGGACGGGGAAGCTCCTCATACACGG
>JAJUJF010000098.1 GCA_029265455.1 Paracoccaceae bacterium | reverse complement strand
GAGGCAGATGCCGCCGCCGATGGCGGGAAGGCGCGGCTGGAGCGGCTTGCCGCGCAGATGGGCGGAACGATCGCGGTGGAGCATGAACGGGGGCGTGAGCGTCTCGTCGTGACGGTCACGGCACCGAGGGCAGGCGGTGAGGCGGACGCGCCGGGTGCCGGCATCGGGCCGCTCGCGGTGCTCCTCGCCGAGGACAACGCGACGAACCAGATGGTGATCGCGGCCATGCTGAAGCGGGCCGGCCACAGGGTCACGATTGTCGCGAACGGACGGGAGGCGGTCGAGGCGGTGCGGGACGGGAATTTCGACGTGATCCTGATGGACGTGGAGATGCCGGTCATGGATGGCCGCGAGGCGGTGCGGGCGATCCGCGAGTTGGACGGGCCGGCAGCGGACGTGCCGGTCGTGGCCCTCACCGCCCATGCGATGGAGGGAGACCGCGAACGCTACCTCGACCTCGGGATGAGCGACTATCTCGCGAAGCCGATCGAGCCGAAGGCGCTTGCGGCCGTGCTGGCGCGGGCGAGCGCCACGCAGGGCTGAGGGGTTTCCTTCCCGCCGGCGGAAGGCCATGCTGCGGCAGCAGGAAGGAGATCCGCCATGGCCACGCTGCCCGAGCGCCCGCCCTTCTCCTATCGCGACGATCCGGAAGTGCCCGATTTCGACGACGGCGGCCCGATCGCGTTCATGGACGGGGATTGCGCGCTCTGCACCGGGGGCGCACGGATCATCGCCCGGCTCGACCGGCAGCGCGCGTTCCGGATCTGCCCGATCGGCACGCCGCTCGGGACGGCCGTGGTAAGGCATTACGGCCTTGCACCCGAGGATCCGGAGACCTGGCTGTTCCTCGAGGACGGGGTGGCGGTCTCGGGGATGGAGGCAATCATCCGGATCGGCGAGCGACTCGGCGGGACGGGGCGGATCGCCAGCGTGATGCGGGTCCTGCCGCGGCCGGTACGGGAGTGGATCTACCGCAGGATCGCGCGGAACCGGCGGCGGTTCGGACGGTCGGACATCTGCGCGGCGCCGGACCCGGAGCTTCGGGCGCGGCTCCTCGTCTAGGTGCGGCCGCGCGCGAAAACCAGGTCAGGTCGAGGAGCTTGCGCCGTGGGCAGGGACTGCCCACGGTTCGATGCCCCGGCAATGGCGGCGCTTACTCCGCCGCGATCGCCCGATCCGCTGCCTCGACCCGGACGGCCGAATACTTGAACTCCGGGATCTTGCCCCACGGGTCGAGCACCGGGTTGGTCAGCACGTTGGCCGCCGCCTCGACATAGGCGAAGGGGACGAAGACCATGTCCGGCGCCACGGCCCGGTCGGCGCGCGCGGTCAGCGTGATCGAGCCGCGCCGCGTGGTGAGCCGCACCCTGCCGCCCGGCGCGACGCCGAGCTTGCGCAGCGTCGAGGGATGGAGCGAGGCGGTCGCCTCGGGCTCCAGCGCGTCGAGCACGGTTGTCCGCCGGGTCATCGAGCCGGTGTGCCAGTGTTCGAGCTGGCGCCCGGTGGTGAGCACGAAAGGGAATTCCGCATCCGGGGTCTCCGCCGGCGGGGTCACGCGCGCCGGCGTGAACTTGGCGCGGCCGGCCCGGCGCGGGAAGCCGTCGCCGAACACCACCGGCTGGCCCGGATCCTCGGGCGAGAGCGACGGATAGGTGACGGAATTCTCGTTCTCGAGCCGGTCCCAGGTGATGTTCTGCAGGCTGCGCATCGACATCTTCATCTCGGCGAAGACGTCGCGCGGATGCTTGTAGTGCCAGCCGAGGCCGAGCCGGTTGGCGAGGTCGATGGTGATCCTCCAGTCCTCGCGCGCCTCGCCCGGTGCCTCGAGCGCCTTGCGGCCCATCTGCACCTGCCGGTTGGTGTTGGTCACCGTGCCGGTCTTCTCCGGCCAGGCGGAGGCGGGCAGGATCACGTCGGCGAAATTCGCGGTCTCGGTCAGGAACACGTCCTGCACCACGAGATGGTCGAGCTTCGCCATGGCCGCCCGCGCATGTTCGACATCGGGGTCGGACATCGCCGGGTTCTCGCCCTGGATGTACATGCCGCGGATCTCGCCGCGGTACATGGCGTCGATGATCTCGACCACGGTGAGGCCCGGGGTCGGGTCGATCTCCGTGCCGTTCCAGATCTCGCGGAAGAGGTCGCGGACCTCGCCGTCGGTGACCGACTGGTAGTCGGGCATCACCATCGGGATCAGCCCGGCGTCGGAGGCGCCCTGGACGTTGTTCTGGCCGCGGAGCGGATGCAGGCCGGTGCCGGGCCGCCCGACATGGCCGCAGAGCAGCGCGAGCGAGATCAGGCAGCGCGAGTTGTCGGTGCCGTGGATATGCTGGGAGACGCCCATCCCCCAGAAGATCATGCCGGCGCGGGCCCGCGCGAAGGTGCGGGCGACCTCGCGGATCACCTCCGGCTCGATGCCGCAGAGCGGCGCCATCTTCTCCGGCGGGAAGCCGCGGATATGGTCGCGGAACTCGAAGAAGCCCTCGGTGAACCCCTCGATATACTGGCGGTCGTAGAGTTTCTCCTCGACGATCACGTTCATGACCGCGTTCAGCAGCGCCACGTCGGTGCCGGGGCGGAACTGGAGCATGTGGCTGGCGTGCCGCCTCAGCCCCACGCCGCGCGGGTCCATGACGATGAGCTGGCCGCCGCGTTTGGCGAACTGCTTGAAATAGGTGGCGGCAACGGGGTGGTTCTCGACCGGGTTGGCGCCGATGACGATGGCGACATCGGCATTCTCGATCTCGTTGAAGGTGGCGGTCACTGCGCCGGAGCCGACATTCTCCATCAGCGCCGCCACCGAGCTTGCGTGGCAGAGCCGGGTGCAGTGGTCGACGTTGTTGTGGCCGAAGCCCTGACGGATCAGCTTCTGGAAGAGATAGGCTTCCTCGTTCGAGCATTTGGCCGAGCCGAAACCGGCGATCGACTGGCCGCCGAAGTCATCGCGAAGGCGGAGGAAACCCCTGGCCGCGACGTCGAGCGCCTCGTCCCAGGTCGCCTCGCGGAAATGGGTCCAGGGATTCGCCGGATCGACGTTCAGCCCCTTGGGGGGCGCATCCTCGCGGCGGATCAGCGGCACGGTCAGCCGCTGCGGGTTGTGGACGTAGTCGAAACCGAAACGGCCCTTGACGCAGAGGCGGTTCTCGTTCGAAGGCCCCGGCGCGCCGTCAACCCAGGCGATCCTGTCGCCGCGGATCTTGTAGGTGATCTGGCAGCCGACGCCGCAATAGGGGCAGACCGAACGCACCTCGCGGTCGAAATCGCCCGAATCGCCGCGCTCGTGCTCGTCCATGATCGAGGCTTCCATCAGCGCCCCGGTCGGGCAGGCCTGGACGCATTCGCCGCAGGCGACGCAGGTGGAATGCCCCATCGGGTCGTCGAAATCGAAGACGATCTTCTCGTCGAAACCGCGGCCGGCCATGCCGATCACGTCGTTGACCTGGACCTCGCGGCAGGCGCGGACGCAGAGGTTGCAGTGGATGCAGGCATCGAGATTGACGCGCATCGCCACGTGGCTCGCGTCGAGGAGGGGCACCTTCTCGGCCGGGCGGGCGGGGAAGCGGCTGGTGGTGATCCCCTCGAGATCGGCCATCGCCCAGAGATGGCTCGAGCGGTCGCGGGCCTCCTCGCGCGCGGGCTGGTCGGCGAGGAGGAGCTCCATCACCATCTCGCGCGATTTGGTGGCGCGTTCGCTCTCCGTCCTGACCACCATGCCGTCCTGCGGCTTGCGGATGCAGGAGGCGGCCAGAACGCGCTCGCCCTCGATCTCGACCATGCAGGCGCGGCAGTTGCCGTCGGGCCGGTAGCCCGGTTCGTTCCGGTGGCAAAGATGCGGGATGGTCCTGCCTTCGCGCTTCGCGACCTGCCAGATCGTCTCGTCCGGTCCGGCGGTGACGGTGCGGCCGTCGAGGGTGAAGGTGATCGGTTTCTCGGCCATGCAATCCTCCCGATGCGTGGGCGGCATCGTCTCGTTTGGTGGCAGTTAGAGCATCAAATGCGACCTTTGCACAGGGGATGGGGCGACAAGTTTGAGACTTTCGGACAGTTTGTCGTGACCGCTCCGCCCCGGCCGCCGCGAAGGCAGGTCGGAAGCGTCGCTCGAATTGTCGCAGGAGAAGCAGCGGGCGGCTGACGATCATCAGCCGGGGCGGCGCGAGCGGCCTTGCCCGAGCGGATCGCGCGCGTCGGCGCCCCGCGGGGTCAGACCCGGCGGACCCGCAGCCGTGCGAGGGCGGCGGCATCGATCTCGAGCCCCGGCCCGCCCGGGGTGAGGCGGATGACGCGGCGGAGCCTGCCCTGGCCATGGACCGCGCGTTCGGCCTCGGCGCGGTGCGGGCGGGCGTCGATCCCCTCGGGCAGGTTGTCGAGCGTCCATTCGTGCTCGGCGTCCTTGGGATGGGAGCGGGCACGCGAGGCATAGACGGCGATCGCGGCCAGCGCGCCAAGACGCAGCGCGGCGATTGCGAGGGGCGGAATGGCTGCAGGCAGGGGCATGGAGCCTCCGGATCAGTCATGAGCGCGGCTTTGCTCGCCGCGGATGCAAGGCTAGCGTCGCGCGGCAATCAACGCAATCATGGCGCGCCCTCACGCGTCTTGCCGCACTGCGGAACCACGCGGGCGGCGCGGCGTTGGAGGGGGGTTATGCAAGATCAAAGATCGAGGAGACCGTTGATGAAGTTCCGCCTGCTTGCCCCGATTGCCTTCGTTCTCGCCCTCGGCGCCTGCAACACGATGCAGGGTGCCGGCCAGGATGTGGAAGCCGCCGGCGAGGCCATCCAGCAGGAAGCGCGCTGAGCCGACACGCGTCAGGACACGCGTTGACGCCGGAAGCCTTCACGAAGCCGCGGCGAGGAGTTTCCCGCCGCGGCTTCCGCTTGTCCTGGCCTCGATGATCGCGCCGGGTATTCCCTCGTGCCCGGGCAGTTCGACGGGCGCGAAGCCCTCGGTTCGGCCGAATCCCGGTTTCTCGATCAGGAGGGGCAGCGTCCTGCCTTCGAGCGCGGCGAGATGGCGGCCCACACGCTCCTCGCCGGCCGCCCGCAGCCTTGCCGCGCGCTCGCGCACCTCGCGGCCCGGCACCTGCGGCATCCGCGCCGCGGGCGTGCCGGGCCGGGGCGAGAACGGGAAGACGTGGAGCCAGGTCAGGCCGCATTCCTCCACCAGATCGAGGGAGCGGCGGAACATCGCCTCGGTTTCCGTGGGGAAGCCGGCGATGATGTCGGCGCCGAAGACGATTTCCGGCCGCAGGCGGCGCGCCTCCTCGCAGAAGCGGATCGCGTCATCGCGCAGATGCCGCCGCTTCATCCGCTTGAGGATCAGGTCGTCGCCCGCCTGAAGCGAGAGATGGAGATGCGGCATCAGGCGTTTCTCGCTGGCGATCGCTTCCATCAGTGCGGGATCGGCCTCGATCGAATCGATCGAGGAAAGCCGGAGCCGGGGCAGGTCGGGGACGGCGCGGAGCACGGCGAGGACGAGTTCGCCCAGCCGCGGTGTTCCCTCGAGATCCGCGCCCCAGGAGGTGAGATCGACGCCGGTCAGCACCACCTCGTTGAAACCGCGATCGCGCAGCCGGGTCACCTGGCCGATGATGGTCGCGGCCGGCACCGAGCGCGAATTGCCGCGCCCGTAGGGAATGATGCAGAAGGTGCAGCGGTGGTCGCAGCCGGTCTGGACCTGGACATGGGCGCGCGCCCGGCCGCCGAGCCCGTCGACGAGCGGCGCCCGTGCCTGCCGCTCCGCCATGATGTCGCCCACGCTGACGCGCGCCGTGTCGCGCCAGGCCTCGGGCCGGAGCTTCTCGGCGTTGCCGATCACGCGATCCACCTCCGGCATGGCGGCGAATCCCGCGGGGTCGGTCTGGGCGGCGCAGCCGGTGACGATGATCCGCGCCTCGGGACGTTCCCGCCGGGCCTTGCGGATCGCCTGGCGCACCTGCCGCACGGCTTCCGCCGTGACGGCGCAGGTGTTGAAGACGACCGCCTCGCCGAGGTCGCCGGATGCCACCTTCATCGCCTCCGTCTCGTAGGCATTGAGCCGGCAGCCGAAGGTGCGGAATTCGGCGCTCATTCCCCCGCCTCCTCGAGGATGCCGGGTGCGAGCACGCCCTCGAAGACTTCCGCCACCGGCCCGGTCATCCAGACTCCGTCCTCGCGCCAGTCGATCTCGAGCACGCCGCCGTCGAGGCGGACGGCGACACGGCGGCCGGTGAGACCGCGCCGGGCGGTGGCGACGGCGGCGGCGCAGGCACCCGAGCCGCAGGCCAGCGTGATGCCCGAGCCGCGTTCCCAGACCCGCATGCGGATGGTGGTGCGGTCGATCACCTCGACGAACTCGACATTGGTGCGTTCGGGGAAGAGGGGATGATGCTCGATCCGGGGGCCGAGGGTCGCGACCGGTGCGGTCCCGGCATCGGGGACGATGAAGATGCAGTGGGGGTTGCCCATGCCGACCGCCGACGGCGTGCCTTCGATCGGCAGCGCGTCGACATCGGCCTCGCGAGCGAGCGGGATGGCCCGCCAGTCCTCCACCGGCGGCCCCATGTTGACCCGGATGCGGCCATCACCCGCGGCTTCCGCCCGCAGCCGGCCGCGTCCGGTGACAAGGTCGACGGCTTCCGCGCCGCTCTCGCGCAGGAGGAGATGGGCGACGCAGCGGGTGGCGTTGCCGCAGGCGGCGGCCTCGGTGCCGTCGGCGTTCCAGAAATCGACGCCCACCCCGCCGTCACGCGCGCGGATCACCGCGAGCTGATCGAAGCCGACGCCGCGGTGGCGGTCCCCCAGACGGCGCACGAGCCCGGGCGTCACCGGCTCGCCCGCTTGCGCACGGGCATCGATCACGACGAAGTCGTTGCCGAGGCCATGCATCTTGCGGAACCGGAGCGTGCCGGAGCGGGGGGAATCGTGCTTCATCGCGCGCTATATACGGGCGGGTGCGACGAAGTGCCACCGGCGCGCCGGAATCTCCTTGACCCCCGCCGCGCCAGCAAATATCCCGGCGCCAGTCATATCCCCTCGGGCCCGTAGCTCAGTGGTAGAGCAGCTGACTTTTAATCAGCGGGTCACAGGTTCGAATCCTGTCGGGCTCACCAAGGGATTCGGCATCAGGGGCCCGTAGCTCAGTGGTAGAGCAGCTGACTCTTAATCAGTAGGTCGAAGGTTCGAATCCTTCCGGGCTCACCAGACCTTCCGCGATCCGCGCGCGAGGCGTTCCGAAGGCTCGTGACCTTCGGCCCGCATGCAGCGGACCGCGCACCCGGAAACCGTCGGGATCAACCCGCGAAGGCGCGCGAGACCACGGAGCGCGAGCCCGCGTCGGAGCCGTAGTCGCCGGAGCCCGAGACGTCGAGGATCTCCTGCAGCCGGTTGCGGGCGCGGTTGACCCGGCTCTTGATCGTGCCGACGGCGCAGCCGCAGATCTCGGCCGCCTCCTCGTAGGAGAAGCCGGAGGCGCCGATCAGCAGGATCGCCTCGCGCTGGTCGGGCGGCAGGCGGTTCAGCGCGTTCTTGAGATCGGCGAGATCCATCACCCCGTCCTGGGGCGGCGCGACACCGAGGCTCGCGGTGAAGGCGCCGTCGGTGTCCTGCACCTCGCGCCCGCGCTTGCGCATCTGGCTGTAGAAGAGGTTGCGCAGGATGGTGAACAGCCAGGCGTTCATGTTGGTGCCGGGCTGGAAGCTCTCCTGTTTCGCCCAGGCGCGCATGACGGTTTCCTGCACGAGGTCGTCGGCGCGGTCGGGCCGGCCGGTCAGCGACATCGCGAAGGCTCGAAGTGAAGGCAGTGCGGCAAGCATCGCCTTCTTGAAGCTCGGGGACGGTTCGGTCATCTGCTCTGCCGGCGCTCCGCCTCGTCAAGCTGCTCGAGAAGATCGATCAGGGTTTCGGGAATGGGTTCGCTTTCTATTTCCTTGTAGAGGGCGCGAAGCCGAGCCCCGATTCTCCCGCCGGGGGCCAGCGGGTCGCCGGGCCGGGGCCACGACCTCTTGTCGCCGTCCTCGTCTTCCATGTCGAAATGCCTGCCTTCCATGCTCCGTCGCCTTCCACTCGCATCATCTCCCCGGCGTGCACGCCTTGTCGCGCGATTCAAGAGAACCGCGGCCCCCTGAGCGGGCAATAACGTGGACGGGGCGGAAAAGTTCCGCATATTCGGAACGAACCGGCGGGAAGCGCGTTCCCTGCAGAGGCGCGCCGTCGCGCCCGACGGACAACGGGCGGCGGCGCTCTCCTTCCGCGCCGCCGAGGGTACACACGGAGGAACGGAATCCAATGTCGCTTTCCACCCGCATCGCCCCACATCTTCCGTATCTTCGCCGCTATTCGCGCGCGATCACGGGAAGCCAGGCTTCGGGCGATGCCTATGTCGCCGCCATGCTGGAAGCGCTGATTGCCGACACGTCGATCTTTCCGGCCGCAAGCAGCGACCGGATCGGCGTCTACAAGCTCTACACCACGATCTTCTCCGACATCCAGGTGGAGGTGGACAGCGCCGGCTCGCCCTTCGGCTGGGAGCGGCTCGCGAGCGCCAATCTCGCAACGGTGCCGCCGCGGCCGCGCCAGGCCTTCCTTCTCGTCGCGGTGGAGGGATTCTCGCTGAGCGAGATGGCCGAGATCCTCGATGTCGAGGAGGCCGAGGCCGGGCGCCTCCTGTCGAAGGCGGCCGAGGACATCTCCGCCCATGTCGCGACCGACATCCTCATCATCGAGGACGAGCCGCTGATCGCGATGGACATCGAGCATCTCGTCACCTCGCTCGGGCATCGCGTGACCGGGATCGCGCGCACCCGGGACGAGGCGGTGGCCCTCTTCGAGAAGGACCCGGCGCGGATGGTCCTCGCGGACATCCAGCTCGCCGACGGATCCTCGGGCATCGACGCGGTCAACGACATCCTGAAGGATGCGGCGATTCCGGTGATCTTCATCACCGCCTACCCGGAGCATCTGCTCACCGGGGAGCGGCCGGAGCCTGCCTTCCTCGTCACCAAGCCGTTCAACGAGGACATGGTCAAGGCCCTCATCAGTCAGGCACTTTTCTTCGACGAAGCAGCCAGCGCCGCGGCGTGAGCTTCCGGTGCGCGTGGCTGACCGCGGGGCAGGAACCGCGGGTCCGGCGCGGCGTTGGTGGCGAAAGGCGGGCGGTCTGCCGTGCCAGCTGCCCTTCGGGCGCGGTTGCGCCCGACGCGCGCTGGCGTGACGCCCAGCGGACGGACGGAGCCGGGCGTCATGCGCAACGAGGAATGAGGCACTGAATGATGGAGGGCAGCGTCCCCCTCGAGCGCATCGCGATGCTGATCCGCGGCCTGCGCCATGCCGGGCTTTGCGTGCTTTACCAGGATCGCGATCTCGCGGTCCGGCTCGTCGAGAACCGGTTCGACACCTGGCCGGAGGCTCCGGCGATCTTCGAATCCGGCGACCGGGCGATCTTCCCGCCCGAAACCGCCGGGATGGTGATCGCGACGAAGCGCCGGGTGCTGGAAACCGGCGTGCCCGAACGGATCGAGGCGAGGCTGGAAAACGGTGGCCGCGACTGCTGGTACGAGATCAGCATCGAGCCCGACAGCGATGCGCAGGGCCGGACGCGCGGCATCTTCGTGGTGGCCGCCGACATCACCGAGCACAAGCGGCGGGAGGAGACCCTGCGCGGGCTCCTCGCGGAGGTCAGCCACCGTTCCCGCAACCTCCTCGCCATCGTCCAGAGCATCCTCGGGCAGACGATGCGGCTCGAGACCGATCCCGTCGATTTCGCCGCCAAGCTCCGGGGGCGGATCCAGTCGCTCGCGATCACCCAGGACCTGGTGACGCAGGCGAACTGGCAGGGGGCGGGATTCCGGCATCTGGCCTCGGCGCAGCTCGACCCGCTCACCGAGCCTGCGCAATTCGCCCTCGAGATCGTCGGTGACGATCCGCAGCTTCCGCCGAACGTCGCCCTCCATGTCGGGCTCGCGCTTCACGAACTCGCGGCGAACTCCGCCTCCTTCGGCGTGCTGAAGCGCCGCCGCGGCAGGATCCGCCTCGGCATCACCGACCAGCCGGACAGGTTCCTGCTCCGCTGGGACGAGACGCATGACGAGCTGGTGGCGCCCGGGGACGCGCGGTTCGGCACCGCCGTTCTCACCAAGGTCCTGCCTGCCGCGACCGGCGGCGAGGCGCGACTCGAGATGACGGAGAAGGGCGTGCACTATGCCCTCACGATGCCGCATCCGAGGCGCACGGGCTGAGAGCCCCTCGTCCGACCGGCCGCTCCCCGCGTCGTGCCGCGGGCCCGCCGGCGCCCCGGGGCGAAGATTATTCTCTCGCCAACCGATGATTGTCGCATATCCTCCCTCCTGCTAATTTCGCGAAAAGATGCGAATCATTCTCATTCGATGTTTGGGGAGGAAGGCATGAACAGGGGGACATCGCTCCGGCTTCTGGGCGCCGCCGTCGCGGTGCTGGTGGCCGGGGGGCCTGTTGCAGCCGAAGACGCGATAGCGGTGGTGGCGACGACCGGCATGATCGCCGACGTTGCCGCCGAGGTTGCCGGCCCCTGTGCCGAGGTGGAGGCGCTGATCGGGCCGGGGCTCGATCCCCATCTCTACCAGGCGTCGGCCTCGGACGTGGCGCGGCTGGGGCGGGCGGATGCGATCCTGTTCTCGGGCCTCGGCCTCGAGGGGCAGCTCGGTGCGGTGCTCGACCGGCTCGGGCGGACGCGTCCGACGCTGGCGGTGGCGGAAGCGGCGGTGCCGGAAGACAGGCTCATCCCGGTGCAGGCCGTGGGGGGCGTCGATCCGCATGTATGGATGGATCCCGCGCTCTGGGGCGGGATCGCACCGGTGATCGCCGGGTTCCTCGGCGACATCGTGCCGCAATGCGCGGACGACATGAGCACGCGGGCGCAGGCCTATCGCGAGCAGACGGAGGCGCTCGCGGAATGGGTGGCCGAAGCGATCGCGACAATTCCCGAGGAGAGCCGCACGCTGGTGACCGCCCATGACGCCTTTGGCTACTATGCCCGGGCCTACGGGCTCGAGGAGGTCGGTATCCAGGGCATCAGCACCGATGCGGAGGCGAGCGTTGCGGACATCCGGGCGACCGCGGCCCTGGTGGTGGAAGCGGCGGTGCCGGCGATCTTCGTCGAGACGACGATCAATCCGCGAACCGTCGAGGCGGTGATCGAGGCGGCGCGCGTGCGCGGCCACGACGTGGCCCTGGGCGGAAATCTCTATTCCGACGCGATGGGCGAGGAAGGGACGCCGGGAGGCACCTAT
>JAJUJF010000102.1 GCA_029265455.1 Paracoccaceae bacterium | reverse complement strand
GGGCGAGACGCCGCGCCTCCGCGAGGATGGTGTCGAGTTCGGGCGGCGGCGCGACCGTCCGCGGGTCGGGCGCGAAGCCGCGGGTCGTGAAGGAGACGCGGTTCCAGTCGAGATCCATCGTCACGCGCCGGAAGTTGGTGCCGTCGCGTTCCGTGATGACGGTGATGAAGCGCGGTTCGCCCATGAAGCAGAATATCTTGTATTCGAGCTTCTCCTGGCGGGCAGGAACATACTCCTCCACCATCCAGCGCTTCGGGATGCCGCGGTAGTGCAACTCACCGCACTGGCGCCACCAGTCGCAGCGGTTCCACTCGCCGATCATGGTCGCGAGCCTCGCACGGCAGGCGCGGCCGGCGCCGTCCTCGATGTGGAGCTGGGCGGAGCCATGCGTCGATTTCAGCACGAACCGCCGGGGCAGGGGCGTGCGGAGGAACTCCTCGGGGCTGTTGCCGACGGCGACGAGATCGGGCGCGGCAATCGTCGTGCCGGCGTAGCGCAGGTAGTCCCTGACCGCCACCTTGTCCGCGGCAAGACTCATCAGCGGGTTGGGATGGTTGAGGAACTGCCAGCGGATCTTCTCGTTCAGCCAGACCGGCGTGCGAAGATCGGGAAGATGGTCGTTGTTGAGGGCGTAATAATAGGTGAGCGCCCGTTCGTCCGTGCCGAGCCCCCAGTCCCAGAGGGCCTGCTGGCGGGTCAGGCTGGTGAGCCGGAGGGCGCGTGCCGCCCGATACCGTCGCTCCGCGACACGCAGCCGCCAGCGCATGCGCGCCAGATAGCTGCGCCAGTTCGTCGTGTAATCGGGCACACTCGCACTCCCGGCTTGCTGATGGCTTGCTGCTGGGGATCAGCGGCTGGCGGATGGGGCATGGACCGCAGTGCCGGACCGGCGGTCGCGTCGGGGCACGGGTGCGGGAAGCCAGGGGGCGCGGAAGAGCCAGGTGGTCAGCGGTATTGCCGCAAGCGTCCGGCCGAGGATCGTGCAGACGGCCACCACGACCACCGTCTTGACCAGGGCGAGGCCGAGGCTCTCCCCGAGCCCGAGCGTGCCCAGACCGTAGTCCAGGTAGAAGAGCACGATCTTGTGCATGACATAGATGTAGAGGGTCGAGGACCCCACGATCGTCAGCACCCTGCTCCAGCCGAAGGCGGCGATCTGCCGCGCGAAGCCGAGCGTACCGGCGATGCCGACCAGGGTGATGGTGAAGGTGAGCCAGCCCTGATTGATCAGCGGCGAGTCATAGACGAGCCAGGAAGCAAGGAAGAAGGCGCCGAGCACCACCGGCCAGGCGCGGTAATACCGCTCGACCCCGGCGGAAATGGCCGGGAAGGCGATCAGCGCGATCCAGAAGAACGGGAACAGGCGCACGATCCGCTCGATGAACGGCAGGTAGCGCCACTCCCCGGAGGATACGCTGACGAGATAGGCCGCGACCGAGATCGCGAGCACCAGCAGCACGGGCAGTTTCCTCACGGACCAGGCGAAGGCGGTAGCCACCGCCAGCGCGTAGAGGAACCACATGTTGAAATTGACGTCCCAGAAGATGTCGAGCTGGCCGATCGGATCGATCTCGCTGCCCCGTACCAGATAGAGGGGCACCGCGATGCTGAAGAAGAGCATCGCGCACCAGAGGGCATAGAGATAGAGGAGGTTGCCCACGCGCTGCGAGACGAGTTCGAACAGATTGGTCCGGGTCAGGATCCGCAGCGCGAACATGCCCGACACGAAGAAGAAGAGGGGCATTCGCAGGAAGAGCAGCATCTCGTTGAAGTAGATGCTGTCTCCGACGATGGTCCAGAAGACCAGTAGAATTATGGTAATCGATTTGGCAACATCGGCCCAGCTTACTCGGCTTGGCGACTCACGCGACAAGTCGTCAAGCGAACACAACCATGAACGCATGTAATCCCACCTCTCTGTCCCGAACAGGACATTATCGCTCGAGGCGGTCTCGTCAATCGTTCACCGCTTGTTAACGTTCTAATAAACGTGATGCGGTTAATGCGGCAACACTACAAGGAACCGGGTTTCGCCGCACTCAATCTTCCTGTGTATCGGTCCGGATGAGCTCCACCTCGAGCTGCGCCCGGGCAGCCGCAAGCGACTCGGCGTCAGGCGTACGCACCACGACGATGCAGCCGAGAACGCCGCCCCGGTTCCGGGGATAGCAGCCGACGGACAGTTCCGGGTGCCGTGCGGCGAATTCCCGGAGCGGACCGGCAATGTCGCCCTCCGGGCGCTCGATATAGAGGCTTTCGCTCAGGAGCGGCCGGCCGCCGGTCAGCCGTGGCAGCAGCCCTTCGAGCATCACGGCGAAGATCTCCGGCACGCCTGCCATGACGTGAACATTTTCTACCGAGAATCCCGGCGCCTTCGAGATCGGATTGTCGATCAGCACTGCCCCTTCGGGTACCCGCGCCATCCGCAGCCGGGCCTCGTTCAGCTCGCGCTCCGGATCCGCGTAGTTGGTGGAGAGTACCGCGAGGGCGTCCTCGCGCACGCCGATCGGCAGGCCGAAGGCGGCGGCAATGGCATCGGCAGTGATGTCGTCATGCGTCGGACCGATGCCGCCCGATGTGAAGACATGGGTGTAGCGCGCCCGGAGCGCGTTGACCGCGGCGATGATCTCCGCCTCGACGTCCGGCACGACCCGAGCCTCACGGAGGTCGATCCCCTTCCCGGTCAGGGAGACCGCGAGATGTGCCAGATTGCGGTCGCGGGTGCGGCCCGAAAGGATCTCGTCGCCGATCACGAGCATCGCGGCGGTGGGATTTCCCATGCTTCGTCTCCGCTCCGGGTCCCTCGCCATGCCATAACCGGTTTCGGCGCGCGCGTCATCCGACGAGCGATTTGATTTGGCGGCGCGGAAGGTCTACATGGCAGCGATGAACGAGAATGCAGTCATCCAGGGATACGGACAGGGCCGCCTCAACAGGGATGGCATCCGCATCCATGATCCCGAAGATTTCGAGGGCATGCGTGTCGCGGGCCGGCTCGCCGCCCAGATCCTCGACCGTGTGGTGCCGCTGGTGACGCCGGGAGTGGCGACGATCGAGCTCGACTCCGCGATCCACGACATGATCCGGGAAGCGGGGGCAAAGTCCGCGACCGTGGGCTACAAGGGCTACCGCCACGCCTCGTGCATCTCGATCAACCATGTCGTCTGCCACGGCATCCCGAGCGAGAAGCGGTTGCGGGAGGGCGACATTCTCAACATCGACGTCACCGTGATCGTCGATGGCTGGTATGGCGACACGTCCCGGATGTATGTCGCCGGCAAGCCGAGCCGGAAGGCGGAGCGGCTGATCGACATCACCCACGACTGCCTGATGGAGGGGATTGCCGCCGTCCGGCCGGGCAACACCTTCGGCGACATAGGTGCCGCGATCCAGCGTCATGCCGAGGGACATCGCTGCTCGGTGGTGCGTGACTTCTGTGGTCACGGGATCGGCCGGGTCTTCCATTCCGCCCCGAACGTGCTCCATTACGGCAGGCCGGGAACGGGGCCTGTGCTCGAGCCCGGCATGTTCTTCACGATCGAGCCGATGATCAACATCGGCCGCGCCGAAACCAAGATCCTCGATGACGACTGGACGGCAGTGACGCGCGACCGCTCGCTCTCGGCCCAGTTCGAACATGCGGTGGGCGTGACCGAGGACGGTTGCGAGATCTTCACCCTGTCGCCGGCCGGGCTCTTCCATCCCACCTGGGCGCGCGACTGAGCCGCGGCCCCGCCGGCATTGACCTTGCCGGCGCTGCCCGTAAGCTCCGGGCGGCAGCGCGGGAGGTCTCGATGGCAAAGCTTTTCAATCTCGTCCTCGGGAGCGGGCCCGTTCAGCCGCGCGGGATCAGGGCTCCCGGCAGTGGCGTGATCGACATTGTCCGGCCTGCCTCCCACGGCCGCCTCGCCGCGTGTCTCCGGTGGCCGGGTCGCGAGCGGGAAGCAGATCCGACGGCAATGCGCGCCTGAGGCCGCCATCATGCCGCCGCCCCGTTCCGCCATGCTCGGCGCCTATCTCGCCGCTTCCCGCATGGGCGCGGGAGCCGGGCGCAGGCTCCTCGCCCGCCGCCTCGCCGAGGGCAAGGAGGAAGGCGACCGCATCGGCGAACGCATGGGGATCGCGGGCCGTCCCCGCCCGGCGGGCAGGCTTGCCTGGTTCAACGCCGCGAGTGTCGGCGAGGCGGTCTCGCTTCTCGAATTCCTCAAGCGTCTGACGCGGCAGCACCCGGATCTCCACTGCCTGCTCACCACCGTCACCGTCACTTCGGCGCGTCTCCTCGACACACGCCTGCCGCCGCGCTGCATCCACCAGTTCGCCCCCCTCGACGTCGCGCCCTGGGTCGAGCGTTTCCTCGATCACTGGCGGCCGGATCTCGCGATCTGGACCGAAAGCGAAATCTGGCCGGCGACGCTTGTCGCGGCGCATCGGCGCGGGATACCAATGCTGCTGATCAACGCCCGCATCTCAGAGCGGAGCTTCCGGCGCTGGCGCTGGATGCCGGGGATGGCGCGCTCGCTCTTCGGGCGGTTCGACCGGGTGCTGGCGCAGGACGACCTCGCCGCCCGGCAGCTCGGCGCGCTCGGCGCCCAGGAGGTGGTGGTCACAGGCACGCTCAAGGAGGGCGCGGCCCCCCTCGATCATGACGAGGAGGAGCGGGTGCGGATGACGAAGGCGCTTGCGGGTCGTCCGGTCTGGCTCGCCGCCTCGACCCATGAGGGCGAGGAGAAGGTGGTCAGCACGGTGATCTCGGAGGTGCGGCGCTCGCTGCCGATGCTCGCGGTGATCCTCGCCCCGCGTCACCCGGCGCGCGGCGATGAGCTTGCTGCCTTCCTGCGGAGCGAGGGCTGGCGCGTGGCGCAGCGCTCGAAGGGCGAGGCGATCGCGCCGGAAACCGACATCTATCTTGCCGACACCCTCGGCGAGATGGGGCTCTGGTACCGCGTTGCCTCCGTTGCCTTCGTCGGTGGCTCGCTGGTCGAGGTAGGCGGGCACAACCCGTTCGAGCCGGCGCTCCTCGGCTGCGCGGTGATCCACGGGCCACATGTCCGCAACTTCGCCGAAGCCTATGCCCGGCTCGCCGCCGCAGGTGCAGCGGTCGAGGTAAGGAGCGGCGCGGAACTTGCCCGCGCGGTTGTGGAGGTGATCGCGCCCGACCGTGCCGCGAAGATGGCGGCGGCGGCCTGGGCCGCGGTGAGCGAAGGTGCGGCCGTCACCGATGCCGTTCTAGAGGTGGTCGAGCATTATCTCGCCCGTCCGGAAGCAGCGGTGGTCGTGGAGGAAGGGGCGCCGGCGTGAGGCGGGCACCCCGTTTCTGGGAGCGAGGCCGGGGCGGGATCGCGGCGCCGGTTCTGTCGCCGCTTGCAGCCCTGTGGGCGGCGGTCACCCGCGCGCGGATCGTGCGGGGGCGCGCGGCGCGGGTCGGGGTGCCGGTGATCTGTGTCGGCAATCTCACCATCGGCGGTACCGGCAAGACGCCGGCGGTGCTTGCGATCGCCGAGCGGCTGCAGGCAAGGGAGCTCCACGTGGCCGTGGTGAGCCGCGGTTATGGCGGCAGGCTCGTCGGTCCGCTCCGGGTCGAGCCGGAGAGGCACCGGGCGGACGAGGTGGGGGACGAGCCGCTCCTCCTCGCCGCGAGCGCGCCGGTCTGGATCGGCCGCGACCGGGCCGCGGCGGCGCGGGCTGCGGTGGAGGACGGTGCGGAAATCGTGATCCTTGATGATGGTTTCCAGAACCCGGGTCTGGCGAAGGACCTCTCGATCCTCGTCGTCGATGCCGTTGCGGGTTTCGGCAATGGCCGCGTGATCCCGGCCGGGCCGCTGCGCGAGCCGGTGGCGGATGGAGTCGCGCGCGCCGATTTCCTGCTCGCCGTCGGGGAGGCTGCGCCGCTTCTGGCCGAATGGCCGGACCTCGCCCGGCTCCCCCGCCTGGAGGGACGGATCGAGCCCCTCGCCACCGGCATGCCGTGGGCGGGGCTGAGGGTGCTCGCCTTCGCGGGGATCGGCCGGCCGGAGAAGTTCTTCGCCACCCTCAAGGGCCTCGGCGCGGAACTGCTGCGCACCCGCGCCTTCGGGGATCACGAACCCTATTCCGGCCCGATACTCGAGCGGCTCGAAGCGGAGGCGCGGAGCCTGGGCGCGCAACTCGTCACCACCGAGAAGGACGCAGTGCGCCTGCCCGACGCCTTCCGCCGCAAGGTGCTGGTCCTGCCGGTCAGGATGAATATCCGGGACTGGACGCCATTCGATGCGGCACTCGCACCCCTTCTGCCGGAGGAAGGTGACGACGGCTGAGCGGCGCCCGCTCCCGGCGAGCGCCGCGTGACAAGCCGGTTTCAGCCCTCGAGCGCCGCGTCGATCCTGGCGCTGAACTGCTCCCAGGGGAGATTGCCGACCTGCTCCCCGTTGATGATGAAGGAGGGCGTGGACTGGATGTTGTCCGCGGTCGCCTGTTCCTGGTAGCGGGCGACGAGGGCGCGGGCGAAATCATTGTCCTGGAGACAGGCATCCATTGTCTCCCGGGTCATTCCTGCCTGCCGCCCGAGGGCCTGCAGCTCCTCGACGATCACCGGCGCCTCGGCCGGCCGTGCCCAGGTATCCTGCCTCTCGAAGAGAAGCCCGGCCATTCCGAAATAGCGGTCCTCTCCGGCGCAACGCGCAAGCATCGCCGCCCACAGGCCGGGCCGGTCGAAGAACACCTCGCGCATGATGTAATGGATGCGGCCGGTGTCGATGTACTCCTCCTTGAGCCGGGGGAAGACGTCGCGATGGAATGCGGCGCAATGCGGGCAGGTGAAGGAGGCGTATTCGATGACCGTCACCGGCGCGTCCGGATCCCCCATCGTCATCTCGACGATCTCGCGCCCCGGTTCCGCCTGCGGCTCGTCGGCCGTCTCCTGAGCACGGAGCGGGCGGGGGAGCGCCGCGACGAGCGCGAGGGCAGCACCGCCAAGCAGGATGTCGCGGCGGGTGAGTTGATCGAGTGGCATCAGCGGGATCCCGGTCTTGTTCTTGTCGTGCTCCGGGATAGCACGTTCCGCGCAAGAGTCTCCAACGCTGCGCGGAGGCCGCCATCACGGATGGTTGAAAGCGTGCCGAGCACGGGTTCGAGCTGCTCGGGGGCAACAGGTGTGGCAGGTGGGGCGGGCGGCGGTTCAAACGGCGCCGGCGCCTCCGCGAAGCCGTGCCGGATCTGGGTCACGCGGATATGGGCGACCGCCGGCCAGCCCAGCGCAGCGTTGACGCGCGCCTTCAGGATGGGGAGCATCATCTGCACCTCCGGCGCCCGGGCACCATCGGCGTGGATGGTGAGGGTCCCTCCGCCCGAAGGCGCGCCGAGATTGCGCGGCCGGGTCATCTTCACGGGACGGGTCGCGGCGGCGAGTTCCGGCCCGACGATCTCCGCCCAGTCGGTGAGGAGGCGTGCCTCGGTGAAGCCGCGCCGTCGGGCAGCGGCCGCGAGTTTCGGGGCGACGATGCCGCCCGCGCGGCGAAAACCGCGGGCGCGGCGTTCGGATGAGTGGTGGGTAGGACTGGACGACATGGCGGCGGATGATAGACGGCCGGAATGGCGCTGTCAGGGGGAACGATGGGCGAAACCGGCGAAACCGCGGCGTTGCTGCTCGACTGGTATGACCGGATGGCGCGGCCGCTGCCATGGAGGGTCCTGCCCGCGGCCCGGGCCGCCGGATCGACCCCTGATCCCTATCGCGTCTGGCTCTCGGAGGTGATGCTCCAGCAGACGACGGTGGCCGCGGTCATCCCCTATTTCCAGGACTTTACCGCGCGCTGGCCGGATGTGGGGGCGCTCGCCTCCGCGCCGGAGGCGGAGATCATGGCGGCCTGGGCGGGGCTTGGCTACTACGCGCGAGCGCGGAACCTGATCGCCTGCGCCCGCGCAGTGGCCGCCGACGGCGGGCAGTTTCCGGATACCGAGGAGGGGCTGCGGGCGCTGCCGGGAATCGGGCCGTACACGGCGGCGGCGGTGGCGGCGATCGCCTTCGACCGCTCGGCGGTGGTGGTCGACGGCAATGTCGAGCGGGTGATGGCACGGCTCTTCGCGGTCGAGACACCGCTGCCGCAGGCGAAGCCCGAGCTCAGGGCGTTTGCCGCGCAGCTGACGCCGGCGGAGCGCCCGGGCGATTACGCGCAGGCGGTGATGGATCTCGGTGCGACGGTCTGCGTGCCGCGACGTCCGGCCTGCGGCGTCTGCCCCTGGAGCGATCGCTGCGCAGGGCAGGCGAGGGGTATCGCCGGGGAACTGCCACGCCGGGCGGAGAAACGGCCGAAACCGGTGCGCCAGGGCGTCGCCTTCTGCGCGGTGCGCGCGGATGGCGCGGTGCTTCTCGAGCGGCGGCCGGAGCGGGGGCTTCTCGGCGGCATGCTCGGGCTGCCGGGCGCGGATTGGGGTGCGGAGCCGCTGCGGCGTCCGCCATTGCCTGCGGACTGGCAGCCGGCAGGCGAGGTGCGGCACACCTTCACGCATTTTCACCTCGAGCTCGCGGTGGAGGCAGCACTCGTCGGGCAGCAGACACCGCCGCCGGGCAGTGACTTCCATGATGCCGAATCTGCGCTGGCGGCGGTTCCGACCGTGATGCGCAAGGCGCTGCGGCTCGGCCTGTCGGCGCTCGGGCGGTCGTGAACCGCCGCAGTCCGGCCCCGGCAGAAGGTGCCGCGCATGCAAACGGCCGCTCCGGGGAGCGGCCGCATGGCATTTTCAGGAGAGTGCGCGAAGGGTCAGGCGGCGGGGCCGCGCTCCTCGCCCTCGGCCGGCTCCTCCTCGAAGAGCTGCTCCACGTCGAATTCGGCGGCGGCCTCGGCGTCGAGAGCTGCCTCCTCTTCGGCGCGGATTTCCTGGATCGTCTTGCCGGAAGCCTGGATCTCGGCCTCCTCCTGGGTGCGCGCGACGTTGATCGTGATCGTCACGTCCACTTCCGGGTGCAGCGAGACGCCGACCTTGTGGAGCCCGAGCTCCTTGATCGGATGGTCGAGCTGGACCTGCCGGCGGTCGAGGCTGAACCCGCCCTCGGTCGCGGCGTCCGCGATGTCGCGGGTGGTCACCGAACCGTAGAGCGCGCCCGATTCGGATGCCGAACGGATCACCACGAAGGACTCGCCGTCGAGCTTCGCGGCGACGCTCTCGGCCTCCTTGCGCGCCTCGAGGTTGCGGGCCTCGAGCTGGGCACGCTCGGCCTCGAAACGCTTGAGATTCTCTTCGGTCGCGCGAAGCGCCTTCCCCTGCGGCAGGAGGAAGTTCCGGGCGTAGCCGTGCTTGACCTTCACGACCTCGCCCATCTGGCCGAGCTTGGCGACCCGTTCGAGAAGTACGACTTCCATAGGTGCCTCCGTCAGTGGACGGCGTAGGGCAGGAGCGCGAGGAACCGCGCCCGCTTGATCGCCCGCGCCAGTTCACGCTGCTTCTTGGACGAGACCGCGGTGATCCGCGACGGCACGATCTTGCCGCGTTCGGACACGTAGCGCTGGAGCAGCCGCACGTCCTTGTAGTCGATCTTCGGCGCATTGGCCCCCGAGAACGGGCAGGACTTGCGCCGGCGGAAGAAGGTCCGGTTTGCCATTGTCTTGCTCCTCCTCAGTCGTCACGCCGGCGGCGGCCGCGATCATCGCGCCCCCGCGACTGCAGCATCGCCGACGGGCCCTCTTCGTGCTCGTCGACCTTGATGGTCAGCACCCGCATCACGTCGTCATGGATCCGCATCAGGCGCTCCATCTCGTGCACGGCCGGTGCCGGGCTGTCCGAGCGCATGAAGCAGTAGTGCCCCTTGCGGTTCTTGTTGATCTTGTAGGCCATGGTCTTGAGGCCCCAGTATTCCTGGCCGACCAGCGACCCGCCGTTGTCCGCGAGGACCTGGCCGAAATGCTCGATGAGCCCTTCGGCCTGCGCGTTGGAGAGATCCTGACGCGCGATGAAGACGTGCTCGTAGAGCGCCATCCCGATCACCTGTCTTTTCCGGCGCGCTTCAAAACGGGACCCTGACCCCTCCGGTCACCGTACGAGAGGCAGCGCGATGCAATCTCTGGAGGGAGAGGGTTCCTAATACGCCCCGGCGCCGGAAAGGCAAGGGGGCTGGACAAGGATTCCGCCCCGCCGCTAGTGAAGGCGGCAAGCGATCATGTCCGCCCGAGTGGCGGCAGCAGGCGAGCAGGGAGGAGGTCCGGCGGATGCAGGCCTTTGTCTTTCCGGGCCAGGGCGCCCAGGCGGTCGGGATGGGCCGCGATCTCGCGGAAGCCTATCCCGCTTCCCGCGCGGTCTTCGAGGAAGTCGACGAGGCACTCGGCGAGAAGCTCTCGGAGACGATCTGGGAAGGCCCGGCCGAGGCGCTGACGCTCACTGCCAACGCCCAGCCGGCGCTGATGGCGACCTCCATTGCCGCCCTGCGCGCGCTCGAGGCCGAGGGCATAGCCGGACCCGATTATGTCGCGGGCCATTCCCTGGGTGAATATTCCGCCCTCTGCGCGGCCGGCAGCCTGAAGCTTGCCGATGCCGCGCGGCTCCTG
>JAJUJF010000185.1 GCA_029265455.1 Paracoccaceae bacterium | reverse complement strand
CTACCGCTCCCCGGCATGACGGACAAGACTTGGCAACGCACCATCCTCATCACGGGCTGTTCCTCCGGCATCGGTCTCGACGCGGCGCGCGGTCTCCATGGGCGTGGCTGGCGGGTCCTCGCCACCTGTCGCGGGGAGGAGGATTGCGCGCGGCTCCGGGCGGAGGGGCTCGAGTCGTTCCCGCTCGACCTCGACGACGAGACGAGCGTGGCGGATGGGGCGGCGGAGGCGCTTGCGCGGGTCGGGAACGCGCTCGACGCGGTCTTCATGAACGGCGCCTTCGCCCTGCCGGGGGCGGTCGAGGACCTGCCCCGCGCCGGGCTGCGGGCGATCTTCGAGACCAATCTCTTCGGCCAGGTCGATCTTGCCAACCGGCTGATCCCGGCAATGCGCACGCGCGGACAGGGACGGATCGTCTTCAACTCGTCGGTTCTGGGCTTCTTCGCGATGCCCTACCGGGGCGCCTACGCCGCGACCAAGTTCGCGCTCGAAGGGATTGCCGACACGCTCCGGCGCGAGATGACGGGCACAGGCGTCGAGGTCGTGCTGATCGAGCCCGGGCCGATCACGAGCAAGTTGCGGCGGAAGGCGATCCCGCATTTCGAACGCCATATCGACTGGCAGGCCTCCGCGCGGCGGGAGGAATACGAAACCCGCGTGATTCCCCGCCTTTACGGGGAGGGACGCGACCGGTTCGAACTGCCGCCGGGTGCAGTGACGGCGGTGCTCGTACGCGCGCTCGAGGCGCGGCGGCCCCGGATCCGCTACCGGGTGACGCTGCCGACACGGGTCGGAGCAACACTGAGGCGGCTTCTCCCCGACCCGGCGCTCGACTATCTCGCGCGCATGTGGTGAGTTCGTGCGGTTGCAAATCGCGCAGAAGCCGCTACTTCCGGAATACCCAATGGAAGGTACTCCCATGTCCTCCGCTCCCCTCTTCTTCCTCGCGGCGTTTGCCTGCCTCGCCGTGCTCGGCGTGCTGATGGTCGGCGTGATCGGCTTCGCCCTCGGTGGCGAGTTCAACCGGAAATACGCGAACAAGATCATGCGGCTGCGCATCCTGCTGCAGTTCATCGCCGTGCTCCTGATCCTCGCGGTCGTCGCCTTCGCAGCCTGAGGGCACCATGGTCGTTCTCAACAGGATCTACACCCGCACGGGCGATCGCGGCGATACGCGCCTTGCCTCGGGCGACCGGGTACCGAAACATTCGCTGCGGGTCGCGGCCTACGGCACTGTCGATGAACTGAATGCGGTCCTTGGCCTCGCGCGCCTTACCGCCGAAGGCGAGATCGACGTGGCGCTCGGGCGGATCCAGAACGATCTCTTCGATCTCGGCGCCGATCTCGCGACCCCGGACATCGAGAACGACGCCACGGCGAAATATCCCCGCCTCCGGATTGCGGCGGCGCAGGTCGAACGGCTCGAACGCGAGATCGACGTGATGAACGAGGGATTGCAGCCGCTCCGGAGCTTCATCCTGCCGGGCGGGACGCCGCTCGCCGCGCATCTCCATCTCGCGCGGACCGTCTGCCGCCGGGCGGAGCGGGGCGTGGTCGCCCTTGCCGTCGAGGAGACGGTGAACCCGGAGGCAGTGCGCTATCTCAACCGGCTGTCCGACTGGTTCTTCGTCGCCGCCCGCGTTGCCAACGACAACGGGAACGGTGATGTGCTCTGGGTGCCGGGCGCGAACCGCTAGCTGCGGCTGGCTCACCAGCACCACCCGCGCAGCCCGAGGCGGACGTGATCAGGCGGCGGTACGGATCTCCGGCACCTCTACTGTCTCTGCAGCCACCAGCTCCCCGTGCATCGCCCGGATCGCCGCCTGCTCCTGATCGGAGGGGACGAGGATCTGCACGTCGACGCCGCGGCCGAGGTCCTGCAGCGCCAGCACCCGGACGCCGGCGCGTTCCAGCGCCTCGAGGCTCCGGCGGGCGACGCCGAGCCCATGCAGATTCCGCCCCAGCGCCGAGACCAGCGCCGCCTTGCGCACGTTGATCCGCCCGTTCGGGCAGCTCGCGGCGAGTTCCTGCTCCACGCGTTTCACCTGTTTCAGCGAGGCGTTGACGTAATGGGTGATCGTGTTCGCGTTCGAGGACTTGGAGACGATCCAGACCTTGTGGCGGGTCAGCGCGTCGAGAATCCGCGCGTCGTAGCCCTTCACGCCGACCATGTCCTGCTCGAACATTTCGATGGCGAAGACCGGCAGCCCGGTCACCATCTCGACCCGCGCATCCTCTGCGGGTTCGTTATCGATCAGCGTGCCGGGATCGTCCGGCTCGAAGGCATTGGTCACCCGCAGCGGAATACCGGCCTGGCGCAGCGTCTTCGCCGCCCGCGGGTGGATCGCCTCCATCCCGAGGTTCGAGAGCTGATCCGCGATGTCGTAATTCGTGCGCCCGAGCTTGCGCACCGCGTCCATGCCGACGACGGCCGGGTCGGCCGAGGAGAGATGGAACTCCTTGTGCACGATCGCCTCGCGCGCGCGGGTATGCGCGGCAATGCGGGAGAAGGTGACTTCGGAATAGCCCCGGTCGAATTCCCGCATCAGCCCCTCGCGGCACTGGGCATAGCCGGTGACGATGGGCAGCTCCCGGGCGAGGTCGATATCCTCGAAGCCGCGGGCGATCCGCGTCTCGAGATCCGGCTGGCTCTCGTCGCGCCAGCCGGTCAGGTCGACGAAGCGGACGTTGACATCATGCCGGCGCAGGAGCGTCGCGGTGACGAAGGCGGAATGCGCCTCGCCAAGACCCGAGAGCAGCTCGCGGATCGTCAGCATATGCGCGTCGAGATGGAAATGGCCGTAGGAGCACAGGCGCTGGAGGTCGATCAGGCAGGACCGCGCACCCTCGATCCGCTCGCGCACGAAATCGTCGGCCGCGCGCAGATCGGCACTCTCGGTGAGGATGTTGCGATGCGCCTCCATCATGGCGCGCATCGCGATGTTCAGCCCCTCGGACCAGCCGTGGTCGTTATCGGCCTCCGAGAACATCGCGTAGACACCCGGCGCTCCGGTCTTCTTGTGCTCGAGCAGCAGGTTGGTGATCCCGCCGTAGGCGGAGACGACGAAGATGCGGTTGTAGAGTTCCGCCCCGCTCCGCCTGCCGATCAGGAGCCCGTCGAGCAGTTCCGGGGTGCGGGACATCGAGGT
>JAJUJF010000006.1 GCA_029265455.1 Paracoccaceae bacterium | reverse complement strand
GTTCCGGCAGCGTGCGGTGCTTGCCTACATGCTCCTCGATTCGAGCTATGCCGCCGCCGTGAGCCGCTTCGCCGTGGAGCCCGAAATGACCGGCAGCGAGAAGTTCGCCTATTTCGTCGGGGCCTCGCTGCCGATCGTGCCGGTCTGGTACGCGTTCACCTGGCTGGGCGGGGTGGCGGGGAGGGCGGTGCCGGAGGAGTACGCGCTCGACTTCGCGCTCCCCATCACCTTCATCGCCATGTTCGCGCCCCTGCTGCGGGGCCGGCCGCAGGTGGCGGCAGCGGTCACGGCGATCGGGCTGTCGCTCCTGCTCGCGGATCTGCCCTTCGGCACCGGCATCCTCGCCGCGGCCCTCGGCGCGATGGCGGTCGGCGCCGGGGTGGAGAGGCTCGGGGAAGCGCGGTGATGGACGCGACGATCTGGACGGTGATCCTCGCGCTCGGGGTGGGGACCTATCTCATCAGGCTCTCGTTCCTCGGGCTCGTCGGCGACCGGGCGATGCCGGACTGGGCCATGCGCCTCCTGCGCCATGTCCCGGTCGCGGTACTGCCGGCGCTGGTGGCGCCGCTGGTGGTCTGGCCGGCGGCCACGGGAGGCGTGCCCGATCCCGCCCGGATGACGGCAGCCTTCGTGGCGCTTGCCGTCGGCGCGGTCACCCGCAACGCCCTCGGCGCGATCGCCGCCGGGATGGCGGCGCTCTATCTCGGGCTCTGGCTTTACTGACCACACGAGGCGGCAGGGGTGCATTTCCCGTGGCGGGCAGGGGTCAATGCGCGCCACGGTCCCCGGACCCCCTTGCCTTCATCCGCCCGCCTCGCGAGAAGCAGGGCGAGGCAGATCGAGGGAAAAGAAAACAATGACGAAGAACCATGTCGCTTTGATTCTCGCCGCCGCTCTCGTGCCGGGAAGCGCCGCGGCCCAGGGGTGGGAGCCCGCCGCCGGCACGCCCCGCGACAACTTCTCGCTCTACCGCGGCAGCGAGGCGAGGCTTTCCTACGGCCAGGTCCGCGACGGGTCGAGCCCCGCATCCGACGAGATCGCGCTCGATACCAGCAGCACGTTCTGGCTCGCGCCCTTCCTCGGTGCCCAGGTCGATGCCGGGCTGCGCTGGCTCGATCTCGACGAGGCGGGACTCGGCCTCGGCGTCCATCTTCACCTGATGGCCGATGACGGCAGCCGTTTCGGCGCCTACTACCTGCCGACCTTCGTGGACGAGGACGATTTCGGCGACGACCGCTTCGACAACTACGGGATCGAGGGCATGTTCGAGGCGATGCCCGGCCTCACCATCGAGGCCCGCCTCGGCCGGTTCGACGGCGCGGTGGAAGCGCCCTATCTCGGTGCATCAGGATATTACGCGCTCTCGCCGGAGATCATGCTGACGGCCGATTTCCAGCACACCCGCGCCGACCGCACGCTCGCCGGGCGGGACGACGTCAACTTCACCGACATGCTTGTCGGCGCCGAATACTACATGCCGGGTTCGGACATCCGCCTCTCGGGCGGGATCGGCCTGCTCGCGCAGTCGGGCGACGTGGACGAGACCGACCTGCGGATCGAATTCGGCGCGACGCTCTTTGCCTTCGGCGCGCCGGCGACGACGGCGAGGAGCCGCAGCTTCGGCCAGCAGCGCCTTCCGGGCGTGTTCTGAGACAGGGGAGGGCAGGAGGGTGTCGATCAACACATTCGGACGGGTCTTCCGGGTCACCACCTGGGGCGAGAGCCACGGCCCGGCGCTGGGCGCGATCGTCGACGGCTGCCCGCCCGGCGTCGCGCTGACCGAAGACATCATCCAGCCATGGCTCGACCGGCGCCGGCCGGGACAGAGCCGATACACCACGCAGCGGCGCGAGGCCGATGCCGTCGAGATCCTCTCGGGCGTGTTCGAGGGCCGCACCACCGGCGCGCCGATCTCGCTCCTCATCCACAACACCGACCAGCGGTCGAAGGATTATGGCGACATCGCCTTCAAGTTCCGGCCGGGACATGCCGATATCGCCTACCACCTGAAATACGGCATCCGCGACTATCGCGGTGGCGGCCGGTCGTCCGCGCGCGAGACGGCGGCGCGGGTCGCGGCGGCGGGGGTGGCCCGGGCCGCGCTCGCGGAACTCGTCCCGGGCCTGAAGATCCGCGGCGCGATGGTGGCGATGGGCACGCGGCAGATCGATCCCGCTGCCTGGGACTGGGAGGAGGTCGAGCGGAACCCGTTCTGGTGCCCCGACGCGCGCGCCGCCGCCGAGTGGGCGACCTATCTCGACGAGCTGCGCCAGTCCGGCAATTCCATCGGTGCGGTGATCGAGCTGCGGGCCGAGGGCGTGCCGCCGGGCCTCGGCGCACCGATCTACGGAAAACTCGACGCCGACATCGCCGCGGCGCTGATGTCGATCAACGCCGTGAAGGCGGTGGAGATCGGTGACGGCATGAAATCGGCCGCCCTCACCGGCGTCGACAATGCCGACGAGATCACGATGGGGCCGGAGGGACCGGTGTTCTCCTCGAACCACGCGGGCGGCGTCCTCGGCGGCATCTCGACCGGGCAGGAGATCGTCGCGCGGTTCGCGGTCAAGCCCACCTCCTCGATCCTGCAGCCGCGCCGGACCATCACCATTACCGGCGAGGAGACCGAGATCGTGACCCGGGGCAGGCACGATCCCTGCGTCGGCATCCGCGCCGTGCCCGTGGGCGAGGCGATGCTCGCCTGCGTCCTTCTCGACCACCTGCTCCTGCACCGGGCACAGGTCGGCGACCGTGCCGGCCGGATCGCCCCGGGCTGAGTGGCGGGCCCCACGCCGTTAACCTGGGGGCAACCTCTGGTTATCCTTGTATATCAACTGGTTGATGGGGTTTTCACGCGTGGGCGTGTTTCATCCACGCCCGCGGGAGCGGCAGGAGCGGCCCGTGCGGCGCAGGACGGCTGCGGACCGGCGCCCGGTGCCGGACAGGGCCGGCGCCGCGCCATCACCCGGCCCTTGTGTGGTCATGCCCCGTCGCGCCACAATGACCTCGCCACCGGTGGCAGGGGAGATGCAGTTTGGCCCGGATCGCGACGCTTGCGGACAAGGAGGCGATCGAGCACGAGGCGCCGGTAAGCGAACGCTGGACCGCGCGCACCCTCTACGAGCAGCTGCGCGAGACCGAAGCCCGTCATGGTTCCCGTCCGGCGGTGAGCTTCCAGCTCCAGTCCGGGCCGAAGGACCGCGCGGTCACCCTGACCTGGTCCGACTTCCGGGCCGAGGTGACGCGCGCCGCCAATCTCTTCCGCCGCCTCGGGATCGGTGACGGCGACACGGTGGCCTACATCCTGCCGAACTCGATCGAGGCGGCGGTGTCACTCGTTGCCGGCGCCACTGCCGGGCGGGTGCTGCCGGTGAACGCGCTGCTCGCGCCCGAGGTCATGGCCGACCTCCTCCGGGAGGTGAATGCGCGGGTGGTGGTGACGCTCGCGCCCTTCCCGAAGACGGACCTTTCCGAGAAGGTCGCGCAGGCGGTCGCGCTCGCGGGTACCGTCGCCCATGTCGTCGAGGTCGATCTCGTGCGCTATGTCGGCGGCGCGGCGCGCTGGCTGGCACCGATGATGCGGCCGAAACGGCTCACGGCGCACGGGGCCGAGATCCACGATTACGCCCGCGCCCTCGCCGCGGAGGACCCGGAGCAACTCGCCTTCACCGAGGGGTCGCACGAGCGGTTCGTCACCTGCTTCCACACCGGGGGCACGACCGGCCTGCCCAGGATCGCCCAGCACACGGCGCGAGGCATCCTCTACAACGGCTGGCTGGGCCGGTTCTGCCTCTTCGACGAGCGCGACGTGCTGATCTGCCCGTTGCCGATGTTCCACGTCTTCGCCGCCTATCCGGTCTTCATGTCCTGTCTCGCGAGCGGTGCGCATTTCGTCATGGTGACGCCGCAGGGCTATCGTGGCGTCGGCGTCTTCAGGAACTTCTGGAAACTCGTCGAACGCTGGCGCGTCACCTTCATGATCACGGTGCCGACGGCGACGGCGATGCTGATGCAGCGGCCGGTGGACGCCGATGTCTCCTCGCTCCGCCTCGCGGTCTCGGGCTCGGCGCCGATGCCGGTCGAACTCTTCGAGCGGTTCGAGGCCGCGACCGGCGTCCGGGTGCTCGAGGGCTACGGCCTGACCGAGGCCACCTGCCTCGTCTCCGTCAACCCGCCGCATGGCGAGCGCAGGATCGGCTCGGTCGGCTTTCCCTTGCCCTACACGGAGGTCCGCATCCGTCGCTGCGACAACGAGGGGCGGGTGCTCGGCGAATGCGCTGTCGACGAGATCGGCGAGATCTGCGTGAGGAACCCCGGCACCACGCCCGGAGCGACTTATACCGACCCCGAGCGCAACCGCGGGCTCCATACCGAGGACGGCTTTCTCAGGACCGGCGATCTCGGCCGGACCGACGCCGACGGCTACCTCTGGATCACCGGCCGCGCCAAGGACGTGATCATCCGCGGCGGCCACAATATCGATCCCGGCGTGATCGAGTCCGCGCTGATGAAACATCCCGATGTCGCCTTCGTCGGCGCCATCGGCGAGCCGAATGCCCATTCCGGCGAGGTGCCGGCGGTCTATGTCGAACTCTGCGAGGGATGCAGCGCGGACGAGCGTAGTCTCCTCGACTTCGCCCGCGCGCATGTATCGGAGAAGGCTGCGGTGCCCCGCTATCTCGAGATCGTGCCGGAGTTGCCGAAGACGGCGGTGGGGAAGATCTTCAAGCCCGACCTGCGTCGCCGCGCGATCAAGCGTGTCTATGACGAGGCGCTTGCCGCCGCAGGGCTGGAGGCGCGGGTGGCCGAGGTGATCGAGGATCGTCGGCGAGGGCTCGTGGCCTTCATCGATCCGGGACCAGGCCCGCGGGACGAGGCCGCGGTAGCTGCGGCACTCGGCGCCTTCGTCACGCCATGGGACTGGATCGGCGAGATCCGCTGAGCGGAGGGCCAGGATCGGTGCAGGGAGCCTGGCCGCCGGTCATCAGGAGCGCGAAGGTTCGGGAGCGCGGCTCGCACGTTCCGGCCGGGCAGGAGAAGCGAGCATGCCCCGCCCCTCGTTGGCAAGGATCATCAATGCGTCATCGAGGAGCTCTGCCGTGCCCGGCATCGCGTTCGTGCCTGCATAGGTGCGCAGCGCCGTGATGATTTCGAACATCTGCTGGTGGTTCTCGGGGGTATACATTCCGCCCTTTCTTTCTGCTCTGCCCGTATCTGGTGAGGCGGTCCCCCGCCCGAAGGCTCCGGGCCGCCCACTTCGTTTACTGCCGAATCACTGCGCCCGAACAGCGACAAGCCGGAACCGGTGCGCAGCGAGCGGGATATCGCTCACATAGCGTAAAGCATTTTCTACTTTAAGACGAGTAGGATATGCGGATTCGTCCTTTGCGAGAAATTCGCCGTCATGTGCCGCCGGCACCATCGCGGGGCCTGTGCAATGTCCGTGGGCAGCGATATAAGCACGGGCACTCGACGGCCTGGGAAACGTGCACATGTCCGAGGAATTCTACCGCATCAAGCGTCTGCCGCCCTACGTGTTCGCGGAGGTGAATCGGCTGAAGGCGCAGTACCGTGCCGAAGGCCGTGACATCATCGATTTCGGGATGGGCAATCCGGACATGGACACGCCCGCGCATATCGTCGACAAGCTCGTCGAGACCGTGCGGCGCCCCCGGACGCATCGTTATTCCGCATCGAGGGGCATCACTGGCCTCAGGCGGGCGCAGGCGGGCTATTACGAGCGGCGTTTCGGGGTGAAGCTCGACCCCGAGACCGAGGTCATTGCCACGCTCGGCTCCAAGGAGGGACTCGCCAATCTCGCGATGGCGATCACCGCGCCGGGCGACGTGGTGCTGGTGCCGAACCCGAGCTATCCGATCCATCCCTACGGATTCATGATCGCGGGAGGAACCCTCCGGCATGTGAAGGCGCTCCATGAGGGGCGGTTTGACGAGGACGCCTATCTGCGCGCCCTCGAACATGCGGTGATCCATTCGGTACCGTCACCGGTGGCGATGGTGGTGAACTTTCCCTCGAACCCGACGGCGCGGGTGGCCGATCTCGCCTTCTACCGCGAACTGGTACGGTTCGCGCGCAGGCATCACCTCTGGATCCTCTCCGATCTCGCCTATGCCGAGATCTATTTCGATGATAATCCGCCGCCGTCGCTCCTGGAGGTCGAGGGGGCAAAGGAGATCGCGGTCGAGTTCACCTCGCTGTCCAAGACCTATTCGATGCCGGGCTGGCGGATGGGTTTCGCCGTGGGGAACGAGCGGCTGATCGCGGCGCTCACCCGTATCAAGTCGTATCTGGACTACGGGGCCTTCACTCCGGTGCAGGTGGCCGCCGCCGCGGCGCTCAACGGGCCGCAGGACTGCGTTGCCCAGATCCGCTCCGTCTACAAGTCGCGGCGCGACGTGCTCGTCGATGCGATGGGCCGGGCGGGATGGGCCATTCCGGCGCCGCCCGCGACGATGTTCGCCTGGGCGCCGGTGCCGGAGCCCTTCCGCGACCTCGGCTCGATGGGATTTGCCAAGATCCTGCTGAGCGAGGCCGAGGTGGCCGTTTCCCCCGGCGTCGGTTTCGGCGAATACGGCGAGGGGTTCGTCCGGCTCGGCCTCGTCGAGAACGAGCACCGCATCCGCCAGGCCGCGCGCAACGTCCGCCGCGTGATGGCGAATGCCGAGGAGATTCGCGCGCGCTATCGGAACCGGGAGGCGGCGGCCTGAAGCCGGGCCGGCAGCGGAACGCATGCCGGCCGATGGTCCTCTTGCTCCGGTCGGGTACCTGGCCTAGGAGGTTCGCTTCCACTGCCCAAGCGGAGCGCGCCCATGTCCGAACCTCTCCGTCTCGGTCTCGCCGGTCTTGGCACCGTCGGCACCGGCATCGTGCGCATTGTTCAGGAAAATGCCGCATGTCTTGCCGCGCGGGCCGGACGCCCGATCGAGATCGGTGCGATCTCCGCCCGCTCGCGCAGCCGCGATCGTGGTGTCGACCTGTCGCGCTATGCCTGGGAGGATGATCCGGTCGCGCTGGCCCGGCGCGATGACATCGATCTCGTGATCGAGGTGATTGGCGGGGAGGACGGCCCCGCAAAGGCAACGGCGACGGCGGCGATCAACGCCGGCAAGCATTTCGTCACTGCCAACAAGGCGATGCTCGCCCGGCATGGGCAGGCACTCGCGGAGGCTGCCGAGGCGAGGGGTGTGGCGCTCAGGTTCGAAGCGGCCGTCGCGGGCGGGATCCCGGTGGTGAAGTCGCTGATAGAGGGCCTCGCCGCCAATCGGATCACCCGCGTCATGGGGGTGATGAACGGCACCTGCAACTACATCCTGACCGAGATGGAACGCACCGGCGCACCTTATGCCCAGGTGCTCGAGGCTGCGCAGAAGCTCGGCTATGCCGAGGCGGATCCTTCCTTCGACGTCGGCGGCGTCGACGCGGCCCAGAAGCTCGCCCTGCTCGCGGCGGCAGCCTTCGGCACGCGCGTCGATTACGAGGGGATGACCGTCGAGGGCATCGAGCGCGTGAGCATCGCGGACATCGAACATGCCGCCGAGCTCGGTTACCGGATCAAGCTCCTCGGCGTGGCGCGGCTCACACCGCGCGGGCTCGAGACGCGGACGCAGCCCTGCCTCGTGCCGAGCACTTCGCCGATCGGTACGCTGGAGGGCGTCACCAACATGGTCGTGCTCGAGGGGGATTTCGCCGGCCGCATCGTCATGTCGGGTCCGGGCGCGGGGGAGGGACCGACCGCGTCCGCGATCATGGGCGATGTGGTCGACATTGCCCGCGGCCTCATCTTTCCCCCATTCGGCCAGCCGGCGGCGAGTCTTTGCCATGCCCCACGTGCCGGCACCAGCGGCGAGGCCGCCTATTACCTTCGCTTCGCGCTTGCAGACCGACCGGGCGTGCTTGCGCGGATCGCGGCGGCCCTCGGCGAGAGCGGCGTCTCCATCGACCGGATGCGGCAGGGGGCCCATCCGGGCACGACTGCGCCGGTGCTCATCGTCACCCACCGTTGCGGGCGTCCGGCTCTCGACCGGGCGGTTTCGGTCATCGAGACACTCGACGTCTGCCACGACGTTCCGGTCGTGCTCCGGATCGAGGACGTGTGAGTTCGGGCTGCATCCGGCAGGAACGGCCCCGTCCACTCCGTCGCGGGCCGTCGGCAGGGATGAAGCCGGACTTCCGGCTTTCCCCCCAGCCGCGCTTCGCCTAGAAGCAAGGCAACGCGAACTGTGACGAGGGAAGGTACGCCGATGGCCGAGGAGAACATATTCGCTGATCGCATGCTGTCGCTGGGCCTGGCCCGGGTCTCCGAGCAGGCGGCGATTGCCGCGGCCAAGCTCGTCGGTTCGGGCGACGAGAAGGCTGCCGACCAGGCCGCTGTCGATGCCATGCGCAAGCAGCTCAATCTCCTTGACATCCAGGGCGTGGTGGTTATCGGCGAGGGCGAGCGCGACGAGGCGCCGATGCTCTATATCGGCGAGGAGGTCGGCACCGGCGAAGGACCGGCCGTGGACATCGCGCTCGATCCGCTCGAGGGGACGACCCTCACCGCCAAGGACATGCCGAACGCGCTTGCGGTGATCGCGATGGGGCCGCGCGGCTCGATGCTGAACGCGCCCGACGTCTACATGGAGAAGCTCGCCATCGGACCGGGCTATCCGGAGGGTCTCGTTCATCTCGACATGACCCCGACCGAGCGCATCCTGACCCTCGCCCGGCATCGGGGACGGAAGCCTTCGGACATCATGGTCTGCGTGCTCGAACGGCCCCGCCATGCCGATCTCGTGCGCGAGATCCGCGAGACCGGCGCACGGATCCGGCTGATCACCGATGGCGATGTCGCCGGCGTCATCCACTGCGCCGAGCCGGAAGTGACGGGGATCGACATGTACATGGGGTCGGGCGGAGCGCCGGAAGGGGTGCTGGCCGCGGCCGCGCTCAAATGCATGGGCGGCCAGATCCAGGGCAGGCTCATCTTCCGCAACGACGAGGAGCGCGATCGGGCGCGCCGTCACGGAATTGAGGATTTCGATCGCATCTACACCCGCGACGACATGGTGAGCCAGCACGTGATCTTCGCCGCGACCGGTGTCACCGATGGCTCGATCCTCAAGGGTGCCCGCCGTGATGGCGAGTGGCTCGAGACCGAGACGATACTGATGCGGTCGAAGACCGGCTCCCTGCGGCGTCTCCTCTACCGCCAGAAGAACCAGTGATGCCAGCGCGCCGCTGGCGCGCGGGAACGGTCTTCACCGGGGTCTGGCTGGTGATCTGGACCTCGGCAATCCTCGTCGCCCTCTTCCTGCTCGGACGCTCGGTCCTCACAGGGAGCTGGGGACCGGTTCCGGTCCTCATCTTATGGATCGCAGGGGCGGGGATTGCCCTGTGGCGGGTCGCACTGCGCTTTGCAGAGACCTTGAGTGGCGAGCGGTTCCGGCCGGAGCGGGGGCGCCCGGTGCGGGAGTGGAACGACGGAATGCCGGGGAGGGAGCGGCGATGAGCTTCGACGGGGCTTGCGGGAAGCGTCCGGTCTTCGGTGTCGAGCGCTCGCTCTGCGGCTGCCGCTGGACCGGACCGGACCCGGCGGAGGACCGGCTCGCCCGGGCAATCGCCCAGGGTGCGGGTCTGCCTGACCTCGTTGCCCGGGTGCTGGCGCGGCGGGGCGTCGCGCCCGGTCGGGCCGAAGCCTATCTGCGTCCCACACTTCGTGACCTGATGCCCGATCCCTCCAGCCTCCGTGACATGGACGCCGCCGCCGAGCGGCTCTGGCGCGCAGTGGAGGCGGGCGAACGGATAGCGATCTTCGCTGATTACGATGTCGACGGCGGAGCGTCGGCGGCGCTCCTCCTCCACTGGCTCCGGGCGCTCGGACGGGAGGCGACGCTCTATATTCCTGACCGGATCGCCGAAGGATATGGCCCCAACGAGCCCGCGATGCGGATGCTCGGCCAAACTCATGACCTGATCATCTGTGTTGACTGCGGCACGCTCGCGCATGAACCGATCGCGGCTGCCGGCTGCGATGTCGTGGTGCTCGATCACCACCAGGGCGGCGAAACGCTTCCGGCGGCGGTGGCGGTGGTGAATCCCAATCGCCAGGACGAGGAGCGGCATCTGCACTATCTCTGCGCGGCCGGGGTGGTCTTCATGCTGCTCGTCGCGGTCAACCGGCTGATGCGGCAGGCCGGGCGCGAAGGCCCTGATCTCTTGTCGGCTCTCGATCTCGTGGCGCTTGCCACCATTGCCGATGTGGCTCCGCTGCACGGGCTCAACCGTGCGTTCGTCCGTGCCGGGCTCGCGGTGATGGCGCAGGGGCTGAGGCCCGGTCTCGCCGCGCTTGCGGAGGTCAGCCGGCTCTCGGGACCGCCGGGCGTGCATGCGCTCGGCTTCGTCTTCGGGCCACGGATCAATGCGGGCGGCCGTATCGGTGCCGCCGATCTCGGTGCTCGGCTTCTCGCTACGGATGACCCGCACGAGGCGGCGATGCTCGCCGAGAAGCTCGACGCCTTCAACGGTACACGCAAGGATGTCGAGGCCGCGGTACGTGCTGCTGCCGAGGCTCAGGTGGAGGCACGTGGCACCGACGGGCCGCTCGTCTGGGCTGCGGGCGAGGGCTGGCATCCGGGCGTGGTTGGCATCGTCGCCTCGCGGCTGAAGGAGACCTATGACCGGCCGGCAGTGGTGATCGGTCTTGAAGGTGCGGAGGGCAAGGGCTCGGGGCGATCGGTTCCGGGCGTCGACCTGGGCATGGCGGTGGCAGCGCTTCAGCGCGAAGGCCTGATCAGCAGGGGAGGCGGTCATGCGATGGCGGCCGGCCTGACCGTTCCGCGCGCTCGCCTCGATGCGGCGATGGACCGGCTCGGCGCGCTTCTCGCCCGCCAGGGCGCGGGAAGCGGCATGCCGGGGGCGCTTGCGATCGACGCCGTGCTCGGCGCAGGCGCCGCCACGGCCGATGTCTGCGAGATGCTGGAAGCTGCCGGTCCCTTCGGCGCCGGCAGCCCGCGGCCGCGGGTGGCGCTGCCCCGGCTGCGTATTCTCGACGCACGGCCGGTCGGTAGCGACCATCTTTCCCTCACCTTCGCGGGGGAGGAGGGCGGGCGGCTCCCGGCAATCGCCTTCCGCTGCGCAGGCACCGCGCTCGGCACGGCCTTCGGCTCGGGCCGCGATCGGCTCTTCCACGTCGCCGGGACGCTCGAACTCGACACCTGGGGCGGCCGTCGCCGTGCCAAGCTCTGCATCGAGGATGCCGCCGCCGTCTGAACACACCGCTACAGGAGTTCAGGTAACGGCCGAAGCGGGCCCGGTTCAGAGCCCTTCCGTCGCTTCACACAAGCTGCGCGATCACCGGCACGTGGTCGGACGGCGTGTCCCAGCCACGCACATGACGCGGGATGCGACTGCCGCTCACCCGTGCTGCGATATCGGATGATGCCCAGAAATGATCGAGCCGCCGGCCCTTGTCAGCCGCGTCCCAGTTGGGCGAGCGATAGGACCACCAGGAATACAGCCGACCGGTCGGGATGTCCTTGCGGACGATGTCCACCCACTTCCCGGCTTCCTGCATCGCCCCGAAGGCCTCGGTCTCCATGGGCGTGTGCGAGACGACCTTGAGCAACTGCCGGTGATTCCACACGTCATCCTCGCGCGGGGCGACATTGAGATCGCCGACGAGGATCGCCCGCTCCGGTTGTTCCTGCGCGAACCAGGCGCGCATCTCCTCGATGAAATCCAGCTTGTGGCGGAACTTCGGGTTCAGGACCGGATCGGGCTCGTAGCCCCCCGCCGGCACGTAGAGATTGTGGATTACCGTCCCGTCCTCGAGCCGCGCGGCGATGTGCCGCGTATCCTCCTTGCCGCAGAAGGAGCGGTGTCCCACCTCCTCGATCGGCACACGGGAGAGGATCATCACCCCGTTGTAGCCCTTCTCGCCGCGGGCGATGACGTGGCGATATCCCATCTCCCTGAACCCCTCGAGGGGGAGCTTGTCCACCGGCGCCTTGGTTTCCTGAAGACAGAGCACGTCCACCGCCTCCTCCACAAGGAGCCGCCGCACCAGCCCCTCGCGGATACGGACGGAGTTGATGTTCCAGGTGGCAATCGTGAGGCTCATGGGTGCAGGCTCCGGAATTCAGGCGAACCGCCTCTATACCGGTCCCTTCCGGGGAAGCAACTTGTGGGGCCTGCCTGCCTGACCGGAGTGCCGCGCTGCGTCAGTCTGCCGGCACCGGCTCCGAAGGCGGCAGGAAGATCGAGAGGAAATCGACCTCGCGCTCCGGCAGGTCGGCGAAGGTGTAACGGTCCAGGACTGCAAGGAACGCCATCACTGCCTCGTCGAGGACAGAAACGAGTCCGCAGGCAGGTGCGATCCGGCAGGTCTCGCAGTCGGCGAGGCGGAAACTGTCCTCGGTCATGCGCACGACCTCGCCGACGCGGATCGTCTCGGGCGGCCGTGCGAGACGCACGCCGCCACTGCGCCCACGCACGGACGTGAGATAGCCCGCCCGGACCAGCGCATTGACCACCTTCATCAGGTGGTTGTGGGAGATCCCGTAGGCGGCCGACATCTCGCCGATCGAGGCGAGGCGGTCAGGTTCGGCCGAGAGATACATCAGCACTCGCAGGGCATAATCGGTATGGCGGGTCAGTCGCATGGGCTCTGTGTCACGTAGAACAGGAACGGAAAATACATGTATGTGACTTGCATGTTTTGACCAACCCGCCTAAATCGCCCGCCAGCACGCGGTTCGCGTGCAGCCGGGTCAGAATGGATCGAATCCCGCGCATGTTGCCCCGGCGCACAGGATCACGACGGAAGGGGTGCTGCATGACCGCTGAACTCAGCCAGAAGACGATCGACATCGTGAAGGCCACCGTGCCTGCGCTCGAGGCGCACGGGCTCGACATCACCCGCGCGATGTATGTTCGCCTGTTCAGGGACGAGGAAATCCGTGACCTCTTCAACCAGTCCCACCACGGCGATTCCGGCTCGCAGCCGCGTGCGCTTGCCGACGCGATCCTGGCTTATGCCCGCAACATCGAGAATCTCGGCGCGCTTGCACCCACAGTCGAGCGGATTGCGCAGAAACACGTCGGCCTGCAGATCCTGCCCGAGCATTATCCCTATGTCGGCAAGGCCCTCCTCGGTGCAATCGGCGATGTGCTTGGCAATGCGGCGACGCCGGAGATCCTCGCGGCCTGGGGCGAGGCCTACTGGTTCCTTGCCGACATCCTGATCGGGCGCGAGGATGAGCTCTATTCGGAGATCGAGGCAAGCCCCGGCGGCTGGAAGGGCTGGCGCGATTTCCGCATCGTCGAGAAGACGCCCGAAAGCGCGGTCATCACCTCCTTCCTGCTCGAGCCGGTCGATGGCGGTCCGGTGATCGATCACAAGCCCGGCCAGTATCTCACCTTCTCGATCGACGTTCCCGGCCACGGAACGCTCAAGCGCAACTACTCGATCTCGGCGGCGCCGAACGGCAGGACCTACCGCATCTCCGTCAAGTGTGAGCCGGGCGGCATCGCCTCCGGCTGGCTCCACGATTCGGCGGATCCCGGCACGGTGCTGAAGGTCGCGCCCCCGGCCGGCGAGTTCGTGCTCGCCGGGGAGCCGTCGCGGCCGGTGGTGCTGCTTTCGGGCGGTGTGGGTCTCACGCCGATGGTGTCGATGCTCGAGACGATCGCGAAGGGTTCGGCGGAGAAACCGGTTCCGGTCCACTACGTCCACGGCGCAATCAACGGTGCCACCCATGCGATGGGTGAGCGCGTTCGCCGTCTTGCCAGCCAGACCGGGGCGAGCACCACGATCTTCTACGAGCGTCCGCGTGCCGAGGATCGCAAGGGGCAGCATTATGACGCCGAAGGCCGGATCTCGATGGACTGGCTTGCCAGGAACACGCCGATCGACAAGGCCGACTTCTACATCTGCGGACCGAAGCCGTTCCTGCGCACCTTTGTCAGCGGACTTGCCGCGGCCGGCGTGCCGGACGACCGGATCCATTACGAGTTCTTCGGTCCAGCCGACGAGCTTCTTGCAGCCTGAATGTTTCGGGGCCGGCAGTGCCGGCCCCGCGACCTTGTGCAGGCGAATCCAGCCTCGCCTACGGGACCAGCCGGTAGCCGCCCTGTTCGGTCACGAGGATGCGCGCCTGGCTCGGCTCGGGCTCGATCTTCTGGCGCAGCCGGTAGATATGCGTCTCCAGCGTGTGGGTCGTGACGCCGGCATTGTAGCCCCAGACCTCATGGAGCAGCACGTCGCGCGGCACTACCTGCGAGTTCGCCCGGTAGAGATACTTCAGGATGTTGGTTTCCTTCTCGGTCAGGCGGATCTTGCGGTCGGATTCGTCGGTGAGCAGTTTCATCGCCGGCTTGAACGTGTAGGGACCGACGGTGAAGACTGCGTCCTCGGACTGTTCATGCTGGCGCAACTGCGCCCGGATACGAGCGAGCAGGACGGGGAACCGGAAGGGCTTCGCCACGTAATCGTTGGCACCCGATTCCAGCCCGAGAATCTGGTCGCTGTCGGTTGCATGACCGGTCAGCATGATGATCGGGCATTTCACGCCCTGTTTCCGCATCACCTTGCAGAGCTCGCGCCCGTCCATGTCGGGCAGCCCGACATCGAGGATGACGAGGTCGTAATGCTGCTCCTTGGCCTTCACCAGCGCCTCCGCGCCGTTCGCGGCCTCGAAGACGTCGAATTCCTCGGTCATCACCAGCTGGTCGGCGAGGGCTTCCCGCAGATCGTCGTCGTCGTCGACCATCAGGATGCGCTTGAGATTGCTCATAGTCTTGCCTCCTTTCAGGACGATCTGTTGGCCCTTGCCTCACAACGCAATATATTGTGACGGAGTTTCACGATACCGTGTGCATGTTGCCGGACGACCTGTGATGGTATCAGCGAAACGAGCCGCCGGAGAGGGATAGCCATGGCGCTTGGCCTGACGCCGCAGGAACAGCTCGCGCGAGCCCGCGCCGATCTCCGGATGGGGGTGGCGGTGGTGCTGCTTGGCGCGGAGGCGGGCGCCGTCATCGCCGCGGCGGAGGTGGCAACCGCGACCCGGCTTGACGACCTGCGGGGTCTCGGGCCCGTGGATCTCGCGCTGACGGCGCGGCGGGCGGGAACGCTGAAGGCACGGGCCTATGACGGCGATCTCGCACGGGTGATCCTGCCGGGGGAATCCGATCTCTCCTGGGTGCGCGCCACCGCCGACCCATCCGCCGATCTCGTCCAGCCGTTGAAGGGGCCCTATGCCACACGCCGCGACGGCGATGCTGCCCTCCACCGAGCTGCGCTTGCGCTTGCCAAACAGGCGCATCTGCTGCCCGCGGCACTCGTGGTGACGCTCTCGCGTGATCGCGCGCTGGCGGTTGCGGGCGATCACGGGCTCCTCGCACTCGACGCCGCCTTCGTTCCGGCCGGTCTTGCGCCGCGGCGTCTCGTCGAGGTTGCGGCAGCGCGGGTGCCGCTGGCAATCTCCGAGGCGGGACGGGTAAGGGTATTTCGTGATCTCGACGGCTCGGAGGAACATTACGCAGTGGAGGTGGGCACGCCCGACCGGAGTGCGCCGGTACTGTGCCGCCTCCACTCCGCCTGTTTCACCGGCGACCTGATCGGATCGCAGAAATGCGACTGCGGCCCGCAGCTCCGCGCCGCCCTCGCCCAGATCGGGGCTTCGGGAGAGGGCGTGCTGCTCTATCTCAACCAGGAGGGCAGGGGAATCGGCCTTGCCAACAAGATGCGGGCCTATTCGCTGCAGGATCAGGGCTTCGATACGGTCGAGGCCAACCACCGCCTCGGTTTCGAGGATGACGAGCGCGACTTCCGGCTGGGCGCCGACATTCTCAAGGCGATGGGTTTCGTTGCGGTGCGGCTGATGACCAACAACCCGAGAAAGGTCGCGATGATGGAATCCTGCGACGTCGCCGTCACCGAGCGGGTGCCGCTCAAGGTCGGCGCGACCCCGCATAACATCAACTATCTCCGGACGAAGGCGGCAAAGAGCGGCCATCTCCTGTGAATCACCGCCACTCCCTGCCCCGACGTGGAGATCTCGTCGTCAACCGCTGGTCCGCGCGTTTCCTCGGCCGAAGCTTTCCGGTGGCGACCGGCCGGGGCGGCATCGGCGCGAAGCGGCGTGAGGGCGATGGGGTGACACCTCTCGGTGTCCACAGGCTTGTGGCGGTGCTTCACCGGCCCGACCGCGGTTCCTGGCATGGCGCGGCACCGATTGGTCCGTGTGACGGCTGGTCCGACGATCCGGTCGATCCTGAATACAACCGTCCCGTCCGGCGGCCGCATCCATTCTCGCACGAGGCGTTGCGGCGGGCTGATCCTCAATATGATCTTGTCGGCGTCATCGACTGGAACTCTGCGCCTGTGCGGCCGGGCGCGGGCAGCGCGGTTTTCCTCCACATCTGGCGGCGACCCCGACATCCGACCGCTGGCTGCATCGCCTTCCGGCGCGAGGACCTCGCCTGGATCCTCGCGAGGTGGACGCCGCAGAGCCGGGTCCTTGTGCGATGATGCGCCTCGGCCTGATCTCCGACACGCACGGTCTCCTGCGTCCGGAGGCGCTGCACGCGCTCTCCGGTGTCGACCACATCATTCACGCCGGCGACATCGGCCAGGCGGATATCATTCCGCAACTTCGGCAGATTGCGCCGGTGAGCGCGATCCGCGGCAATGTCGATATCGATGCATGGGCCAGATCCCTCCCCGAAAGCATGACCCTGACGCTTGAGGGCCGGCAGATCCATGTCGTCCATGACATCGACAAGCTGGCCATCGATCCTGCCCGTGAAGAGATCGATCTCCTCGTCTTCGGCCATTCGCACCGGCCGCTCGTCGAGGTCATGGAGGGGCTGATGCGGATCAACCCCGGCAGCGCGGGACCGCGCCGGTTCGGCCTGCCCGTGACACTCGCGACAGTGAACTGGACACCGAACGGGCCGGAGCACCCGGAAATCCGGCAGCTTCTTCCCTGAACCCGCGGTTCCGGCTTCCGATCACATGACGGTGCTCTTGCAGGAGTACGCCACTCACGACTACTACCTCTGCAACGAAGCCGCGCGCCCCTTGCCTGGGCATGCGGGACGGGACCAGATATCGTGTTGCGCGAATTATGCGTCGCAACGACTGGCGGTAAGGAACTCATGACGCGATCCACTGCAGCCACTGACCTCTTCGACGACGCCGCGACCGAATCCTACGGTGCCGCCTCGATCGAGGTGCTTGAAGGGCTCGAGCCGGTCCGGCGCCGCCCGGGCATGTATATCGGCGGGACCGACGAACGGGCATTGCATCACCTCGTCGCCGAAGTGCTCGACAACGCGATGGACGAGGCGGTAGTGGGCCATGCCACCCGGATCGAGGTCGAACTGCACGAGGACCGGTCGATAACCGTGCGCGACAATGGTCGGGGCATTCCGGTGGATCCGCATCCGCGCTTTCCCGACAAGTCCGCGCTCGAGGTCATCCTCTGCACCCTGCATGCGGGGGGCAAGTTCGGGGGCAAGGCCTATGAAACCTCCGGCGGGCTGCACGGTGTCGGCGTCTCCGTAGTGAACGCGCTTTCCGACCGGATGGTGGTCGAGGTCGCGCGCAGCCGCCAGCTCTACCGCCAGAGCTTCAGCCGCGGTCATCCGCAAGGGCCGCTCGAACATCTCGGTGGCACACCCAATCGCCGGGGCACCACCGTCACCTTCCATCCCGATGCGGAAATCTTCGGAGCACAACAGCTGAAGCCGGCGCGGCTCCTGCGGATGGTGCGCTCGAAGGCATATCTCTTCTCGGGCGTGGAGCTGCGCTGGCGCTGTCACCCGTCCCTCGTCGGGGAGGACGTGCCGGAAACCGCCACGTTCCACTTCCCGGGCGGTCTTGCCGATTATCTCGCCGAGCGGCTCGAGGGTGCGGAAACCTATGCGGACAAACCCTTTGCCGGAAAGGTGGACTTCGCCGAGCGGTTCGGCGCGGGTACGGTCGGTTCGGTCGAATGGGCGATCAACTGGACCCCGCAGAAGGAAAGTTTCACCCAATCCTACTGCAACACGATTCCCACCTCCGAAGGAGGCACGCATGAGCAGGGGTTCTGGGCAGCGATCCTCAAGGGCATCCGCGCCTATGGCGAGCTTGCGGGTAACCGGAAGGCAGCACAGATCACCCGTGACGATGTGGCCCTCGGCCAGGCCCTGATTTCCGTCTTCATCCGCGAGCCCGAATTCGTCGGCCAGACCAAGGACCGGCTGGCGACCCAGGAAGCGGCGCGGCTCGTGGAGGGTGCGGTGCGGGACCGGTTCGATCACTGGCTGACGGCGGACACGCGATCGGCGGGAGCGATCCTCGACTATCTCGTGCTCCGGGCCGAGGAGCGGCTGAGACGGCGCGCCGAGAAGGAGACGAGCCGCAAGACCGCCGTCAAGAAGCTCCGTCTCCCCGGCAAGCTCGCCGACTGCACCTCCGGGACCCGTCAGGGAACGGAGCTTTTCCTCGTCGAAGGCGACAGCGCCGGTGGCTCCGCCAAACAGGCGCGCGACCGGCGGACACAGGCGGTGCTGCCGCTTCGGGGCAAGATCCTCAACGTCCTTGGTGCCGCATCATCGAAGATGCGCGAGAACCAGGAGCTCTCCGACCTTGCACTTGCGCTCGGCGTGCAGCCCGGGAGCCGCTTCTCGCTGGATGATCTCCGGTACGAACGGGTGATCATCATGACCGACGCCGATGTCGATGGCGCGCATATCGCGGCGTTGCTGATGACCTTCTTCTTCACCCAGATGCGGCCGCTGATCGACGGCGGCCATCTCTTCCTCGCGCAGCCGCCGCTCTACCGGCTGACGCAGGGAGGGAAGTCTGTCTATGTCAGGACCGATGCGGAGAAGGACGAGCTGCTTGCCAGGGGTCTCGGCGGACGCGGCAGGATCGACGTCTCCAGGTTCAAGGGTCTGGGCGAGATGATGCCCCAGCAGCTCAAGGAGACGACGATGGACCCGAAGAGCCGCAGTCTGATCCGCGTCGCCGTCCATGACGACGAGCCCGGGGATACCGGCAGGCTCGTCGATCGACTGATGGGAAAGAAGCCGGAGCTACGCTTCCAGTTCATCCAGGAGAACGCCCGTTTCGTCGAGGAACTCGACGTCTAGGAGCTTCCCCCGATCCTCCGCATCGGGTTCAGAGCGGAATGCCCGCAGAAATTTCCCTCCGGCCGCCGGTACGCCCGGAGGGAGCGCGATCATTCCGCAGGTTCGAGGGCATTGAACCCGTCGGTGAAACCCATCAGCGAGAGGGTGATCTCGACCGGCTCGTCGGGCGCGGTGACCGATGCGAGCGTGAGCTTCGCAGACCGGCCACGACGCATCGACGCGACCGTCTCGTCCGTAAGCGCGATCTGCGCGATGCAGCCGATCGCGGTGCAGAAGGTGAACCCGTACTGGCGCTTCTCGCCGCTGTCGACCTGCAGCGTCACACCGCCGGGCAGGAAGGTCCCGAGCGGGCTGAGGATGTTGACGAGTGCAGCCGCCTCCTCGCCCTCCGGCACGCGGAACAGGCTGAACTCGATTACCGGGTTCTCCTGTTCGTCAAGGCCGAGCTGATGGAGGGCGCATTCGCTCTCATCCTCGGAGCAACGCACGTCCCAGTCGCCGAAGGTGTCGCGCACGACGATGCCGCGACCCGCCGGCGCACCTTCGGGCAGATCCTCGGTACCCGGCATCTCGCCGATGGCGGAAGGGGCTCCGTCGGCCGCTTCGCCTGCCTCCGCTTCAGCCTCTCCCGAATCCGCTGCTGGCGCGTCCTCTCCTGCCGTCTCCCCGTTCTCGCCGGTGGCCGGAGTGTCGTCCTCCGCCGCCTCGTCGGCCGCGGCATCGGATGCGCCGGTTTCTGCACCGGTTCCGGCTTCGGTGGGATCGCTCTCCTCCGCTCCCGGAAGAGGTTCACCGATGGCGGGCGCATCCGCCTCGGGCGTTTCCGTTTCCTGGGCCATGGCCCCCTGAGGAAGCGCGAAACCGAGGGTGAGAGCGACAAGATAGGGTAGACTGCGCTGCATGATCTGGCTCTTGTTGAATTGAAGGACTGCCTCCGCCGAAGGGAGTGGCACCCCTCGCGCAGCGCTGTCAACTGCGAGCTGGGATGAGGATGCGCTTCCGCCGACTGGCAGACGATGGCAGGGAGGTTTGCGGGCCATGCAGCGCCTCAACTCCGTATTCGGGCACGTGTCATGCACGTGAAAAGGGCGCCTTGCGGCACCCTTTCTGTCGCTTCCGCGACTTCCCCTGTCGGACTGGCCGAACTTCGTAGGTGGCGAGGCTACGTCAGAAGAAAATGAGCGTCAACAGCGACATGCTTACTAGGCTCGATTTGTTGTCTCCCTGAAAAAGCAGCCGCGAACATGGACTTCCGGCAAGTCATGCCCGTCTGGCCGGCAGCCGGGTCACGTGACCGGATGCACACGAAGCCGCGTGATGCGGTTCTCCTCGCGACCGAGTACCTCGAACTGGAAGCCGTGGAAGGTGAAGATCTGACCCTCCGTCGGAATCGTCTGCGCCTCGTGGAGGACGAGGCCGGCGACCGTGTTCGCCTCCTCGTCGGGAAGGAGCCAGTCGCACGCGCGGTTGAGGTCGCGAATGGTAGTGGCGCCCTCGACGATGACCGATCCGTCGGGCTGGAACTCGATCCCGTCGGCACTGCCGGTGTCATGTTCGTCGGCGATCTCGCCGACGATCTCCTCGAGGATGTCCTCGAGCGTGACGAGGCCCTGGAGCGCGCCATATTCGTCGACGACGAGGGCGAAATGGCTGCGACGGCGGATGAACTGGCGAAGCTGTTCGTCGAGCGGCGTCGTGTCGGGGACGAAATAGGGCTCCATCGCGATCTCGTCGATCTTCAGTGCGCGAAGGGCCTCGCGGCCCTCCGGTATCTCCCCGAGGATTTTCGCCACTGCGCGCGACAGGTCCTTCGCATGGATGATGCCGACGATATTTTCCGGATTGCCGCGGTAGATCGGCAGCCGGGTGTGCGGAGACGACAGCGCCCGTGTCAGGATCTCCTCTGTTTCCGCGTCACCATCGAGCGTTTCCATCTCGCGCCGGTGCAGCATGACTTCCTCGACCTGCCGCTGGCCGAGGTCGAGTGCACCGAGCAGCCGGTCGCGTTCCGCGCGTTCGACCGAGCCTTCCGAATGGTGGAGGGCGATCGCGCCGGCGATCTCCTCGTAGGCGGCGAGGACATTCGCCTTCGGGTCGGTGGCAACGCCGAAAAGGCGCAGGATCAGCCGCACGAGCGCCCCAACCGCAGCTACGATGGGCGACAGCACCCTCACGATCATGCGCATGAGCCGCGCGACGCGGGTAGCAAGCCCTACGGCGTTGGTGATCGCGTAGGTCTTCGGCATCACCTCCGAGAAGACCAGCACCACCGCCGTCATCACGACTGTCGCGATGGCGACGCCGCCCTCGCCGAAAAGCGACGTGAACAGGCTCGTGGCAAGCGCTGCCGCGAGGATGTTGACGAAGTTGTTGCCGAGGAGGATGGCGCCGATCAGCCGCTCCTTGTCCCCGGTGATTTCCATGGCCGCGGCGGCGCCGGCATCGCCGCGTTCGGCCATGGCGTGAAGCTTGCCGCGGTTCGCCGTCGTCAGCGCCGTCTCGGAACCCGAGAACAGCGCGGAAAGCACGAGGAGCACGATGATGCCTCCCGCCGTGAGCAGAAGCGCGGCGAGAGGCATGGCGTTGCCGGAGGGGTCCATCGGGACGGCGGTCCTTGGATTGTTGCGGTTCCCGGAGTTATGCGGGGGCTACCGGCTGCCTTCAAGGGTTTCGGCCGGAGCTGTCGCGAGCGGGTGCTTCTCGAGCACGAGTTCCCGCAGCCGGGCATCGAGGACATGGGTATAGATCTCGGTGGTCGCGATCGAGGCATGGCCGAGCAGCGTCTGGATCACCCGCAGATCAGCACCATTCGCGAGAAGATGGGTTGCGAAGGCATGGCGCAGCGTATGGGGGGAGATCGTGCTCGCATCGAGACCGGCGGTCCGGGCGAGGTCCTTGACTATGGCGAAGAAGCCCTCGCGCGTTAGATGGCCGGACCTGCCGCGCGCGGGAAAGAGGAAGGCCGATGGCCGCGCCTTTCCTTCCGCCACCCGGGCCTCCTCGTTTCGGTCACGGCAGGCAAGCCAGGCGGCAAGTGCTTCCCGTGCCGGGGCCGATAGCGGCACCAGCCGCTCGCGCCCGCCCTTGCCGCGCACGAGGATCATCCGCGGATCACCCCGCGCCGCGGCAACGGGAAGCGAGACGAGTTCGCTCACCCGAAGTCCTGTCGCGTAGAGTAGCTCCATCAGGCAGGTGTTGCGCAGTCGCGTTGCCATGTCGGCACCGCTCGTGCGGGCGGCGGCAAGCAGGCGCTCCACATCCGCCTCGCTGAGGCTCGGCGGCAGACGCCGCTCCTTTCTGGGGCTCTTGAGGAGCGCGGCCGGATCATCCTCCCGCCAGCCTTCGAGAAAGGCGGTGCGGTGGAACTGCCGGATCGCCGCGAGCCGCCGCGCGGAGGTCGAGCGCGCAAGACCCCGTAGTGCGAGATCCTGCATGAAGGCCTCGATGTCTCCCCGATCGGCCCCCGCCACGTCGCGACCGCGCCCGGCCAGGAACTCTGCATAATCCGCAAGATCCCGGGCATAGGCGGCAAGCGTGTTCTGCGCCGCGTTGCGCTCGGCGGCAATCGCTTCAAGAAAGCGCCGGATCCAGAGCGTGGAAGGGGAGGGGGCGTTCATTCCTCGCCTCTGCCGTCCGCAAGGAGAGTCTCGATCGCGATCCGTCGCGCGCTTTCCTCCTGTCCGGCTTCGCGCAGCACGCGAAGCGCGGCAGCAAGGCCAGGCGGATCGACCCGGGTTCCGCCCTCGAGAAGGGCAAGCGCGCCGAGGATCGCTTCGCCCTGACGGCCCTCCGCGAGCAGATCGAGAAGGCGAACCCCCCGCTCGTCCGCCGGCTTGTCGGACCGCAGACCTTCAAAGGCCGCCTGCGCCAGTGGCCCGGCATCCTCCGCGCGAATACGGCCCGGGGCACCGGTCTCCGCGAGCGCCAGCAGCAGCCGCGTCCGCTCGTCGGTTGCGTCACCTGCGGCTTCTGCTGCGGCCACATAGGCGCCGCCGAGGAGAAGCAGTTCGACGAGGCGTCCCCGCACGCCGGCATCGAGCGCTACCGCATCGACCTCCGCCAGTGCGTCCCTGTATACCTTCGCGAAGGCCGGGCGCAGGCCACGCCGGGTCATTGCCTCGTCTGCCGCCACAAGCGCCGTGCCGATGTCGCCTTCGCCTGCCAGCGCGCGGTCGAGGGTCTGCACGGCTTCGGCCCGGTCCCAGAGGCCGCCCGAAGCCGCCGGCTCGCCGGCGCGATAGGCGGCAAACAGGATTTCGGGCTCGATCGCACCTTCAAGGACCAGCCGCTCGCCGGCGGTGATGCGGCCACGCATCGGCAGGTAGTCCGCGAGATCGTGATGGAGAAAGGCAAGCGGCAGCGGCCCCGTCGGCCGCGGCAGGCCGACCGCCTCGCGCAGGAGGAAATCGAGTGGCGTGAACGGCTCGGGTGGTGGCGGTGGCGGCAAATGTTCGAAAAGTTCCGGATCGAGGAACCGCGCAAGCGCCAGTTCTTCCCGGCTCGATAGCTGACCGACGTCGCGCCCGAGCGTCAGGGTGATCTCGGCCGCGTTCCAGTCGCCGTCGCGCGCGAGGCAGAAGATCCGCGCCGGCAGCGTCGGTGACAGGGTCGGGTTGCGTCGCAGCGCCTCACAGGCGGGCTCCGCCCGATCGAGCAGCAGTCCGATGTCGAACATCCGTCGGAAGAGGTCGGGATTCTCCACGCCCGCGCGCTCGACAAGCGCCTCCGCTTCCTCGAGCGCGCCCGCTGCCAGCAACCGGTCGATCCGGGCGATGAGGATACCGTGTGGCGGCCCTGCACCTTCGGGCGGATCGGCTTCCGCCAGCAGGATGCGGCGAAAGAGCGTCCGCGCCGCGGGCACGCCGCTGTCGGCATGTTCACGGATCAGCGTCTCGACCCGTTCGGCGGGGGTCGGCCCCCACAGGTCACGCCGGAACCCGGTCTCGGCAGGGGCAAGGATGCCGACCGCATCAAGTGCAACTTCGTCGAGCGGCGTGACGGCAATCGTCTCCCCGCTTTCCGGCCCGGACGCGGGCTCCACTGCCGCATCCGTTGCCTCCGGATCCGGATTCTCCGGCGCGGTGGCTTCAGCCGCCGGAGCCTCGCGCAGGCTTTGCGACAGCCATGGAATGGCGCTGCGCGGCTCGGCGGCGGCGAGACCGGCCTTCGCCGCGGCGATCAGGCAGATCGCGCCGGGAACGAGCCCGGCACGCATCAGCGGGCCTCGACCGGAACGGTGATGTCTCTCACCGGCGCGGGAAGATCGAACAGGAGCGCATAGCCGACGAGGGCCAGCGCCGCGGCCACAAGAAGAACAGCCACCACCTTCAACACGAAACGCATTACCCGACTGCCCCGACCGGCGGCTTGACCGCCGCCTCTTGCCCTGCTCAAACGCGGGGCCGATTGCCGGCTACCGCGCGACTGCGACTTTAACGCGCAGTGGATGAAACTCAATTCCGGGATCGTGGATACTGTCGGAACCGCCAGGAATGACGCAGGGATGTCACGGAATCGTCAGGGCCGGGGAATGTTGCTGAGGCCGCTGGTGCTCGTCGGCATGATGGGCGCAGGCAAGACCAGCGTCGGCCGCAAGCTTGCGCGGCTTCTCGACGCGCCCTTCCACGATTCCGATCACGAGATCGAGGCCGCGGCCGGCATGACCATCCCCGAGATCTTTGCCCGCTTCGGTGAGCCTGACTTCCGCGACGGCGAGCGCCGCGTGATCGAGCGTCTGATTGCCGAAGGTCCGGCGGTGATCGCCACCGGCGGCGGCGCCTTCATCGAGCCTGCAACCCGCGAGGTGATCGGGCAGGGCGCCACCTCGGTATGGCTCCGTGCCGATGTCGACACGCTTTGGGATCGGGTGCGCGGCCGCCCCGGCCGGCCGCTTCTTGACCGGCCCGACCCGCGCGGCGCCCTCGTCGAGATCGATACCCGGCGCCGGCCGATCTATGCGCTTGCCGATGTCGTCGTTGACAGCCCCCCCGGCGTCAGCCACGAGGCGATGGCGCAGGCGATAATCCGGGCGGTTTCGGATCATGATGATGCGGCCGGGCGCGATCGGCCGCGCACGTTGGCAACGAGAACGGCATGAGTGGAATTCGGAAGTTCGAAACCGTGAGGGTGGAGCTCGGGCGCCGCTCCTATGACATACACATCGGCGCGGATCTGCTCGACCGGACCGGCGAGTTCGTCGCCCCGCTCCTCTCCCGGCCTCGCCTCGCCGTGATCACTGACGAGAATGTCGCCGCTCTTCATCTTCCGCGGCTCGAAGCGGCGCTTTCCGGTATCGAGGTCAGCACCCTTACCCTGCCGGCAGGGGAGGCAACCAAGAGCTGGGCCGGACTGGAACGCACCGTCGAGTGGCTGATCGAGAGTCGCATCGGCCGCGATGACCTCGTGCTGGCTCTTGGCGGTGGTGTGATAGGCGATCTTGCCGGCTTTGCCGCCGCGATCCTGAGGCGGGGCGTACGTTTCGTGCAGATCCCGACGTCGCTGCTTGCGCAGGTGGACAGCTCGGTCGGCGGCAAGACCGGGATCAACTCGCCGCTGGGCAAGAATCTCGTCGGCGCCTTCCACCAGCCTGTTCTCGTCCTCGCCGATGTCGGCCTCCTCGACAGTCTGTCGCCCCGAGAACTCCGTGCCGGCTACGCGGAAGTGGCGAAATACGGGCTTCTCGGGGATGCCGAATTCTTCTCCTGGCTCGAATCCAGCGGTCCCGACGTGATCGAGGGCGATCCTGCCGCGCGTGCGCGCGCCGTCAGGCGCTCCTGCGAGATGAAGGCCGAGATCGTTGCACGCGACGAGACCGAGGAGGGCGATCGCGCTCTCCTCAACCTCGGCCATACCTTCGGTCATGCGCTCGAGGCCGCGACCGGCTATTCCGAGCGCCTTCTCCATGGCGAGGCGGTCGCGATCGGCTGCGTGCTCGCCTTCGAGACCTCGGCTGCCCTCGGCCTCTGCGAGGCGGATGTTCCTGCGCGGGTGATCGCTCATTTCGACCGTATCGGGCTCAAGGCGCGGCTTGCCGACATACCCGGCACGCTTCCCGACGCCGACGGCCTTCTCTCCCTGATGGCGCAGGACAAGAAGGTGCGCGACGGGCGTATGGCCTTCGTGCTGGCAAGGGGGATCGGGGAGGCCTTCCTGTCGCGTGAGGCCGATCTAGGGGTAGTGCGCTCGGTCCTCGCGCGCGCGCTCGCTTCCCGGCCCTGACCGGGATGTTTTCGCTGCCGCGGGAGGGCAACATCGCGCCGGAATTTTCTCTGCCGTGGCGCTTTTCATTGATCATTGCCGGGTTTCCCTTAAGGATCCGCGCCCGGATACAAGAGCAGGGTTTTTCCTCGATGGTTGATTCACCCAGGGCGAAGATCGGATTCCGCGCTTTCGGCGCGGCCTGTCTTGCCTTGGTCCTCGGGCCGGGTATTGCGGCTGCGCAGGAGGGGCCCGCGGCAGAACTCGTGCTTGGTAGCGGCGTCAGCATCTCGCCGAGCTATTTCGGCTCGAACGAATACGATGTCGGGCCGGATGCGCGGGTGCGGTTCAACTATCTGCGTGTGCCGGGCCTGCTTTCCTTCGGTTCCGCGGAGGATGATGTCGCTGCCGAGGGATTCGGGCTGCGCGGTGCCTTCCGCTACATCGGCAGCCGGCGACCATCGGATGACGACTCCCTCCAGGGTACCGAGAGGATCGACCGCTCGCTCGAACTCGGAATCGGCCTCGGCTACGTGGCCGAGGACTGGCGCGCCTTCGGCGAGGTACGTTATGGCGTCCTTGGCCACAACGCCTGGGTGGGCGAGGCTGGCGCCGACGCGCTCTTCCGGCCCAGGAACGATCTCCTCATCAATCTCGGGCCGAGGGCGCATTTCGGCAGCGACCGGTTCATGGATACCTATTTCGGCGTCTCCGGCGAGGAAGCGGCGGCCTCACCCGAACTCGACGAATTCTCCGCTTCGGGCGGGCTTTACGCCGTCGGCGTCGAAGTCGGTGCCCGTTACGCCTTCTCCGAAAGCTGGGGCCTCGAAGGGGCGGCGAGCTACGATCGGCTCGTGGAAGATGCAGGCGACTCGCCGATCACCGACGCCGGTTCGCGCGATCAGTTCGGCATCCGCCTCGGCATCACCCGCACGATCCGTCTCGGCTTCTGAGCGGCTTCGGTCGAGCACATCGTATTCCCGGCCCGGGTCGAACAAGCGTCACGGTTCTTCCAAACCGACCTCCGGGCCCAGCCGAGGAATCCGGACAAAAGGGGCCTCTTTCCGTCTGCAATCGGCTCCCATGCCCGGGAGGATGATCCTGCGGGGCGCATGGTGCTTTGGGCATTTCCGGCTGGACAGCCGGGCCTCCAGCCCCGAAGACGGCGGAAACGACCGGACAGGAAGGCGCGATGAACGGCAGGGTCTGGGTGCGGGATTATGACGCACCGCGTGATCTCGAACGCTGCATGGCGATCTGGGAGGCGGCCTCCGCCGACGCACACGGGTTCCTCGGGCGCGCGGCACTCGAGGCGGATCGCGAACTGGTGCGTGCGCTCTACATGCCGAAGGCGGAGATCCTCGTCGCCGGTACCGGACTCCGGGTCATGGGTTTCCTGGCTCTTCTCGATGACGGCCACGTCGGCGGGCTCTTCGTCATGCCCGGAGCTCAGGGCGGCGGCATCGGGCGGCGGCTTGTCGAGGCCGCGGCGGCGCGGCACGGCGCGCTCACCGTCGAGGTCTATGCGGCGAATGCCGGCGCGCGCAGCTTCTATGGCGCGATGGGGTTCCGGGCAACGGGAAGCCGGGCCGAGGACGACCAGGGCCGGCCGCATCCGCTGATCGCCATGTGGCGGCCGGCAGGTGCGTGATGATCGTCCGGGACTGGCCGGCGGCGCTGCCGGGCATGCGGGTAGGGCTCCTCGGCGGTTCGTTCGATCCGCCGCATGAGGGCCATCTCCATATCACCCTCCGGGCGCTGAAGGCGTTCCGGCTCGACCGGGTCTGGTGGCTGGTGAGCCCGGGCAATCCGCTCAAGCCGCGCGGACCCGCCGCGATCGCCCGGCGGATGGCCGCAGCGCGCGGGATCGCCGCTGACCGGCGGATCGTCGTCACCGATATCGAGGCGCAGATGGGCACGCGGATGACGGCGGACATGCTCGACCGGCTGTTGCCGCGTTATCGGGGGGTGCGGTTCGTCTGGCTGATGGGATCGGACAACCTTGCCGGCATTCATCACTGGGAGCGCTGGGAGAGCATCTTCGAGCGCGTGCCGGTCGGAGTACTGGCGCGGCCGGGAGAGCAGGTGCGCGCCGGTCTTTCACCTGCCGCGCGCCGTTTCGCCCACGCTCGGCTCCGGCCCGAGGCGGCAGCAGGCCTTCCCCTGCGCGAGCCTCCGGCCTGGTGCCTGCTCACGGGTCCCATGGTCCCGCATTCCTCGACGGCGCTGCGGGCGCTTGGTCTCTGGAGCACGAACGGCGCGCGCGGCTGACGGTATGGTCAGACCGAGGGATTGTCGATGCGGCGGTGGCGGGCGGCAGCGCCCTTCTCGATTGCCGCGGCCGTGAGGCGATCGACGTCGAGCGTATGACGCAGTTCGAGCAGGTACTGGAGCTCGACCTGGAAGGCGTGGCCATCAGCAGCGGCAACGTCGCAGGCGAGCGCATAGGCCGTCTCGTAAAGGCGCGGCGTCAGTGCCTGGCGCACGCGGTCGAACAGGATGTCGATCCCGTCCTCCCGTTCATAGAGATGGAAGACCGTTCGCGAGACGCGCTTTATCCGGTCGTGGTCATAGTCGTTGAAGGCCGGCAGGCTGTCCACCATGCGCGCGATCGACAGGAGCTCGCTCGTGGTGAGATTCTCGTCGGCGGCCGAGACGCCGACCATCACCGCGACGAGCGCGTCCTGCGGGGTGAATACGTCGAGAATGGGCTGATCTTGCATCCAGAGCGCTCCGAAACCGGTCGGATCCGGCTATAGGGCGGGCGCGGAGCGCCGGCAAGGAGGGCCGAGCGATTGACCCTGCGCGGAGGCGGCTTTACCTCCAGTTCCGCGCCGGCATGCGGCGTGAAAGGGGAAAGGTTTTCAAGATGGACGAGATACGCAGTGCGGCGATGACGGCGAAGGCCTGGCCCTTCGAGGAGGCGCGTCGGCTGCTGAAACGGGTGGAAAAGGCACCGCCTGCCAAGGGATACGTCCTCTTCGAGACCGGCTATGGACCTTCCGGCCTGCCGCATATCGGCACCTTCGGCGAGGTGGCGCGCACGACGATGGTGCGCCGCGCCTTCGAGCTCCTGTCCGGGATGCCGACGAAGCTCCTGTGTTTCTCCGACGACATGGATGGGCTGCGGAAGGTGCCAACGAACATCCCGAACCGCGAGGCGGTGGCGGAGGACCTGAACCTGCCGCTGACGCGCGTGCGCGATCCCTTCGGCACCCACGAGAGTTTCGGACATCACAACAACGCCCGGCTCCGGTCCTTCCTCGATCAGTTCGGTTTCGATTACGAGTTCGCCTCCGCAACGGAATACTACCGTTCGGGAAGATTCGACGAGATGCTGCTGCGCATCCTCGAACGCTACGACCGAATCATGGAAATCATGCTGCCCTCGCTCCGGGCGGAGCGGCAGGCGACCTATTCGCCCTTCCTGCCGGTGAGCCCGAAGACCGGTCATGTGCTGCAGGTACCGACGCTCGAGCGCAACGTGGCGAAGGGCACGATCGTCTATGAGGAACCCGATGGCGAGCGGGTCGAGATCCCGGTGACCGGCGGCAACGCCAAGCTCCAGTGGAAACCCGACTGGGCGATGCGCTGGGCTGCCCTCGGGGTCGATTACGAGATGTACGGCAAGGACCTGATCCCCTCGGCCGAACTCGGCATCAAGATCTGCCGCGCCCTGGGCGAGCAGCCGCCGGAACTCATGGCCTACGAGCTCTTTCTCGACGAGGCGGGGCAGAAGATCTCGAAGTCGAAGGGCAACGGCCTGTCGATGGAGGAATGGCTTACCTATGCCAGTCCCGAATCCCTGAGCCTCTTCATGTACAGCAAGCCGAAGACGGCGAAGCGGCTCTATTTCGACGTGATCCCGAAGGCCGAGGACGAATATCACGCCCATCTGCGTGCCTATCCCGGCCAGGACATTGCCCAGCGCCTCGTCAACCCGGTCTGGCATATCCACGGCGGGAACCCGCCCGAATCCGATATGGTGGTGCCGTTCTCGATGCTCCTCAACCTGGCGTCGGTCGCCTCGGCCGAGGACAAGGATGTACTCTGGGGCTTCATCCGCCGCTATGCTCCGGAGGCGAGTCCGGAGACGCACCCCGGCCTCGACGCGGCGGCAGGGCACGCGGTCGCGTATTACAATGACTTCGTGAAGCCGGCCCGCCGGTTCCGTGCGCCTGATGCCAGGGAGCGCGCGGCGCTCGCGGATCTTCGCGACCTGCTCCGTGGCTGGGAGGGGCCGGCGGATGCGGAGGCGCTTCAGGCGGAAGTCTACGCGATCGGCAAGGCACATGGGTTCGAGCCACTGCGTGCCTGGTTCGGCTGTCTCTATCAGGTGCTGATGGGGGCGGAGCAGGGGCCGCGGTTCGGCGGGTTCATCGCGCTCTATGGCATCGAGGAGACCGCCGACATGATCGACCGCGCCCTCCTGCGCGAACAGGCAGGAGCCTGATGGCGCTCGCGTTATCGTGCGTGTCGTGGACGAGCGAGGCTGCGGAACGTTGCAGCCTCTGCTAGGCTTCGCATCCAGGGAGGTGAGTCATGCCACAGATCTCGCACGATACCGCGGTCCAGACCGTCATCACGACCTTCGAGACCTCGCCCGGCAATTGCGAGGATCTGCTCGAGCTTCTCGAGGAGTCCCTTTCCGAATTCATCCGGCACCAGAAGGGCTTCATCTCCTCGACGCTGCACGCGAATGACGCGCGCACGCGGATCGCCAACTACTCGCAGTGGGAACGGCGGGAGGACTTCCTGGCGATGCTTCGCTCTCCGGAGATGCGGCGGCGAAACCGCGAGATCGCGGCCCTCTGCCGGAGCTTCGAGCCGGTCATGTATGACGTGGTCAAGAGCTTTGACCGCACCGGGTAGACAGGAACACGCATGGAAACCTTCCTTCAGGTCCTCGGCATCATCGGCCTCGCCATTCTCGTCGTGATCGGGACCCTCGCTGGGCTGATTGCCTCGGTGATCACTGGGGGCAACCGCGGCACCTACGTGGTGATCGGCGTCGTCGGAGCACTGGCCGCGCCGTTCCTGATGGCGCTTCTCGGGGTGACGGCGCTCGCGGCAGCCGGGCTGATCGCGATCATCGTCGCCTCGATCATCGGCGCCATCATCGTGCTGATGATCGCGCATCTGATCCTTGACCGCGACTAGAAGCTGAGCCAGAGGCCGAGACCGATGCTGGTCTCGGCATCGCCGTCGCCGAAGCCGTGCGCGATGCTCGGCACCACCCAGACGAGCCGGTGCGGCCGATATCCGATGGAAGGCGACAGCTTCCATGTCGTGCCGGTCATGTCCGTGTAACGGCCGAGCGAGAGCATCGTCATCAAGTCCTCACGCGGCTTCAGCCCGACGAGCCCGAAGAGATCGGTGATGAGTTCATCCTCGTCGCGCGCATGGATGACCTTTGCGGTGGCCGTCATCCAGCCGTCGCCCCAGCCGCTCTCGAAGCCCCGGCCCCAATGCGCCGCAGCCTCGATCCGGTATTCCATCATCACGCCATACTCGTCCGGGGGCGCCGAAGCGCCGAGGCTGATGGCAAAACGGTTCGTGGCGTCGAGCGGGCCGATCGCCATGTTGACGAAGCCGCCCACACGGCGGCGAGATGGCGGGGTAAGCAGGAGCGCGTCGCCGTGGTCGCGCTGCCACTCGTACTCCTCCTGTTTCGCCTCGTCGGGCGGGCCGTCGCTTGCCTGGAACCCGAGCGTGATGCGCCGGGTGAGGCCGAGCTCGCCATAGATCGACGTGCGGAACTCCCCTGACACGGTCTCGTATTCGCTCTTCAGGGAGAGAAAGACGCCACCCGGCTCCCGCGGCCAGGCACCGGAATGGGCGGGGGCGGACAGGAACACGAGGACGAGGGTGGCCACAGCCCGGGCAAGCGGGAACATGGCACCGAAGCTGGGGCAGCGGAGGTTAACGGAGGATTAGCGCTCCCGGCATGAAGCAGGCAAGCCGTGGCGCACCCTTCCCGACCGGATCGGCTGCTTGCCGTACACGAGAGCCGGCCAGGTCAGCGCCCCATCTTCTTCTGGCTCTTGCCCCTGTAGGCACGGGTGCCGGGGCGGCCTGCCTTCGAGCGGGCGACCGTGGTTGTCTCCATCCGCTCCTCGATCGCCGACTGCCGCACCAGCGGATCGTCGGAAATGACAAGATCGACGGCCTCGAGCCGCCTGATCTCGTCGCGGATGCGGGTGGCTTCCTCGAATTCGAGATTCTCGGCGGCCTTCAGCATCTCCTTCCTGAGCCCGTCCAGATGTGCCTGGAGGTTGGCCCCGATCAGGGGTTTCTCGATCTTCGCGGTGACACGCGCCTGATCGGTATCGGCGGGGAAGAGGCCGGCGAGGACGTCGCCCACGTTCTTGCGGATGGTTGCGGGGGTGATGCCATGCGCCTCGTTATAGGCGATCTGCTTCTCGCGGCGGCGGTTGGTCTCGGCGATGGCGCGCTCCATCGAACCGGTGATCTTGTCCGCATACATGATCACCCGGCCATCGACGTTGCGCGCGGCCCGACCGATGGTCTGGATGAGCGAGGTCTCGGAACGCAGGAACCCCTCCTTGTCGGCATCGAGGATGGCAACCAGGGCGCATTCGGGAATGTCGAGACCCTCGCGCAGGAGGTTGATGCCGATCAGCACGTCAAAGGCACCGAGACGGAGGTCGCGCAGGATCTCGATCCGCTCGATCGTGTCGATGTCGGAATGCATGTAGCGGACGCGGATACCCTGTTCATGCAGATATTCGGTGAGATCCTCGGCCATGCGTTTGGTGAGCGTGGTGACGAGGATGCGCCCCCCTTCCGCCGCGACGCGGCGCGCCTCGTCGAGGAGATCGTCCACCTGCATCGAGACCGGGCGAACCTCGACCGGAGGATCGAGAAGGCCGGTCGGCCGGATGACCTGCTCGGTGAAGACACCCCCCGTCTGGTCGAGTTCCCAGGGGCCCGGCGTTGCCGAGACGAAGATGGTCTGCGGTCGCATCGCATCCCATTCCTCGAACTTCAGCGGGCGGTTGTCGGTACAGGACGGCAGTCGGAACCCGTGTTCGGAGAGGGTGAACTTGCGGCGATAGTCGCCCCGGTACATGCCGCCGATCTGCGGCACGGTCACGTGGCTCTCGTCGACGAAGACGATGGCGTTGTCGGGAATGTATTCGAACAGGGTAGGGGGCGGCTCCCCCGGTGCGCGGCCGGTGAGATAGCGCGAATAGTTCTCGATGCCGCTGCAGACGCCGGTCGCCTCGAGCATCTCGAGGTCGAACAGGGTCCGCTGCTCGAGACGCTGGGCCTCCAGAAGCTTGCCCTCGCGCCGCAACTGCTCGAGGCGCAGGGTGAGTTCGGCGCGGATGCCCCTGATCGCCTGCTGCATGGTCGGGCGTGGCGTGACGTAATGCGAATTCGCATAGATGCGCACGCGCTCGAGCGTGTCGGTGCGGGCGCCGGTAAGCGGATCGAACTCGTGGATCGATTCGAGCTCCTCGCCGAAGAAGGAGAAGCGCCAGGCCCGATCCTCGAAATGCGCGGGCCAGAGCTCGATCACGTCGCCGCGGACCCGGAAACAGCCGCGCTGGAAGGCCTGGTCGTTGCGCCGGTACTGCTGCGCGACGAGATCGGCCATGACCTGCCGCTGGTCGTAGCTGCCGCCGACGAGGAGATCCTGGGTCATCGCGCCGTAGGTCTCGACCGCGCCGATGCCGTAGATGCAGGAGACCGAGGCGACGATGATGACGTCATCGCGTTCGAGAAGCGCCCGGGTCGCGGCATGGCGCATCCGGTCGATCTGCTCGTTGATCTGGGATTCCTTCTCGATGAACGTGTCGGTGCGCGGGACGTAGGCCTCGGGCTGGTAGTAGTCGTAATACGACACGAAATAGTGGACGGCGTTTTCCGGGAAGAACTCCTTGAACTCGCCGTAGAGCTGGGCGGCGAGGGTCTTGTTCGGGGCAAGGATGATGGCCGGGCGCTGCGTCGCCTCGATGATCTTCGCGGCGGTGAAGGTCTTGCCGGTCCCGGTCGCGCCCAGCAGGACCTGATTGCGCTCGCCCTGCAGGATGCCGTCGGCGAGTTCGGCAATCGCGGTCGGCTGGTCGCCCGCCGGTTCGAATTCGGATGCGAGGACAAAGCGGCGGCCGCCCTCGAGCTTCTCGCGCGGAGCGCGGGGATGGGGAATCGCGAGATTCATCGGACACTCGATCGGGACATGAATGCGCAGGGTCCGCATGTGCGGGAGCCTTTCCGCAAGATGGCGCTTGCCGGCCCGAATGCAAGCAGGGTACCGGACGCGGTGACTTGTGCGACACGCGGGGACGACGCTACCCTTGCGACGAGGCATTCCTTCGAGAGGACACCCGATGACGCAGTTCGACGAACGCGAGCGCGCCTTCGAAAACAAGTTTGCACATGATCAGGAGATGATGTTCCGCGCCATGGCGCGGCGGAACAAGATGGCCGGCCTCTGGGCTGCCGAACTCCTCGGCAAGAAGGGCGAGGAGGCGGAGGAATACGCGATGAACCTGGTCCGTGCCGACATCTCCGAGATCAACCGGGGCGATCTTGCCACCCGCCTCGCCGCCGACCTCGGCCATCGAATCGACGAATCGGAAATTCGTGCGAAGATTGCCGAGTTCCACGCCAGGGCGAAGGCGGAGCTCCTCAGCGAGGCCGATTGAGGGAGCGCCATCCTCGCCGGTCGAGCCGGCGGATCGCCTTCCGGAACGACCGGCGACGATGCTTCGACCGCCGGAGCGCCGCGCCATGAAACACTCGTTGGCCGGTACAGTCCCATGCCGCCGGGACACGTGTCCCGAACCGCGCTCCGATCAGAATGTAGGTGGGATCGAGCAGCGCACGCGCCTGCGCAAGAAGCTCCGGCGGCACGAGAGCATCCTTCCCGGCGCCGACATGGACCTGCTTGTCGGGATCGCCCCGCCGGGGAACCACGTTCAGGAAGGCCGTGAGGCGATCGAGCTCCTCCTGCGCGAAGAGCGTCTCGAAGAAATGGTAGCTTATACGCTCGGGCGGCACCACGGATTCGAGCCGGCTGATTGTCTCCCGATACTGCGACCGCGCCAGGGCAAGGTCCGGATCGTCTTCGACCGCCCGTCGAAGCGCGGCGGTCAGGTTCTCCGACGTCACTGGCTGGCCGGACTTCTGGAGCTGGAAGCGGAGGCCGGAAAGGAGGCGGTCAACCGGGTCGCGCATGACGTAGACGAATTTCGTCTTCCTCGACAGGGCCGCCATCTCCGCGAACGTTTCGCGGTCGAGGAGTCCGTAGGCCGGGCTGATCTCGCCCACGGCCCGCTGCCCCTGCCAACGGAAGAACAGGAGCTCGAGATAGCGCGCGTGTGATCTGCCTCCGTCACGGAGTGCTTCGGCATAGAGCGCCCATTGCCTTTCGCGGTCGCGCTGTGCCCGGTCGCCGATCAACCGGATTGCCAGGTTGCGCCAGCGCCGCTGCTGCTGCCGGGCCCGCACCATGTCGAGATATCGCGTCCTGTAGGGCGGTCGGACACTGTCCCAGTAGTGCAGTTCCTTGCTGCCTACTCCGATCTGCGGGACGACGACATCCGGATGGGCATGCAGGTAATCATGCAGCCATGTCGTCCCTGCCTTCTGCGCGCCGATGCCGAAGAACAGCGATTCGATCCGGTCGAACGGCGCCTGCGATGGCGCCTCCGCCCCAAGCGAGAAATCCGGTCCCATGCAAATTCACCCCACACCCCGACCAGGAGAATCCGTGCGGAAGGGCGGACGTGCAAGAGGTTTCCGGATTTCGTTGAGGGTTTGGTAAAAGGACCCGCTGCGCCTGCGCAGTTGGATCGGCGTCTACTTTCCGAACACCCGCTCGAAGATCGTGTCGACATGCTTGAGGTGATAGCCGAGGTCGAACTCGGCCTCGATCTCCTCGGGGCCGAGGGCCGCCGTCACCTCGGGATCGACCTTGAGCTCCTCGAGGAAATCCGCCCCCTGTTCCCAGACCTTCATCGCGTTGCGCTGGACGAGGGCATAGGCATCCTCGCGGCTCACCCCCTTCTGCGTCAGCGCCAGCAGCACGCGCTGGGAATGCACGAGGCCCCGAAGCCGGCCCATGTTCCGCGCCATGTTCTCCGGATAGACGACGAGCTTGTCGATCACCCCTGCGAGGCGGTTCAGCGCGAAATCGAGCGTGACCGTCGCATCCGGCCCGATCATCCGCTCGACGGAGGAATGCGAGATGTCGCGCTCGTGCCATAGAGCCACGTTCTCCAGCGCAGGCGTCACCATGCCGCGGACGACGCGGGCAAGGCCGGTGAGATTCTCCGTCAGCACCGGGTTGCGCTTGTGCGGCATCGCCGACGAGCCCTTCTGGCCCGGCGAGAAGTACTCCTCCGCTTCCAGCACCTCGGTCCGCTGCAGATGGCGGATCTCTGTCGCAATCCGCTCGACCGAGGAAGCGATCACGCCAAGGGTCGCGAAGAACATCGCGTGACGGTCGCGGGGGATCACCTGGGTCGAGATCGGCTCGGGCGTGAGACCCATCTTCTCCGCAACATGCGCCTCCACCCGCGGGTCGATGTTGGCGAAGGTCCCGACGGCGCCCGAGATCGCGCAGGTCGCGATGTCCGCCCGGGCGGCCCGCAGCCGGTCGCGGTTGCGGGCCATCTCGGCATAGGCCTGCGCCATCTTCAGCCCGAAGGTCACGGGCTCGGCGTGAATGCCGTGGCTGCGGCCGATGCAGACGGTGTCCTTGTGCTCGTAGGCGCGCCGTTTCAGGGCCGCGAGCAGGCGGTCGAGATCATCGAGGAGGATGTCGGCAGCCCGCGAAAGCTGCACCGCGAGACAGGTGTCGAGCACGTCGGAGGAGGTCATCCCCTGGTGGACGTAGCGGGCCTCCTCGCCGACGATCTCCGCGAGATGGGTGAGGAAGGCGATGACATCGTGTTTCGTCACCGCCTCGATCTCGTCGATGCGGGCGACGTCGAACTCGGCGTCCTTCGCCGTCCAGATCTTCTCCGCCGCCTCCTTCGGGATGACACCGAGCTCGGCCAGCGCGTCGCAGGCATGGGCCTCGATCTCGAACCAGATCCGGAAGCGCGTCTCCGGTGACCAGATCGAGACCATTTCGGGACGGGAATAGCGCGGGATCATCGCCTGGAACCTTTCACTGCGGGGATGCGGCGTCATAGACTGCCGCCCCTGACCGAAGCAAGCGAGGCAGCCGATGCGGCTCGAGGCGTTCCGCGGCAACTGGATCCTGACCAGGACGATCGAGGACCGCCGCGAGAGTCGTTCCGGACAGTTCACCGGCACCGCACGTCTCGAGCCTGCGGCACAGGGTCTCGACTATCGCGAGGACGGGATACTCGTGCTCGGTGGCGCCTCCTACCGCGCGAGTCGGCGTTACTTCTGGTCCCAGGCAAACGACGATATCGAAGTGCACTTTGCCGACGGACGGTTCTTTCACCGCTTCCGTCCTGGCGCGGACCAGCCTGCGGGGGAGCATCCCTGCGGCGAGGACTTCTACCGTGTGACCTATGATTTCAGCCGCTGGCCGCACTGGCGAGCAGAATGGCGCGTCACGGGGCCGGCGAAGGATTACATTCTCGTCAGCGAATACCGGCCAACTGGACAGAGCGACGAAACCGCGTCATGACCACGCGCATGATCGCTGAAGGGAGTTCAAGCGCATGGCCGAGACCCTCCGCATGTCGGACCAAACGCCGGTTCTGACCGAAACATTCTGGGACGCCGAGGGGACGTCGCTCCTTGTCAAACGTGTCCTCCTCGTCACCCTCGGTATCGCCGCCCTGGCGCTCTTCGCCAAGATCCAGATCCCGGTCTGGCCGTCGCCGGTGCCGATCACCATGCAGACCTTCGCCGTACTCGCCATCGGTGCCGCCTACGGGCCGCGGCTCGGGCTCGTCACCATGCTTGGCTATCTCGCCATCGGTGCGCTCGGCTGGGATGTCTTTGCCGGCTCCTCGGCCGAGGCGAACGGGATCGCCTACATGGCGGGATCGACCGGAGGCTATCTCGTCGGCTACCTG
>JAJUJF010000189.1 GCA_029265455.1 Paracoccaceae bacterium | reverse complement strand
AGGGCGGCCGGGACGGGCGCGGACCCTTGTCGAGGGCCTGCTGCGCGCCGATGCCGTCGAGATCGCCATGGAGTATCCGGTGACGACCGAAATCCCGCTCGACGATCCCGGCTACGCGGCCTGTCTGTCCCGCTTCTATGCCGAGGCGTCGGCGCAGCTTCGCAGGCTGGCGGATGCCGGCGAGGACGTCGTGGTGCTCTGCGAGGGTGATCCCTTCTTCTACGGCTCCTTCATGCACCTGCACGCCCGGCTGAAGGCGCATGTCCCGCTCAAGGTCGTGCCGGCGATCACCGGCATGTCGGCGGCCTGGACGGCGACCGGCATTCCCGTGACCTGGGGCGACGACGTGCTGTGCGTCCTGACCGGAACGATGCGCGAGGCGGAGCTCGCGCGCCGAATGGCCGATGCCGATGCCCTCGTGGTGATGAAGGTGGGCCGCAACCTGCCGAAGGTACGGGCGGCACTGGCGGCGGCGGGCAAGCTCGAGCGCGCGTGGCTTGTCGAATACGCCAGCATGGCCGGCGAGCGGGTCATCCCCCTGGCCGAGGCCGAGGAGGCGCAGAGCGCGCCCTACTTCTCGATCGTCATCGTGCACGGTCAGGGGCGGCGGCCATGAAGGGCTGGCTGGCCATCGCGGGGCTGGGTCCGGGCGACGCGGACCTCGTGACGCCGCAGGTGTCCGCGGCGCTGGAAGAGGCGACTGACCTAGTGGGCTATGGCCCCTACGTCGCGCGCGTGGCCCCGCGGGAGGGGCTCCTTCGGCACGAGACGGACAATCGGGAGGAGCTCGAGCGGGCGCGCCATGCCATCGCCATGGCGATGGAAGGGCGGCGGGTGGTGGTGGTCAGCTCCGGCGATCCCGGCGTCTTCGCAATGGCTTCGGCGGTGTTCGAGGCCGTCGAGGCGGGCCCCCCCGTCTGGCGCGATCTGGATATTCGGGTGCTGCCGGGGGTCACCGCAATGCTTGCCGCCGCCGCGCGGGCCGGTGCGCCCCTCGGCCACGATTTCTGCGCAATCAACCTCTCCGACAACCTCAAGCCGTGGGAGGTCATCGCGCGGCGCCTGCGCCTCGCGGTGGAGGCGGACTTCGCCATGGCCCTCTACAATCCTCGCTCGAAAGCGCGGCCGGAAGGTTTCGGTCGCGCGCTGACGCTCCTGCGCGAGGTCTGCGCTGCAGAGCGTGTCCTGGTCTTCGCCCGCGCGGTCTCGACGCCCGAGGAAAGCCTGCGCGTCGCAACACTCGCCGCCGCGACGCCGGAGATGGCGGACATGCGCACGGTCGTCCTCGTGGGATCCTCCCTGACGCGGCTCATCGCGCGCGACGGGGGCCCCCTGGTCTACACGCCGAGATCGGCGCTCCCATGAGCGATCCACTGGAGCACGCGATCCACGTCATGGACCTCGGCTCGAGGCGGCGGGGCGGGCCGTTCGATCATCACGACCGGAAGCCCGAGCGCCCGCGCGGCGGCAATCTTGGCATAGGCGCCGCTACCGCCGGAGTTCTTCGAGATCACGAGTTCGACCCCGTGCCGCTCCATGAGCGCACGGTCGGCCGCCGCGTCGAAGGGACCGCGATCCACGATCACCTCCGCGTCGGGAAAGGGGAGCGCGGCGGCGGGCGGGTCGACGAGGCGCAGGAGATAGAAATGCTGCGGGTTCGGCGCGAAGGCCGCCAAATGCATGCGCCCCACCGCCAGCATGACCCGGGTGCGGGGCCGCTCGAGCGCCGCGACGGCGGCAGCGATATCCGGCACCCGGCTCCAGCGATCGCCGGGCAGGGGCGTCCAGGGCGGGCGTGTCAGCCCGATAAGCGGCACACCCGCTTTGGTGCAGGCCGCGACCGCGTTGCGGCTCATCTGCACGGCGAAGGGATGGGTGGCGTCGACCACATGGGTGATGCGATGTGCCTCGATCCAGGCCGCGAGCCCCGCCGCACCGCCAAAGCCGCCGACCCGCTGGGGCAGCGGCTGGGGCAGCGGCCGTGCGACGCGGCCGGCGAAGGACAGGGTGGCGGACAGGCTGCTTTCGGCCAGCGCGCGGGCGAGCGCCGTCGCCTCGGTCGTGCCGGCCAGGATCAGGAGGTTCGGGCGCATGGCTGAGGCTCCGTGGCTCACCATCGTCGGGCTCGGCGAGGATGGACCGGAGGGGCTGCCTCCTGCAAGCCGCCGCGCGCTCGAGCAGGCCGAGGTGCTGATGGGCCCTGAACGCCATCTGTCGCTGCTGCCCGATCTCGAGGCCGAGCGGATCGCGTGGCCGGTGCCCTTCGCAGACGGCTTGCCGATCCTCGCGAGCCTGCGCGGGCGGCGTGTGGTTGTGCTGGCGTCAGGCGACCCCTTCTGGTTCGGCGCCGGCACGGTCATCGCGCGGACCCTGGGGCGCGGCGAATGGCGGGCGCTCCCGGGACCGTCCAGTTTTTCCCTGGCGGCGAACCGGCTCGGCTGGCCGCTCGAGCGGACGCTCTGCCTCGGGCTCCACGCCGCGTCGCTCGCGCGGCTCCGGCGGCACCTGGCGCCCGGCCTGCGGGCGCTCCTCCTCCTGCGCGACGGCGCGGCGGTGAGGGAACTTGCGCACTATCTCGCTACGGAGGGCTTCCCGGAGAGCCGCCTGCTCGTGATGGAGGCGCTTGGCGGCCCGCGCGAGCGGATCAGTGAGGCTCGGGCGGACGCGCTGGGCGACGAGGAATTCGCGCATCCGCTCGCGGTCGCCGTCGAGATCGCAGGCAGCGGAGCGGTGGTGCCCTGCGCCTCGGGCATCGAGGACGGCTTCTTCGAAACGGACGGCCAGATCACCAGGCGGCCGCTGCGTGCGCTCGCCCTGTCAGCACTGGGGCCACGGCCGGGCGAGACGCTCTGGGACATCGGCGGCGGGTCCGGATCCATCGCCGTGGAATGGTGCCT
>JAJUJF010000130.1 GCA_029265455.1 Paracoccaceae bacterium | reverse complement strand
GGCCTGGTACACGGCCTACACGCCCTACCAGCCGGAGATCAGCCAGGGCCGTCTCGAGGCGCTGCTGAACTTCCAGACGATGGTGTCGGACCTCACCGCGCTCGACATCGCCAATGCCTCGCTCCTCGACGAGGGCACGGCGGCGGCGGAGGCCATGGGCCTGTGCCGGCGCGGCTCGAAGTCGAAGGCGACCGCGTTCTTCGTCGATCACCACTGCCACCCGCAGACCATCGCGGTGATCCGGACCCGTGCCGAGCCGCTCGGCTGGAAGGTGATCGTCGGAGACCCGTTCGCCGACCTCAAGCCCGAGGAAGTCTTCGGCGCGATCTTCCAGTACCCCGGCACCTACGGCCACTGTCACGACTTCACCGAGGTGATCGGCAAGCTGCACGAGGCTGGCGCCCGCGCCTGTGTCGCGGCCGACCCGATGGCCCTCCTGCTGCTGAAGGCGCCGGGCGAGATGGGCGCGGACGTGGCGGTGGGATCGACCCAGCGCTTCGGCGTCCCGATGGGCTTCGGTGGCCCGCACGCGGCCTATATCGCCACGAAGGACGAGCTCAAGCGATACCTTCCGGGCCGTCTTGTCGGCGTGTCGGTCGATGCGCGCGGCAACCGTGCCTACCGGCTCGCGCTCCAGACCCGCGAACAGCACATCCGGCGCGAGAAGGCGATCTCGAACGTCTGCACCGCGCAGGCGCTGCTCGCGGTCATGGCATCGATGTATGCCGTGTTCCACGGGCCCGACGGGCTGAAGGCGATCGCCCAGCGTATCCACCGCAAGACCGTGCGGCTGGTGAAGGGTCTCGAGAAGCTCGGCTTCGAGGTCGAGCCGAAGACCTTCTTCGACACCGTCACCGTCAGGGTCGGCGACCGGCAGGAGCAGATCCTGAAGGCGGCCGTTGCCGAGGGGATCAACCTGCGCAAGGTCGGCAACGACCGGATCGGCATCAGCATCGACGAGCGGGTGCGCCGCGAGCACACGGAAGCCGTGTGGCGGGCCTTCGGCGGCGACATGAAGGATGACGACCTCAAGCACGAGTACCGCCTGCCGACGGGGCTGATCCGGACGTCGACCTATCTCGAGCATCCGATCTTCCACATGAACCGCGCGGAAGCGGAGATGACCCGCTACATCCGCCGGCTCTCGGACCGGGACCTCGCGCTCGACCGGGCGATGATTCCGCTCGGCTCGTGCACGATGAAGCTCAACCCGACCACGGCGATGCTGCCGCTGACCTGGCCGGAATTCTCGGAGCTGCATCCGTTCGTGCCGGCCGACCAGGCCGAGGGCTACCGCGAGATGATCGAGGATCTCTCCGCGAAGCTCTGCGAGATCACCGGCTACGATGCCTTCACCATGCAGCCCAACTCGGGCGCGCAGGGTGAATACGCCGGTCTGCTGACGATCCGGGCCTATCACCGGGCACGGGGCGACGCGCAGCGCGACATCTGCCTCATCCCGACCTCGGCGCACGGGACCAACCCGGCCTCGGCGCAGATGGTCGGCATGACGGTGGTGCCGGTCAACTCGACCGAGAACGGCGACATCGACGTCGAGGACTTCCGGGCGAAGGCGGAGAAGTATTCCGACCGGCTCGCGGCCTGCATGATCACCTATCCCTCGACGCACGGTGTCTTCGAGGAAACCGTGCGGGAGGTCTGCAAGATCACCCACGCCCACGGGGGGCAGGTCTATCTCGACGGCGCCAACATGAACGCCATGGTCGGGCTCGCGCGACCGGGCGACATCGGGTCGGACGTGAGCCACCTCAACCTCCACAAGACCTTCTGCATCCCGCACGGGGGCGGTGGTCCCGGCATGGGTCCGATCGGCGTGAAGGAGCATCTCGTTCCCTATCTGCCGAGCGATCCGCTGCACGGCGAGGAAGGTGCGACGGGCCCGATCTCCTCGGCGGCCCACAGCTCGGCGTCGCTCCTGGTGATCCCCTGGGGCTACATCCTCATGATGGGCGGCGAGGGCCTGACGCAGGCGAGCAAGGTGGCGATCCTCAGCGCCAACTACATCGCCAGGCGGCTTTCGGATGCCTATCCGATCCTCTTCAAGTCGAAGGCGGGCTATGTGGCGCATGAATGCATCGTCGACACCCGGCCGCTGAGCAAGTCGGCGGGGGTGACGGTGGAAGATGTTGCCAAGCGCCTGATGGACTGCGGTTTCCACGCACCGACGATGAGCTGGCCGGTCTCCGGCACGCTGATGGTCGAGCCGACGGAGAGCGAGCCCAAGGCGGAGCTTGACCGGTTCATCGCCGCGATGCTCGGGATCGCCGCCGAGGCGAGGAAGATCGAGAGCGGCGAGATGGACCGGGAGAACAACCCGCTCAAGAACGCGCCGCACACGGTCGAGGATCTCGTCGGTGAGTGGGACCGGCCCTACAGCCGCGAGGTCGGCTGCTACCCGCCGGGCTCGCTCCGGGTCGACAAGTACTGGACGCCGGTCAACCGCGTGGACAACGCCTACGGCGACCGGAACCTCGTCTGCACCTGCCCGCCGATGGAGGAATACCAGGAAGCGGCAGAGTAAGCGGCAAAAGCCGGGGCGCGGGCGAGGCTCGCGCCCCCTTCGGCCCTGCGGGGCTCGCGCGGCGCGGCCGAGGGATCGGGCGCGCCTTGTTGTTCCTGACGATCATCCATGAAGGCGCGCCCGGGCCGCGGCTTGCGCCCGCTCGTGGCTTCCTGCCGGTTCTTCGGCGGGGAGCGGGCGTTCAGGCGGCGAGGGTGGCCGTGCCCATCGCGAGGTAGCGGTTCCGGCGCGCGGTCCTGAGATCGGCCCCGGCGATGCCGCCGACCTCGTCGAGCATCTCGGCGATGGCGTCACCCACCGACTCGATGACGGTCGCGCGGTGACGCTGGGCGCCGCCGACCGGTTCCGGGATGATGCGGTCGATCACGCCGAGCTTCTGGAGATCCTGGGCGGTCAGCCGCAGGGCCGCGGCCGCCTCGCGCATCTTCTCCGCATCCTTCCAGAGGATCGAGGCGCAGCCCTCCGGCGAGATCACCGAGTAGATGGAATGTTCCAGCATGGCGATGCGGTCGGCCGTGGCGAGAGCCACCGCGCCGCCCGATCCGCCCTCGCCGATCACCACCGAGACGATCGGCACTTCGAGCGCGAGGCATTTCTCCGTCGAGCGGGCGATCGCCTCCGCCTGGCCGCGTTCCTCGGCGCCCTTGCCGGGATAGGCGCCGGGGGTGTCGACGAGGGTGATGACCGGAAGGCCGAAACGGTCGGCGAGATCCATGAGGCGGATCGCCTTGCGGTAGCCTTCGGGCCGGGCCATGCCGAAGTTGCGCTCGATCCGGCTGCGGGTGTCGTTGCCCTTCTCCTGGCCGAGCACGACGACAGGCCGACCACGGAACCGCGCGAGCCCGCCCATGATCGCGAGGTCGTCCGCGAAATTGCGGTCGCCCGCGAGCGGCGTCCATTCGGTGAAGAGGGCGTTCACGTAGTCCTGGCAATGCGGCCGGTCCGGATGGCGGGCGACCTGGCATTTCCGCCACGGATCGAGCGAACCGTAGAGGTCGGCCAGCATGGCCGCTGCCTTGCGGTCGAGGGCGGCGGCCTCCTCGTCGACGTCCATCTCCGAATTACGGCGCGCCAGCGCCCGGAGTTCCTCGGCCTTGCCCTCGATCTCGGAGAGCGGTTTCTCGAAGTCGAGATAGTTCTGCATCGATGCTCCACCAGCGGATTTGGTCGCGCTTATCCCGCCGGATCCGGATGATTGCAACTGCCGGTTCAGCAGGGCAGGGGCGAGCGGGCGCTAGTCCGCGAGCCTGACGAGGGCGTGGCGCTTCTTGCCCGCCGAGAGTTTCAGCGTGCCGGCGAGGGCGTCGCGACCGATGGTGAGGCCGGGATCGGTGAGCGGCCGGTCATCGAGCCGGGCGCCGCCGTCCGCGATCAGCCGCCGCGCTTCCTTGCCCGAGCCGGCAAGGCCCGAGCGGACGAGAAGCTGCACGACGGGGATGCCGGTCTCGGGGATCTCGTCCGCGCCCAGCGCCACGGTCGGGAGATCGGCGCCGACGCCGCCTTTCTCGAAGACCTCGCGCGCCGTCGCCTCGGCGGCACGCGCCGCCTCCTCGCCATGGCAGAGCGTCGTCACCGCATTCGCGAGGGCGATCTTGGCCGCGTTCACCTCCGAGCCACCAAGCGCGCCGAGGCGTTCGCATTCCTCGACCGGGAGTTCGGTATAGAGCTTGAGGAAACGGCCGACATCCGCATCCGCCGTATTGCGCCAGAACTGCCAGAACTCATAGGGCGAGAGCATCTCGGCGTTGAGCCAGGTCGCGCCGCCCGCGGATTTGCCCATCTTCCTGCCGTCGGCGGTGGTGAGCAACGGCGTGGTGAGGCCGAACACTTCCGCGCCGGTGATGCGGCGGGTGAGGTCGATGCCGTTGACGATGTTCCCCCACTGGTCCGAGCCGCCCATCTGCAACCGGCAGCCGAAGCGGCGGTAGAGCTCGAGGAAATCGTAGGCCTGGAGGATCATGTAGTTGAATTCGAGGAACGACAGCGACTGCTCGCGGTCGAGGCGCGACTTCACGCTCTCGAAGGAGAGCATCCGGTTGACAGAGAAATGACGGCCGATGTCGCGCAGGAACTCGACGTAGTTGAGCCCGTCGAGCCACTCCGCGTTGTTGAGCATGATCGCGTCGGTCGGACCATCGCCATAACGGAGGTATTTCGCGAAGACGCGGCCCATGGAGGCGACGTTGGATGCGATCTGCGCGTCGTCGAGGAGCGGGCGTTCCTCGGAGCGGAAGGAGGGATCGCCGATCTTGGTGGTGCCGCCGCCCATCAGCGTGATCGGCTTGCCGCCGGTCTTCTGGAACCAGCGCAGCATCATGATGTTCAGGAGATGCCCGACATGGAGCGACTGGGCGGTGGCGTCGTAGCCGATGTAGCCGGGGAGGGCGCCCGCGAGGAGCGCCTCGTCGAGCCCCTCCAGATCCGAGCAGTCCTGCATGTAGCCGCGCGCGATCATGACCTGGAGGAAATCGCTCTTCGGCTTGTAGGTCATCGCGGGGCTCCCTTGGCGGTCGACGGCGAGGCGTTCTATAGCCGAAGGCGGTCGGAAGGGAAGGGCGATGGCAGGGATGATCCGCGCGCTGGGGCTGATGTCGGGGACATCGCTCGATGGCGTCGATGCGGCGATGGTCGAGACAGATGGCGAGACGATCGCGGCGTTCGGCCGCTCGGCGTTCCGGCCCTATGACGAGGGCGCGCGCGCCGTCCTGCGTGCGGCTCTCGGGCGCTGGCCGGGCGAGGAAGGGGTGGAGGCGGCCGAGGTGGCGGTACGGGAGGCCCATGCCGGGGTGGTGCGGGACTTCGCGGAAGCGGAGCTCGTCGGCTTCCACGGCCAGACACTTGCCCATGAGCCGGCGGGTCGGGGCACGCATCAGGTCGGAAGAGGCGATCTGCTTGCAAGGGAGACGGGGCGGACTGTGGTCTGGGACTTCCGCTCGGCCGATGTCGCTTCGGGAGGCGAGGGGGCGCCGCTGGTGCCGTTCTTCCATTTCGCCTGCGCCCGCCGGATCGGTGCCCGGGGACCGGTCGCCTTCCTCAACATCGGGGGCGTTGCCAATGTCACCTGGGTCGATCCGCGTGTCGATGCGCCCGAGGCGCCGGGTGCGCTTGTCGCCTTCGATACCGGTCCCGGCAATGCGCTTCTCGATGACTTCATGATGGCGCGGCTCGGGCGGACGCGGGACGAGGGCGGTGCGGTGGCGGCTGCGGGAAGGATTGACGAGAAGGTGCTCGCGGCCCTCCTGTCCCATCCCCATCTCGACCGGAAGCCGCCCAAGTCGCTCGACCGGCTCGATTTCCATCGGGCACTCGAGGCGATGGCGCCGCTCTCGACCGAGGACGGAGCGGCGACGCTCGCTTCTCTCACCGCGGCCTGCGTCGTTGCGGGGGCGCGGCATTTCCCCGAACCCCCCGAACGCTGGCTCGTCTGCGGCGGCGGGCGTCACAACCGGACCCTGATGCGCCTTCTCGCCGAGCACAGCAACCTGCCGGTCGACCCGGTGGAGGCGGTCGGGCTCGACGGTGACATGCTGGAGGCGCAGGCCTTCGCCTTCCTCGCGGTCCGGGTCCTGCGCGGGCTGCCGACCTCGTCGCCCGCGACAACCGGCTGCCGGATCCCGGTCTCGGGGGGGCGGATCAGCCGGCCGGCGCCGGCATGAGCGGCTCAGATCACCCCGAGGAGCGCGAGCAGCACGAGGGTCACGATCGCCGAGATCGCCAGCGAGCCGAGGCAGCCCACGCGGTTCGAGAAGAAGAGGAACATCCTTGCACCTCCTGATCCTGCACCGAACCAACGCACGGCAGGGAAGGAACGTTCGCCACGGGCCGTGCAGGCAGCGCAACAAAGGTCGGAGCGACCGAAAAAGGGCTTGGCGGAAACTGCGATCCCTTCCAGTATCTTCCCGCCAAGGGCCCGGACGGGCCCCAGCTTGATGGATGCCATCGCGGCATCCGAGGGAGGATTGCATGACGGTCGTATCGCTCGTGGTCAACGGCAAGCAGGTCTCGCGCGAGGTCGAGGGGCGCACGCTCCTGGTCGAGCTCCTGCGCGACAGGCTCGGCCTTACCGGCACGCATGTCGGCTGCGACACGTCGCAATGCGGCGCCTGCACGGTGCATCTCGATGGCGAGGCGGTGAAGGCCTGCTCGGTCTTCGCGCTCGACTGCGAAGGGGCGGAGGTGCGCACGATCGAGGGGATGGCCAATCCCGACGGATCGCTCGGCGTGATCCAGCAGGCGTTCCAGGATCATCACGGCCTCCAGTGCGGCTACTGCACGCCGGGGATGGTGATGAGCGCGGCGGCGCTGCTCAAGGACAACCCGAACCCGAGCGAGAAGGAGATCCGCGAGTATCTCGAGGGCAATCTCTGCCGCTGCACGGGTTATCACAACATCGTCCGGGCGATCCAGGCGGCCGCGGCCGAGCTGGGATCGACGCGGGTTGCGGCGGAATAAGGGCGCGGGGGGAGAAACATGCCTAAGGACACGGGCATCGGCGCGAGCATGAAGCGCCGCGAGGACGTGCGGTTCCTGACCGGAAAGGGCCGTTACACCGACGATTTCAACCGGCCGGGTCAGGCCTATGTCGCCTTCCTGCGTTCGGACGTGGCGCACGGGAGGCTCATCTCGGTCGACACCAGCGAGGCGGAGGCGATGCCGGGGGTGCTCGGCGTCTTCACCGGCGAGGATTTCAAGGACATCGGCGGCATTCCCACCGGCTGGCAGGTGACGGATCGCCATGGCCAGCCGATGCTCGAGCCGAAACATCCGGTGCTTGCCCATGGCAAGGTGCGCCATGTCGGCGATCCGATTGCCGCGGTGGTGGCCGAGACCCTGGCGCAGGCGCGCGACGCGGTCGAGGCGATCGTCCCGGAGATCGAGGAACTGCCGGCGGTCCTCGACATGAAGGCGGCGGTCGCGGAAGGGGCGACGCTCGTCCATGACGAGATCG
>JAJUJF010000104.1 GCA_029265455.1 Paracoccaceae bacterium | reverse complement strand
GCTGCCGCATCCGCGTGAGCGGCTCCCGGCATCCACAGGAACACCTCCGCCTGCCTGCGCGTTGTCCCGCGTTCGTTGAAAGTAGGCGGAGTTGCGCATCATGACGGGGACCCGGTCGATCCTGCGGAGCGGAGCGGCGCTATCGCTCGTGCTCGGTCTCACGACCATGCCGGTCGCGGCACAGGTGGAGGCGGATTGCGGAGGGCTCGAGGGCGATGCGCTCGCCGCCTGCCGCGCCGCACTGGAGGCAACCAGCCCGGCCGACGAACCGGCTGCGGAAGACACGGAGCCGCCCGCCGGGGCGGAGGCGGCGCCCGAACCCGCTCCGGAGACCGATCCCTCGACCGAGCCGGCGGCCTCCGAACCAGCCGGACCCGGACCATCCGATGAGGTCACCGAACCCGCGCCGGAGGCCGAAGCCCCGACCGGACCTGATCCGGCCGTGCCGCCGGCAGAGGTCGGAACCGAACCGGAAGCAGCGGCGCCGCCAACGGCGGATACGCCCGACTCCGGCGCCGCCCCCGCTGCGGCGCCGATGGCTCCCGTGGAGGCCCCGGGCCCGGTCGAGCCCCGACCCCCCGACCTGACGGATCCGGAGGCGAGCGGCAGCCCTGACCTTGCCGAGCCCGAGGTACCACCTGCTCCCGTCGAGACGATCCCCACGGATGATCCACCCCCGGCCGCACCCGCTCCGGAAGACGCGATCCCGCCGGGCGATACATCCGAAGGCACCGCCGTCATGCCGGAAGAACCCGCCGCGGAGGCGGTCGAACCGCAGGACGATGCCACCGAAGACGGGCAGGCACCGGCCGCGGAACCGGGTGATGCCGCCCCCACCACCGGGACACCCGAGCCGACGGCGGAAGAGCTCCCGTCCTCCGGCACGCCCGCAGAGCCCGGCGAGGTCCGGCCCCCTGCCCCGGAGGCCGAACCGGAGCCTGACGCGGTACCCGGGGAGGCTGCCGGAACCGAGGCCCCGGATACACCGGAAGCGGCGCCCGCGGAGGAGGCCGCTCCGGCCGGGACCGGCGCAGAGACCGGAACGGAAAGCGATGCGGAGTCAGAAGCCCCGGTCACGGAGGAACCCGCCACGACCGGGGGCGGAGAAGCCATGACCGAGGAAGCCACGACCGAGGAAGCCGTGACCGAGGAAGCCGCGACCGAGGAAGCCGCGACCGAGGCGGACCTCCTCGCTGAGGAAGAACTTCAGGAGGCCCAGCAGCGATCGATCGAGGCCGCCGTCGCCGAGGCCCTCGCCGCGGAGGAAGCGAAATCCGAGGCCCAGCGCGAGGAGGAAGCGAGCGACCGCACGAATATCCTCGGCTCGGCTGCGGCCGGGCTTCTCGCGGGCGCAATCCTCCCCGAGATCGGCGCCCGGCTCATCGGCCAGCAGGGCGACCGCGTCATCCTCGAACAGGACGACCGGCTGATTGTCCGCCACGACGAGACCGACCGCCTCCTCGCCTTCGGCGGCGAGCCCCGGATCGAGGAAACCGGCGGCTTCACCCGCATCACCGTCAATCGCCCGGACGGGAGCCAGGTTCTCACCTGGCGCGACGCATCGGGCGCGCTCGTGCGCCGGATCCGGGTGATGCCCGACGGTCAGGAATGGGTTCTCTTCGACGCCACCGAGACCCGGTACGCGCCCGTCACTGTCAGCGAACTCCCCGAGGTCCGGCGCGAGGAGCAGCGCAGCTACTCACTCAGCCGCTCCTCGCCCGAGGAGTTGCGTCGCGCGCTCGCGGCGGAGCCCGTGGCCGAACTCGACCGCGGCTACAGCCTCGCCCAGATCCTCGAATACGACCGCATTCGCTGGCTGATGCCGAGCCTCGACCTCGACGCGGTGACCTTCGAGACCGGCAGCGCCGATCTCGGCGCCGACCAGATCCGGGCGCTCGACGCGATGGGAGAGACGCTGGCACAGGCGATCGCCGAGAACCCGACCGAGGTCTTCCTCGTCGAGGGCCATACCGACGCGGTCGGCAGCGACATCTTCAACCTCACCCTCTCCGATCGCCGCGCCGAGACCGTGGCGACCCTGCTCACCCAGTATTACGACGTGCCACCGGAAAATCTCGTCGTGCAGGGTTTCGGCGAGCAGGATCTCAAGATCCGCACCCTCGGCCCCTCGCGTGAGAACCGCCGCGTCGAACTGCGCCGGATCACGCCGCTCCTGCAGTCGGCGGAAGCCCCGCGCTGATCCGCCGATGGCCGAGGTTCGCGCTGCTCCCCGGCCCCGACAAGGCGGCCGGGGAGCAGTCGTCCGCCCGCCTCTCCACCATGCGGAAGCCCGCACCTCGCGCCGGCGCAGGCAGGGGTGCCTGCACCCCGTGCCGCCCGAACCCGGCTGCCGGCGCCTGATCGTCCTGAACGCAAAAACCCCGCCGATTGCGGAACCGGCGGGGCCTGCGGCCTTGTCCCGGAGGACGGCCCTGGTCGGGTGCGCGGGCTCCCATGGGGGAGCCCGGCCTCAGTGGGGTACGGACGGCCCCTGGTGCTCCTTGGCCTCGCGGGCAGCGGCAGCACGTGACGCGGCTTCTGCGGCCTCGTCCCACTCGATGGGCTCGGGCTGGCGTACCAGCGCGACCTTGAGCACGTCGCTCACGTTCGAGACCGGGATCAGCTCAAGTCCGTTCTTCACGTTGTCCGGGATATCCCTGAGATCCTTCACGTTTTCCTCCGGGATCAGGACCTTGGTGATCCCGCCCCGCAGCGCCGCGAGGAGCTTCTCCTTCAATCCGCCGATCGCCAACACGTTGCCGCGCAGCGTCACCTCGCCGGTCATCGCCACGTCGCGCCGGACCGGAATCCCGGTCAGGACCGAGACGATCGAGGTCACCATCGCGATGCCTGCGGACGGCCCGTCCTTCGGGGTCGCGCCCTCCGGCACGTGGACATGGATGTCCACCGTCTCGAACAGCGGCGGCCTCAGGCCGAGATCGGGCGCCTTCGACCGCACGTAGGACGAGGCCGCGTCGATCGACTCCTTCATCACGTCGCCGAGCTTGCCGGTCGTCTTCATCCGCCCCTTGCCGGGGAGCTTCAGCGCCTCGATCGACAGGAGATCGCCGCCCACCTCGGTCCAGGCGAGGCCGGTGGCGACGCCCACCTGATCGGTACGCTCCGCGAGGCCGAACTTGAACCGGCGCACGCCGAGGAACTCCTCGAGATTCTCGGGCGTTACCACGACCTTCTCGGCCTTGCCCTTGACGATCTCGGTCACCGCCTTGCGGCAGAGCTTGGCGATCTCGCGCTCGAGGTTCCGCACGCCCGCTTCCCGCGTGTAGTAGCGGACGATGTCACGCAGCGCCTCGTCGGTGATCTCGAACTCGCCTGCCTTGAGGCCGTGACCCTTCTCCTGCTTGCCGACCAGATGCTGCTTGGCGATCTCGACCTTCTCGTCCTCGGTGTAGCCGGAGATGGTGATCACCTCCATCCGGTCGAGGAGCGGCCGCGGCATGTTGTAGCTGTTCGCGGTCGTGATGAACATCACGTTCGAGAGGTCGTATTCCACCTCGAGGTAATGGTCCGCGAAGGTGGCGTTCTGCTCGGGGTCGAGGACCTCGAGCATCGCGCTCGCCGGATCGCCGCGGAAGTCCTGGCCCATCTTGTCGATCTCGTCGAGCAGGATGAGCGGGTTGGTGGTCTTCGCCTTCTTCATCGACTGGATGATCTTGCCGGGCATCGAGCCGATGTAGGTCCGCCGGTGGCCGCGGATCTCCGCCTCGTCCCGGACACCACCGAGCGAGATGCGGATGAACTCGCGCCCCGTCGCCCTGGCGATCGACTTGCCGAGCGAGGTCTTGCCGACACCCGGAGGCCCGACGAAGCACAGGATCGGCCCCTTGAGCTTCTGGCTGCGGCTCTGGACGGCGAGGAACTCGATGATCCGCTCCTTCACCCGCTCGAGCCCGTAGTGGTCGGCGTCAAGCACCGCCTGGGCATGGGCGAGGTCCTTCTTGACCTTCGACTTCTTCCCCCACGGGATCGACAGCATCCAGTCGAGATAGTTGCGCACGACCGTGGCCTCGGCCGACATCGGCGACATCGACTTCAGCTTCTTGAGCTCGGCGAGCGCCTTGTCACGGGCCTCCTTCGAGAGTTTGGTCTTCTCGATCCGTTCCTCGAGTTCGGCGACCTCGTCCTGGCCGTTCTCCCCTTCGCCGAGCTCGCGCTGGATCGCCTTCATCTGCTCGTTGAGGTAGTATTCGCGCTGGGTCCGCTCCATCTGCGACTTGACGCGCGAGCGAATCTTCTTCTCGACCTGCAGGACGCTCATCTCGCTCTGCATCAGGCCGTAGATCGCCTCGAGCCGCTCGCCGACATCGGCGATCTCGAGGAGGTTCTGCTTCTCCTCGAGCTTGGAGCCGAGATGGCCGGCAACGGTATCGGCGAGCTTGCCGGGCTCCATCGAGTCGGAGATGGCCGAGACCGCCTCCTCGGGGATGTTGCGGTTGAGCTTGGCGTAACGGCCGAATTCGCTGGCGACGGTGCGCACCAGCGCCGCCACCGTGGCCTGGTCATTCGCAGTCTCGACGACCTCTTCCGCCCTTGCCTCGAAATACTCGGAATTATCGAGGAATTCGGTGATGCGCACCCGCATCTTGCCCTCGACCAGCACCTTCACCGTGCCGTCGGGGAGTTTCAGGAGCTGGAGAACGGTCGCGAGCACGCCCGCGCGGTAGATGCCCTCGACATGCGGCTCGTCCTCGGAAGCGTCCTTCTGACTCGCGAGCAGGATCTGCTTGTCCTCGCGCATCACCGCCTCGAGCGCGCGCACGGATTTCTCGCGGCCGACGAAGAGCGGTACGATCATGTGGGGGAAGACCACGATGTCGCGGAGCGGAAGGACGGGATAGCTCGCACTCAATGTCATGAAAACTGTCCTTGTGTGGCAGGGCACGGAAGCCCCAAACAGGCGGCAACCCACCCCCTTTCGGATGTTGTCGCCTATTTGGCCCGCCCCCGGAAGCCTTTCAACCCTCGGACAACCACTCCGGTTTCGGCATGATGAAGATTGGCCGCACTCCGCCACCGGCGCTTGCAGCCGGTTCCGGTCCGACCGGTCGCGCAGTGGCGGTTCCGTCCATGCCCTGCCCGGCCCGGCAGCCTCCGCCACCCGCTGCATCCTGGCCCGGCTGAGGCGCCGCTCGCGATCTGTCTCCATGAAGGGCGCTGGAGGAATGACATGAACCTGGATGACGCGCCGCTCCCGGAAGAGGCGGTGAAAGCGCTGGAGCTTTCGCGTCGCGTTCTCGGTGATGCGCTCGTGGCGGTGTGGCTGCACGGCTCAGCGGTGGCGGGCGGACTTCGCCCGGACAGCGACGTGGACCTGCTCGCGGTCATCGACCGGGAGACGACGCCCCGCATCCGCGGACGGCTGATGCAGGAGCTGATGAGGCTCTCGGGCCGCCCCGGGAGCAGCGACCGGATGCGCCCGATCGAGCTCATCGTCGTCCATGACGCCGCCCTTCATCCTTCGGCCTTCCCGCGATGCAGCGAGTTCGTCTACGGCGAATGGCTGCGGGATGGATGCGAGGCCGGCATCATCCCGGAACCGGGTTCCGATCCCGAACTGAGCATCGTCCTGGCCGAGGCCCGCCAGAACGCGAAGGTCCTGATGGGGAGCGAACCCCGCGATCTGCTGCCGGAGATCGGGGACGATGAGCTGCGCCGGGCGATGGCCAGCCTGCTCCCGCAGCTGCTTGCAGGTCTTCACGGCGACGAGCGGAATGTCCTCCTGACCCTCGCGAGGATGTGGCGCACGCTGGCAACGGGGGAGATCGTGCCGAAGGACGTGGCGGCAGCATGGGCGCAGACACGATTGAGCGCGGATGCCGCCACCGTGGTCGGTCACGCCCGGGACGCCTATCTCGGCAGGGCAAGGGATGACTGGTCCCGCAGCCGAGAGCAGGCCGCGCGGGCGGCCAGCGCGCTCCGCGACCGGATCGGGATACTGCTGTGATCCTCCGCGACGGCCTTGTTCCTGCCCGTTCCGGCCCTGCCCTCCTCGGCGGGGCACGGCCCCGCACTCGTCGGGCAGACCGCCGCCCCGAAGGGTGCCGGCGGGGGCCGGTCCCGACCTTCCGCAGAGTAGTTAACCTTCGATTAGTCTTTCGATCTCTTTTGTTATCAATGACTTGATCTGGTTTTCACGCGTGGGCGCTCCTGCGCCCACGGTTCAGACCGGCTCGAGGTCCCCCTCCTCCCGGCGGGCGTGGAAGGCCGCGGCGAAGGCAGCGAGCCCGCCTTCGGCGATTGCTTCCCTCAGCCCCGCCATCAGATCCTGATAGTACTGGAGATTGTGCCACGTGAGCAGCATCGCGCCGATGATCTCGCCCGCGCGGTGGACATGGTGGAGATAGGCGCGGGAGAACCGCGTGCACGCCGGGCAGGCGCATTCGGGGTCAAGGGGGCGCGGATCCTCGGCGTGCCGGGCGTTCTTGATCGCGATCGCCCCCATCCGGGTGAAGGCCTGCCCCGTCCGCCCCGACCGGGTCGGCAGCACGCAGTCGAACATGTCGATGCCCCGCTCGACCGCGCCGACGATATCGTCAGGCTTGCCCACCCCCATCAGGTAGCGCGGCCGGTCGTCAGGGAGCTGGCCCGGCGCGTAGTCGAGGACGCCGAACATCGCCTCCTGCCCCTCGCCCACCGCAAGCCCGCCGATCGCGTAGCCGTCGAACCCGATTTCCCGCAGCGCCGCCGCGCTCTCCGCCCGCAGATCCTCGTGGACCGAACCCTGCTGGATCCCGAAGAGCGCGTGTCCCGGCCGGTCCCCGAAGGCTTCGCGCGACCGCCGGGCCCAGCGCATCGAGAGCCGCATCGACCTTGCCGCCTCCTCCCTCGTTGCCGGGAAGGGCGTGCATTCGTCGAAGGCCATGACGATGTCCGATCCGAGCAGCCGCTGGATCTCCATCGACCGCTCCGGCGAGAGGTGATGGCGGGAGCCGTCGAGATGCGAGCGGAAGGTGACGCCTTCCTCGGTGAGCTTCCTCAGATCGGTGAGGCTCATCACCTGGAATCCGCCGGAATCGGTGAGGATCGGCCGCTCCCAGTTGATGAAGCGATGTAGCCCGCCGAGCCTCGCCACCCGCTCGGCGCCGGGCCGAAGCATCAGGTGGTAGGTATTGCCGAGGATGATGTCGGCCCCCGTCGCCCGGACACTCTCGGGCATCATCGCCTTCACGGTCCCCGCCGTTCCCACCGGCATGAAGGCGGGCGTGCGGATCTCGCCGCGCGGGGTGGTGATGACCCCGGTCCGCGCTTTCCCGTCGCGGGCGGTGATATCGAAACGGAACGGCTCGGTCATGGGCACCTCGGCTTGCATCGCGGGCCCCCACGTATATCTTTCGTCGGTAATGCTGAAGGAGGTCCGCGATGGCCGCAGAGCACGAAACGCCGCTCGAAGGCGAGCCGCTGATCCGACCCTCGACGACCGACCATGCCCTTTACGATCCCATCGTGGAGGCCTGCCGGTCCGTCTACGACCCCGAGATCCCGGTCAACATCTTCGACCTCGGGCTCATCTACACGATCGAGATTTCCGAGGAGAGCGACGTGCACATCATCATGACGCTGACGGCTCCCGGCTGTCCCGTCGCCGGCGAGATGCCGGGCTGGGTCGCCGACGCGGTCCTCGCGGTCCCGGGGGTGCGCAATGTCGATGTCGACCTTGTCTGGGAACCCCAGTGGGGAATGGACATGATGTCGGACGAGGCGCGGCTCGAGCTCGGCTTCATGTAGGGCTGCATCTCCCGGGGCTTGCCGGGTCACGCTCCCGCCACTAGGTCTCGGGGGAGACAACAGGATCGCTCGATGTTTTCCATTCCAGGTACGCCACCCGTCAGCATCACCCCCGCCGCCGAGGCCCAGATCCGGCGGCTGATGGAACAGGGCAACAAGCAGGGATTGCGCATCGGCCTCAAGAAGGGAGGCTGCGCCGGCATGGAATACACGATGGAATATGTCGATTCCATCGACCCCCATGATGCGGTGGTCGAGCAGAACGGCGCCCGCATCCTGATCGCGCCCACTGCGCAGATGTTCCTGTTCGGCACCGAGATCGACTACGAGACCAGTCTGCTCGAGTCGGGCTTCCGCTTCCGCAATCCCAACGTGGTCGACGCCTGCGGCTGCGGCGAGTCGATCAGGTTCGCCGACCCCTGATCCCGCTTTTCCGCAGGGCTTCCGGCCTCTCCATGGCTCTGCTACTCCCTTCCTGACAGCTGACAGGAGGCAGGAGATGCGACGCAGGCTCGTGGCGGGAAACTGGAAGATGAATGGCTCGATGGCGTCGGCGGCGATGGTCGACGAGATCGCGGCGCTTTCTCGCGACTGCGATGTCCTGATCTGTCCTCCCTTCACCCTGATCGCCGGACTGTCGGGCCGCGGCATTCCCCTCGGCGGCCAGGATTGCCATACCGAGGCGCAAGGCGCGCATACGGGCGATATCTCCGCCGAGATGCTGCGCGATGCCGGGGCAGTCGCCGTGATCGTCGGCCATTCCGAGCGACGGACGGATCACGGGGAGACCGATGCGCTTGTCGCGGCCAAGGCCCTCGCCGCCTGGCGTGCCGGTCTTCTCGCCATCGTCTGCATTGGCGAGACGGAAGCCGAGCGGGACGCGGGCCGTACGCTCGAAGTGATCGGCACACAGCTTGCAGGCTCGGTTCCGGACGGCGCCACGCCTGCCCGGCTGGTCGTCGCCTATGAACCGGTCTGGGCAATCGGCACCGGCCGCACGCCGACATCCGACCAGATCGTCGAGGTGCATGGCTTCATCCGCAGGACGCTGGCCGAACGTTTCGGCAAGGATGCCGCCGAGGGGATCCGGCTTCTCTACGGCGGTTCGGTCAAGCCCGGGAATGCTGCCGAGATCTTTGCGCTCGCCGATGTCGATGGCGCGCTGGTAGGGGGCGCATCGCTTGCGGCGGCGGATTTCGCGCCGATCATTGCCGCAGCCGGCTGAGGCTTCAGCCGGCATGGTCCTCCGGAAGGCGGGCCATCGAAATCCCGTAGTGCCGGGCAAGCCGTTCGAGCGCGATCTTCAGCACCACCTTGCCCGACCGTGCCGACCAGCCGAGGCGCTTCTCTGCCGTCTCCAGGCCCTCGAGGAAGCAGCAGACCCGGAAGGCGATGTCGGAAAGTCCCGGCCCCAGCGCCTCGAGCGCCTTCGCCACCCGCATCCGCGCATCCGGCGGCCCGGAGGCGGGGCCGCGCGGCGCCGTCGTGGCGGCATCCGTCGGCGTCAGGAACCGCTCCCAGTTCTGCGTCGTCCGCGGTCCCATCTGCGCCAGTTCGAAATCCTCGCGCAACCGCTCGCCTGCCTCGATCAGATCCGGTGTGAGATAGGGGACACCATTCGGGTCACGCTTGCGGCCGAGAACGGAAAGCGGCGATTCTGCAAGGTTGAACCGCAGCCGTCTCTCGCCTGAACCATCCTCCGCCATCACCGTGCGCTCGGCATAGAGCCGGTGCTGCTCGCCGAAGGGCGTGACGTTCTCCGCAAATCCCGCCTTCTGCGCACGGGCGAGCCGCTCCTCGGTCAGGAGCCGCTTCAGCGTGGCACGGCCAACAGGGGTGATCACGTAAACCGCGATCTTGCCGGCGCGTTCACAGGCGATCCACTCCTGGAGGGCGAAGGCATGCGCCACGTCGCGGTCCACCACCGCGATGCGGTTCTGCTTTCCCGGAACCACTTCCCGCAGGACGACCGCCTTCTCCATGTTCGGCGCGACGGCAAGGAAGGCTCCCTTCTCGCATAGCCGGCGAAGAATCCGTCGCGCTTCCCGTTCGATCCTCGCGTCGGGCACCCACTCCTTCTTCCGGCTTTCACCGGCTTCCGCGTGGGTGGTTTCGTGGCGTCTGGCGGCAGTCGTCTGGGTCTGGGTTGGCATGGGGGCAGTCACCTCCGTGAAGTCGAAACTGTCGGGGTGGGCGGTGGCGCGGGCGGCGAGGGCGCGGCCCAATGTCTCGAGCGCCTCGTCGACCAGCGGGTCGTCGCGCCGGCCCTCGAGCCGGCGCACCTGGCGGAGGATGGTCGAGGCATGACATCCCCGGGCACGGGCGATGGCGCGGATGCCGAGGCCGCCGACGGTATGGGCGAGGTAGGCGCGGGCCGGTTCGGGCAGCCAGCCGGGGATGGCGCCCGCGGCGAGCGGCTGCTGCCGGGGCGCGGCTGCGCCGCCGGCGCGGGAGGAGCTGTCGGAGGAGGCCATGGAGGAGAAAGGTGCCGGCACCGCTGTCCGCCTTGTGCAGATTTTCCGAAAACTCGTCTTAAAGTTGAATCGTTGATTCTTCTTTAAGCCGAGGAATAGCACCGCTTCCTG
>JAJUJF010000131.1 GCA_029265455.1 Paracoccaceae bacterium | reverse complement strand
TTCTCCTCCGGCAGGGAGGCAAAGACCATCCCACCCTGAGCCATCGGAGGCGGCAGCTGCGCCGGATCGCCGAAAAGCAGAAGAAAGCCGAAGAGTTCCTCAAGATCGGCGAGCATCTGCGCATCGAGCATCGATGCCTCATCCACGAGACCGATGTCGAGTGGTGCTTCCCGCCGTTTCCATCCCTTGATGAAGTCCGAGCCGCGCAACCCGGCACTCGCCAAGGCACCGGGAAGCGACTTGTGCACCGCAAAGGAAGCGGCCGCCCGGTCGAGCGCCGCATCTCCGATCCCCTCGAGGACCGGACGTTCGGACTTTCCTGCGAGCCAATCTGCCAGTCGCTCGTAATCCGGGTGATAAAGGGGCGTGTAGAGAACCCGATGGACGGTGGTCGCCGGTACACCGCGGGTCCTGAGCACGAAGGCCGCCTTGTTGGTCGGGGCCAGGATGGCAACACTGCGCCGATCACCGGGGCGTCGCTCGTCCTCGGGAACAAGCGGGGCCACGTCTGCTGCTTCGAGCGCACGCACCACATCAACCAGAAGCCGTGTCTTGCCTGTTCCGGCCCGGCCAAGCACTGCCAGGGTCGTTCGTTGCCGGGAGGGGTCCGGACGGCTGGACTCACCGAGTTCCACCCCGTGGGGACGGAGGGCAGCCTGAATCCGGCGCATCGCACGGCGCTGGTCCTCACTGCCTCCTGTTCCGCTCAGCTCACCTACTCCCGGTCTGATGCTGGCCGATGCTTAGCCCGTCGACGGAGCGGCGGCCAGCCGCCCTGTCACGCGGCGATCACGAGCGATCCGGCAGCATTCCCGCTGCCGCGGCCCGGGCCGCGAAAGCTGTCGTCGAACCAGCGTTCGATGCTGGCCGACGACAATCCGGAGCGGGCGCAGATCCGATCCCGGGCTTCCTCCGACAGGTTCCAGACACAGATGCTGATGCTGTCCCGCCCGCCGCCATCGGTGCCGATCACGTCCGGGGCGTGACCTATGCGGCGATAGATGCCGAGGGTCCGCGTGTAGATCACCCCGATCGCCTGTTCGAGGCCGAAGCGCAGACCGAGCTCGATCCCGGCGGCCAGCAGCGCCGCAGCGATCCTCGAGGACGCGCCGGGAGAGAGGCAGAAGCGAGTGCATTCCCAGACCAGCGGGCTGCAGATGCGCACTCCGTGCGTGAGGTGGAGGAAATGCTCACCCGCCATCGTCCGCCCGGTCGTCGGCATCAATCGGAGCGAACCGCCATGTGTGCCATCCGCCTGCTCCCAGATGACGTAGAGCGGGTTGAGCACATCGTACTGATCCCGCTCCCGGCCCTTCCCGTCGACCGTCACGCCCCAGCCAAGGCGAGTCCTGAACTGCTCCGCACGATCCCTGAACATGGTGTCAGCCAGAAGGGGAAATCGCTCGAGTTCATCAGCATAGACAAAACGGATCATCCTGACCTCCAGCAGCGCGCGGAGGCCATTTTTCACTGATCGACGTTAATCAAGTCCGACCGTGCGGTGCTCTAGTATTTCGGCAACTCCCCGTGCGGCACGATGATGCCGCGGGCAAGCGCGATCGCGACGGCGTGGGTCACGTTCATCGCCCCGAGCTTGTGCCGGGCCGAATCTATATAGGCGCGGAGCGTGTTCTCCGAAATCTGGAGGGTCGCCGCGACCTCCGCGCGGGCCTGACCCTGGCTCAGCTGCATGAGCGCCTGCTTCTCACGCGGCGACAGTTCCGCCGCAACGACATCCGTGTCCTGGTTGACGATACGGGTGGCATGCTGGTGAACAAGATGGCCTATGACGAGGAGATCTTTCGCCCGCGCCCGTGTGAAGGCTGCCCAGCGATCGTCGTCTGCCTCGTCGTTGACCACGAACAGGGCGAGCTGCCCTCCCGGTCCCCAGATCGGCACCGACCAGCCCTGGTTGCCAACCCCCGCCGCCCGCGCTTCGCGCATGATGCGCCGCGCCTGCGGAGTGGACCAGTCCAGCGATTTCCAGTCCATCGGCGTGAAGCGCCGGGCAGCTCCGAGCACGACAGGATCGTACTGGCTGTAGTTGTTCACGACATACCGGCGGATCCACGCGATGTCGTAGGTGAAGATCCCGACCTGTTCGCCTTTCAGATTGGCCGTATGGTAGAAGACATGGGCAACGCCGAGCGCGTCCCGCAGCTCATGGACCCAGGCCCGAAGCTCCTCAATGGATTTCGTGGTCTGCAACCGGTCCAGGACCGTTTCGAGCCTTTCCCCTGCCAAGGTCGCCGCTTCCTGTGCTTTCCAATCGCTCCCCGATTTCCCGTACCGCCACGAAGATGGCGTCATCGAGATGCTCGGCCAGTTCCAGCATGCCCTTCTTCTCGGAAAACTGCCTGATATCTTTCAGGATATCAATCACCCAGGAAGCATTCATGATGCGGTTCCTCTACGGCGGAGTGCCTCACGAACATCTGATATCATGCCCGGCACCGCCACAGAACTCGCCAAATACGATACCACAGATCTGGTGGGGAAGGGAAAGCCCAAGCCGTTGATTTCTCAGGAACCGGCAAGGACAAGGCAAAAGGGCAGCCGCTCCGGTATCCGGAGCGGCTCGGAGGCTAGACCGGGAAGGTTAACAGACTGTTCGACTCGCTTCGATCGCATCGGCGAACGTTCTCAGACCCGCCTGAGGAACGCTCACCAGCACCGCCATGTTTCCCGGCTTGTGCTCGTTGCGGAACATCTTCATGTGCGCGTCGGGTATTTCCGCCCAGGGGAAGACCTCGGACATGCAGGGGTCGAGGCGCCGCTCGAGCATCAGCTGGTTCGCCGCGCTCGCCTGTTTGAGATGGGCGAAATGGCTGCCCTGGACCCGCTTCTGATGCATCCAGAGATAGCGCGCATCCATGGTCAGGTTGAAGCCGCTGGTCCCGGCGCAGATGACGACCATTCCGCCGCGCTTGACCATGAGCACGGAGACCGGGAAGGTCGCCTCGCCCGGATGTTCGAACACGATATCGACATTCACGCCCTTGCCGGTGATGTCCCAGATCGCCTTGCCGAAACGTCGCGCCTCCTTGAGCCAGGCATTGTATTCGGGCGTGTTCACCTTGGGCATCTGGCCCCAGCAGCTGAAATCCTTGCGGTTGATCACCCCCTTTGCGCCAAGGCCGAGGATGTAGTCGCGCTTGCTCTCGTCGGAGATCACCGCGATCGCGTTGGCGCCGGCGGTATTGGCAAGCTGGACCGCGTAAACACCGAGGCCGCCGGTTGCACCCCAGACCAGCACGTTTTCTCCGGGCTTCAGTTCGTGCGGCTTGTGGCCGAACAGCATCCGGTAGGCGGTGGCGAGCGTCAGCATGTAGCAGGCGCTCTCCTCCCAGGTAAGGTGCTGCGGGCGGCGCATGAGCTGACGCGACTGGACGCGCGCGAACTGTGCGAAGGAACCGTCGGGAGTCTCGTAACCCCAGATCCGCTGTGACGGCGAGAACATCGGGTCGCCGCCGTTGCATTCCTCGTCATCGCCGTCGTCCTGGTTGCAGTGGACGACGACCTCGTCGCCGACCTTCCAGCGTTTGACCTTGTCGCCGACCGCCCAGACAATGCCCGAGGCATCGGAGCCGGCGATGTGATATTCGGCCTTGTGCACGTCGAAAGGCGAGATCGGCAGGCCGAGCCCGGCCCAGATACCGTTGTAGTTGACGCCAGCCGCCATCACGAAGATCAGGACCTCGTCCGAGTCGATCTTCGGTGTCTCGACGACCTCTATCTTGAAACTGTCCTTGGGTTCGCCGTGCCTTTCCCGCCGAATGGTCCAAGCATACATCTTCGGAGGCACGTAGCCGAGGGGCGGGATTTCACCGACCTCGTAGAGATCCTTCTGCGGCGCGTCATAATCGGGTTGCGTGGTCGGCGCATCCAGCGGGGCCATGCTTTCCTCCTTCCCGGGCAGACGGCAATTCCGGGCCGCCTGCGCGCAACAAAGTTGCGATAGCTGCTCGGAATCCTCCATTACATTATCGTGGCGTCTCCGCAACCGCATTGTGCAGTGCCGCGAAAACCGGCTCACCGGCGCCCGGGAGGGCCGTGGTCGGCAGGCAGCCATCATGCATGTTCCGTGCAGAAGCCGCATGCATGACCCTCGGACACGGATTCCGGCCGGAGCCCGTCACATCTCCCCGGTTTCCGCCGCCCGCGTCAGCAGTTCCGCTACCTGCGGCAGGGTCTCGCGCGGCAGGACGGCGATGACGGAGCGCCGGTCGAAGGCAACCGCCACCCTCTCCCCTTCGGCGATGTTGGACGTGCCGATCCGCCTGTCGGGCGCGAGGGTCAGTCCCTCGACGGACCAGCGCAGGCCGCGGCTCAGGGTCCCGGTCGCCGGCGCCATGGGGTAGAGCGAGACCCGCATCCCCGGAACGGCGTCGAAGGCGAGCGTCCGCGGCGCAAGGAAGGCGACATCTTCGGGGCCGATCAGGACCGCAGGACGTTTGGGGTGGCGGACAAGCGCGGACATCGCGGCAAGATGATGGTCCATGCGTCCCCCGGCAAATCCGACGCAGAGGTAGAGGGAGGCCGCAACGCTCCTGAGGCATTTCTCGAAATCGGTCGTGTCCTGCTCCGGGATTCGGTGCACCGGGACGCCGGCGGCGCGAAGGCGGTCCGCGTCCCGGATCGAGTCGAGATCGCCGATCACTGCCGCGAAACGGTAACCGCCCGGGAGGATCACGTCGCCGCCGCCATCCGCGCCGACCGCCTCCGGCGCGAGCGCGAGCGCCTCGGCGAGCATCCCGTCCTCGACCGGGCCACCGCCGACAAGCGTCACCGGACCGGAGGCGCGATAGAGGATGCTCATCCCCGGCCATCGCGGGGATCGTCGTCGGGATCGGCCCGCCCCACGCCCCGGAAGATCACCCGGAGCGGAAACGCCCAGAGGATGCCGAGGGCGACATAGATCAGGAGTTCGACCACGACCGGCGGCCGGTCGAACAGCGCGACGATGCTCACCGCGACGACAATGTAGAGCGGCAGCCCTACCAGCAGGATCAGGATCGACAGAAGGCGCCGGGTTCGGTAGCGCAACTCGCCCTCACGTCACGAAGGGGTCGGTGACGAGGATGGTGTCGTCGCGCTCCGGGCTCGTCGAGAGGAGCGCGACCGGGCACTCGATCAGTTCCTCGATCCGGCGCACGTATTTCACCGCGTTGGCGGGAAGCTCCGCCCAGGACCGCGCTCCCGCCGTGGTCTCCGACCAGCCCGGCAGCGTCTCGTAGATCGGCTTCACCCGCTCCTGCAGCGCCGCTGCCATCGGCAGATGGTCGAGCCGCTCGCCGTCGAGTTCGTAACCGACGCAGATCTTCAGTTCCTCGAATCCGTCGAGCACATCGAGCTTGGTGAGCGCGATCCCGGTCACGCCACCGGTCGTGCAGGTCTGGCGCACCAGCACCGCGTCAAACCAGCCGCAGCGGCGCCTCCGCCCGGTGACGGTGCCGAACTCGTGCCCGCGCTCGCCGAGGCGCTCGCCGGTCTCGTCGGTAAGCTCCGCCGGGAAGGGGCCCGCGCCCACCCGTGTCGTGTAGGCCTTGACGATGCCGAGGACGAAATCGATCGCGCCCGGCCCCATGCCGGTCCCGGTCGCGGCCATGCCCGCCATGGTGTTCGAGGAGGTGACGTAGGGATAGGTGCCGAAATCGATGTCGAGGAGCGCGCCCTGGGCGCCCTCGAAGAGGATGCGGCGGCCCTGCTTGCGCTTCTCGGCGAGGACCCGCCAGACCGGCGCGGCATAGGGCAGGATCTCGGGCGCGATCTCGAGGAGCCTCCTGCGCAGATCGTCACGATCCACCGCCTCCGCGCCAAGCCCGCGGCGAAGCGCGTCGTGATGGGCGTGGAGCCGCTCGAGCCGGGTGTCGAGGGTTGCCTCATCGGCAAGATCCGCCACCCGGATCGAGCGCCGGCCGACCTTGTCCTCGTAGGCAGGGCCGATGCCGCGCCCGGTGGTGCCGATCTTCGCCGCGCCAGCGGCTTCCTCGCGCAGCCGGTCGAGATCCTGGTGAAGCGGCAGGATCAGCGGCGTGTTCTCGGCGATCATCAGGGTCTCGGGCGTGATCTCCACCCCCTGCTCCCGCAGCTTGCCGATCTCCGCGATCAGCGCCCAGGGATCGAGCACGACACCGTTGCCGATCACCGAGAGCTTCCCCTTCCGCACGATGCCGGAGGGCAGGAGCGACAGCTTGTAGACGGTGCCGTTCACGACCAGCGTGTGCCCGGCATTGTGTCCGCCCTGGAAGCGCGCGATCACGTCGGCGCGCTCGGACAGCCAGTCGACGATCTTGCCCTTGCCCTCATCGCCCCACTGGGCACCCACGACTACCACGTTGGCCATGCGCCGCTCCGATCATGCTTGCGCCGGCACCTATAGCCCCCCGGCGGAGAGACCGGAACCTCCATTTCCATGACGGCCCCCCGCTTGCCGGGGCGGCGGCACCTGACTAGAAGGCGCGGGACCGAAGGAGGGACGAGGCATGTCGGCGGGATTCCTGATGGCGCTCATCGGCATGATCGTCGGCGGCGCCTTCATCGCGATGCAGGCCCCCATCAACGCACGGCTGGCTGCGGCGCTTGGCGACGGGCTGCCGGCGGCGGCGATCTCCTTCGCGGTGGGACTGGTGGTGCTCGTCCCGCTCGCACTCCTGCGCAGCGGGCTGCCAGGCGCGGCCCAGATCGCCTCGATACCGTGGTGGGCATGGATCGGCGGCGTCCTCGGCGCCTTCTACGTGTGGATGGTGATCCTGAGCGTCCCGGTGCTCGGCGTCGTCACCTCGATGGCGGCCATGATCCTCGGCCAGCTGGTCGCGGCGCTGCTGCTCGATGCGGTCGGCGCCTTCGGCCTTCCGGTGCAGGAGGTGACATGGCAGCGGGTGCTCGCCGTGGTGCTGGTCGCGGCGGGCGTGATCCTCTCCCGCCTTTGAGCGGGGTTCAGGCGATCAGGTCGTCGGCCTGCGAGTGGTCGGCCTGCGAGTCGAGCCAGTCCGCCACGCGCCGCAGCGGCCGCGGCCGGTAGTCGGGATCAGCAGTCCAGCGCCGGCAGGTCTCGGACGCGATGAAACGGGGCCTGTCCGGTCCCTCGCGGTCGACCGGCATCAGTCGAAGCAGATCCCGCAGTCCCAGCGAGCCCGGACCGTCGCGCGCAGTGAGCGGCGCGAGCGGGTCGGCCTCGGCCACGAAGGCCGCGCGCTCGCTCGGGTCGAAGGCGAGACCCTGGCGTTCGGCGCCCTCCATCACCCAGAGCAGCGCGCCGCTCGCGAGCCCGGTATCGGGCCTGCCCCCGCCCACCTCCGCATGGACGCCGGGAATCCAGCGCTGCTGGTAGGGCGCGTCGGGAACCGCGAGGCCGAGGCC
>JAJUJF010000032.1 GCA_029265455.1 Paracoccaceae bacterium | reverse complement strand
TTCCACGCGCCGGTCCCCTGCCGCGAGCTTCCGTGCGACCGCGACGCTGTCGTCTTCGGAGGCGTTGTCGATGATTGTGATCCGGATCTCCGACAGCCCCTGCGAAAGCACGCTCTCGACGCACTGCGGCAGGAGGTGAGCATAGTTGTAGCACGGGATGGCGATGTCGACGCTCGGCATGGGCTGGCTCGTCTTCACTGCAGGCAGGCCGGCGCCTCGTGGCAGGATCAGGCAAGTGCTGAGCTGGTCCCGTCCGGCGGCTGGGCCGCGATGCTTCGAGCCTATTGCGCGAGATGGCGTGACTTCCTCATCATTGGGAGTAGGCCGCTTCCACTTTCGGAAGGGACATTCCCAATCCGGCCGCGCGGGTCCCGGATGGTGTGATCGGGTGGCCAAAGGTCTGGCCGCGACCCGCGCCGCCCTTCCTGCACCCTGAGGCAGGAGCAATGCTCCCGGAACTCGAGGAACGAGCCGTGCGACACTGGACCATCAATGGCCGTTTCCTGTCGCAGCCGCCGACAGGGGTGCAGCGGTCTGCGGGGGAGATCGTTCGTGCGCTGGATGCGCGTCTGGCGGAGGATCCCGAGCTTCGAGCCGGCCTGCGGGTCGAACTGGTCGCACCACATGGCGCGCCGCTGCCTCAGGACCTGAAGGCAATCGCCTGCCGCCAGCACGGGCGGATCGGCGGGCATGCATGGGAGCAGTGCGTGCTCCCTGCGCTCGCTCCGGGCGGTCTTCTCAGCCTCTGCAATACGGGGCCGGTCCTGCACCGCAAGCAGATCGTCTGCATCCATGACGCCAACACGCATATCGTTCCCGCAAGCTACACGGTGGGCTTCCGCGTGCTCTACCGGGTGCTGCTGCCGGCGCTCGGCCGTACCGCATGCGCGGTAACGACGGTTTCGCATCATTCCGCGCGTGATCTCGACCGCCTCGGGATCTGCCCGAGCAAAGAGATCGCGGTCGTGCCGAACGGGCATGAACATGCACTGCGCTGGACGCCCTCCCATTCGGAGCGGACGCGCGCTGTCGCCGGTCCCGGGACGGTGGTGCTGATCGGAAGCCCGGCCCCGCACAAGAATGTGGATCTCATTCTCGGCCTTGCCCCGAGGCTGCATGCCGCAGGGCTTCGGGTTGCCGTGGTCGGCGCGAGCGATCCGCGCGTCTACCGCACAAATCTTATGGAGGCGCCGGGTGTCGACTGGCTCGGGCGCCTGGCTGACGAGCAGCTCGCGGCGCTGCTTCGGGACAGTCTCTGCCTGGTTTTCCCGTCCCTCACCGAAGGATTCGGCATGCCTCCGCTCGAGGCAATGGCGATCGGCTGCCCGACCCTTGTAAGTGACCGGGCGAGCCTGCCGGAAGTTTGCGGCAATGCAAGCCTCGTACTGCCCGCCGATGATCCCGAGCGGTGGTTCGAGGCCATTGTCGATCTCCACCGGTCGCCGGAGATGCGCGACCGGCTCATCGCGAAGGGACGTGCAAGGGCGGCGCGGTTCCGCTGGTCCGATGCCGTGGCGGCCTATCTCGGGTTGATGGCGGTACTTGATGGCGAGGCAGTTCCGTCCTTCGCCTAGGAGTTCGCACAGATCTGGTACGATGCGGCGAATGCGGCCAGGAATTCGTTGTCGAACCGCGTCCCGGAGAAGCGGGCTGCATTGTCCCTGCAGGCAAGTGGCGACATTCGCTGCCGCTCCGCCTCGAAGAGGTCGACAGCCTCGATGAGGGCAGCTTCGGTCTGCTTCCGGAACAGGATCCCCGTGGGCTCCGCGTCGCGTCCGAGTGGCCGCACGATATCGACCGCGCCGCCGCGGCCGAAGGCCACGAGCGGCGTGCCGCAGGCCTGCGCCTCGGCGAGGGCGATGCCGAAATCCTCGCATCCCGCGAAGACCATGGCTCGCGCCCGCGCGACGGCGTGAACGTAGTCCCGGCGCGACAGGTAGCCCGCAAAATGCACGTTCGGTCCGGCGATTGCCTGCAGTTCGCGGCTCGGCTCGCCGCCGATCACGACGAGTCTGCGGTCGGGCATCGCGGTGAAGGCACGGACCACGATATCGGTCCGCTTGTAGGGAGCATCGAAGCAGGCCGAGACGTAGTAGTCGTCCTTCCCGGCGACGAACTCCATCTCGTCCAGTTCCACCGGCGGATGCACCACCCGGGCATCGAGCCCGTAAACGCGCCGGATCCGCGACCTGACATAGCTGGAATTGGCGAGCATCAGATCCGGACCATGCGCCGTGCGTGTATCCCACATCCGCAGATGGTGCAGCATGCGTCGATAGAGCAGGCCCTTCGGGCCGAAGCCGATGCGTGCCCGCTGCAGGTAGGAGAACTGTTCGTCCCAGGCATAGCGGGCGGGACTGTGGACATAGCAGAGGTGTGGCTGGTCGGGGCGCGTTATCACGCCGCGGGCGAAGGCGGCGGAGGTCGAGATGACCGCGTCGTAGCCGGTCACGTCGAACTGCTCGATCAGGAACGGGCAAAGCGCGAACAGGGAGCGATAGTAGGACCGAATGAACGGCAGCCGGTTGGCGATGGACGTGTGAAAGGGGACATCCCTGAAGTATTGCTCCTTCACCTCCGCCGGCAGGAAGTCGAAGAGCGTGAAGACCTCCACGTTGGGGACCTGCGCACAGATCCGGGCGACCACGCGTTCGCCGCCGCGGAAATTCGGGCACCAGTCGTGGACGACGGCTATGCGCAGCTCCTGCAGGGGGGGCAGCCCGGTCGCCGCAGGTACCTCGTTGCCCTGAGCCATGATCTTGGCGTCAAGCACCGCTGGGCCTCCTTTCGCCTTCGGCAGTCCACGGATGGCGTCCTCCGTGAGAGGCTATGGACTGCGGGGCGCATGGCGAAGTCCGTCGATCTGCTGCCGACTTCCGCAATCCGCCGCGCCATACGCCCTTCGGTCGGGAGGAGTCACCTTTGGCCGGAGCCTCTACTCCGAAGAAACGCAGAAGGGCGGTGCGGGAGAGGGGATCGGCCGATTTCGCATGCAGCAGATCGGGACGCCGCTCCGCTAAGGTCGACGGGGACCTTCCGGGTGCATTATGAAACTTGCCGTAGCCATTCCGACCCACGGCCGGCCAGCGCAGGTCGAACAGGTGGTGAGCCATCTTGCGAGGCAGACCTCCCTGCCCGACGAGGTGGTGATTTCCACCCCCGACCCTTCGCATGTCAGCCTGCCCGACGACCTGCCGTTCTCCGCCCACGTCGTTTACAGCCCTCTGGGTGCCTGTGCGCAGCGCAACACGGCACTCGATGGCCTCGTCGATCGCTTCGACATCATCAGTTTTCTCGATGACGACTTCGTGCCGGCGGATGATTACATCGAAGGTGTGAAGGCAGCTTTCGCGTCCCGACACGATTTCGTCGTCGTCATGGGACGGGTCATCCTCGACGGAGCGACGAACGAAGGCGTCGCCTGGACGGACGCACTGGCGGCGCTCGCCGCGCCGGATCGGTGGCACGGACCGGCCGTTGTCGATCACGTCGGAGCATACGGCTGCAACATGTCGATCCGGGTGAGCGCGATCGGGGATCTTCGCTTCGACGAGCGTCTCGTGCTCTACGGCTGGCAGGAGGACATCGACTTCACCAGCCAGCTCCGGCGCCGCGGCCGCGTCGTCTGCGTCACCAGGCTTCGAGGGGTTCACCTCGGGATCAAGAGCGGCCGGGTGAGCGGCCTGCGTCTGGGCTACTCCCAGGTGGTAAATCCGATCTACCTGATCCGGAAGGGCACTGTCCCGGTCTCCTTCGCGCTGCCGCTCATGCTGCGAAACCTCGCCGCGAACCTCGTGAAGAGCGTCAGGCCGGAGGCCCATGTCGATCGGCGCGGGCGGCTGCGCGGAAATGTGCTTGCCCTAGCGCATGTCCTGAGGGGCCGTGTGGAGCCCGAACGCATCCTCGATCTCTGAACCCGACGAGTTGAGTAGGAGAGGCATGAGCATTCCGCGCCATCACATCATCAGGAGAGCGGCGATCGCGGTGGCTCTGGCGCTCGCATTCCTTGCGGTGCCTCAGTGGTCGGCCCTGGCGCAGTATCGTCTCGGCCCGGAGGATCGCGTCCGGCTTAAGATCTACGAATGGCGCGCATCCCGGGACATGATATTCGAGTGGACCGCATTGAACGACGAGTTCACGGTCGGCGCGGATGGCTTCATGTCCCTGCCTTTCGTCGGGCCGGTGCGGGCGGCGGGTCAGGAGCCCGTCGAGCTCTCCCGCACGATTGCGGACCTCCTCGTCCGGTCCATGAATCTCGGGATGGCGCCCGATGTGGCGGTGGAAATCGTCCAGTTCCGGCCGTTCTACATCACCGGCGAAGTCATGGAGCCGGGCGACTTCCCGTATCGTCCCGGCCTGACCGTTCTTCAGGCGGTCAGCCTGGCTGGCGGCCTCCGCACGCGCCGCGATCATCTGGAGCGGGTCGAGCGCGAACTGATCGGCAGTCGCGGTGAGGTGAGCCTGCTCCATGTGAACCGGATCGGCCTGCTTGCGCGGAAGGCTCGTCTCGAAGCCGAATTCGAAGGGTCCGGGGAGATCACCTTCCCGCCAGAGCTGGTGGAGCGGCGGAGCGACAACGTCGGCGCGATCCTCATGGATCAGGAGCGCGCGATCCTGGAGGCGCGCCGCTCGGGTCTTGAGGCGCAACTGAAGGCACTGTCCGACCTGCGGGTCTTTCTCGAGCGGGAGTCGGAGGCGCTGAAGAAGCAGCTCGATCTTCTCGACCAGCAGATCGCGAGTCTGGAATCGGAGATCGCCAATATCGGCTCGCTCGTGCAGAAGGGGCTGGCCATCGCGTCGCGCCAGATGGAACTCGAACGCGCCCTGCTCGAGCTGCGCAGCGATCGGGTCGCGGGTGAGACGGCGCTGCTTCGTGCGCAGCAGGACATCAGCCGGACCGAAGTCTCGATTCTCGAACTCCAGAGCAATCGCGACAACGAGGTGGCCAGCGAGCTGAGGAACGTTCAGGCCGAGCTCAACGAGATCGAGCGGCGCATGGACACGGCGCTGCTCCTGGTCCGTGACAGCGAAGCCTACCTGCCGATGGCGCTGACCGAAATGGAGGCGCGCGCCCGCAAGCCCCGCTTCGTCGTGGTCCGCCAGGGCATCAGTGGCGCCGAGGAGATCGAGGCCGACGAGAACACGGCGCTGCAACCGGGCGACACGCTCGTGGTCGAGCTTCCTCTTGCTGCGATGCTTCCGGAACAGGTCATGGAACCTCACTCCGTGGACCGGCACGACGGGCCAAACACGACGAGGGAGACGCGGCTGCGCTGAAGCAGGTAGCCGGGGGATTCTCCCGAAGTCCGAAGATTTCCGCAGATCGGCACGGGCAACGGGCAGGGGAGGGAGCCCGCAGCAGGAAGCGGCGGGGGCCTGATGTGCCGATTCACGGCGGGAGCGTCATCCGCCGGCTGATGGATGAGGCTCGAGCAGCCGCGGCACGATCTTTCGGCGGCGGTTGCGCAAGCGCCACGGATAGACCCAGTTGAGCCGGAGACGCGCGCGGGTGCGATGGGCCAGGCCCGCCTCGATCTGCCTCCGGGGCGGAATCGGCGTCTCTACGTCGCAGCCGCCGAGACGCGCTTCGGCCATCCTGTAGAATCGGTTGAAATACTCGTCCCACGGCCAGACGGCCGAGTTCCACGGCTTCGGCGCTCCGTTGAAATGCCAGATGGCGGTCCTCAGGCCCAGCGTGCGCGGGTCGACCACCATCATGTAGTCGGTCAGGTAATTGTAGCGAGGCGGGAGCAGTGTGAGGGTGTTGCGGGCAGCGTGGTTGAGTGCGGTCTGATCGGAAGCAACGCAGAGATCGGGATGCTCCCGCATAAACCGGGTGGCGGCGGGGACGATGCGCTCCCATGCCCGGATGGAGCAGTACATTACGCCAGAATTGAAGTAGAATTCCGGTTGGCAGCCGATATCACGGATGTTTTTCAAGTCACGGTACTTGCTTAGTCCCAGCTCATCATGAAAGATCCATGCGAAATCTTGTGCGGCCGCTAGTCCTTCGAGGGGCGCCGGTGTGTTGAGCAGGCTGTCGAGTTCGTCGTCCACCATCACGTCGCCGTCGATGTAGAGCATCCGGTCGATGTCGGGATCGAGCAGGGAGCTTATCCAGAAGCGCGCGAGCGCGATGGGTGGCAGGTAGCGGTCCCGGTGGAATCTCGAGAGTTCGGGAAGTTCGGGGAGATTCGCCGCGAGTATCCGGATCTTGGTTCCGGTGATTGCGTCCTCGAACTGACGCACCCATGCGTCATCGGCCCCGACGACGAAGAGGCAGATCGGAACCGCCGGGCAGGAGACATGAGCGTCGGCGGACAGGGCCGCGGAGAGGGTGGGCAGGAAGTAGTTCCTGTCCGTGATGAGCACCACTGCTGCCTTCCCCCCTGCGTCAGCGGGGGGTGCCTGTGGCTCCGGAGCGCAGCAGGTGTTCATGTCTTCGTCCTCCAACCGTGCCCTTGTCCACCGCGTGCGGAGCCGGCCGCAGGGGCGTCGCCATCTGTCCTGATCATCGCTCCGTTTCCCCTTCGGGCTCAGGCCCTCCTTCGGTGGAGTGGAATGGCCGGTTGGCGGCCTGTCTCACTCGCCGGCGGGCAGGACGCTCCGGCGTGGAGACAACGCGGTCCGCAGACGCTGCGGCAAGGCTGCGACAATCTCGTCGAGCAGCGGATGCCGCGTCAGGCGCAGGGCAGCCAGCCAGCCGATGGCAGCGAGAGCAACAGCTCCGGCAGTCAATGGGATGGAATCCTCGAACCGGATCGGCACAAGCCGGGAAAGAAGGAGGGGGCCGCTGACGGTGCTTGCCGCGACGATGGCACTTCTTCGGAGCGACCTCGGAAGGTCCCACCATGACAGGTCCAGCCGCCTCCGGACGAAGGTGAGGCCAATGAAGGCCTGGAACGGGATCGTGAGCAGCATGCTCCATGCCACCGCCTCGAGACCAAGATGCGCGGCGGCCACGATGATGCCAGCGGACACGGGAAAGACGATCGCGGCGCGTATGAACACGTCCCGGATCGCCCCGAGCGCCACCAGCACGGGATAGTTGAGTTCGAAGCTGAACGAGAACAGGAAGGCGAGGGCGATGATCTGGATGAGCGGAGCCACCTCCATCCATTGCTGGCCGAGAACCACTGCGACGACCGGATAGGCCAGAATGCAGAGCATCAGCTGGGCCGGCCACATGAGGGCACTGACGAGTTCGAGCCCTCGCAGGTAGCTCTGCTTCAGCTGCTTTCCCGCCCGCACCTCAGCGGAAAAGGCCGGAAAGACCACCGGCGCGACACCGGCCAGGATCAGCTTGTCGGGCACGTAGCACATCGTGATGCTGCGCTGGTACAGGGCAACCGCATCGAGCGTCAGGATGCGGCCGAGGAGGATGTAGGGCACCGACTCGAACATCCTGACGGCGAGCATCGTTCCGCCGTTGTAGCCCCCGAATCCGATCAGGCCGCGCCAGCCCCGGAAGTGAGGCCGGTACATCCAGACCTCCGGCTTCATGATTCGCGCCGCGATCCAGATGGCGGAAGCGGAGGCAAGCCATGCCCAGGCGAAGCTCATGTAGCTGAACTTCAGGTTGGCGAGCGTGAGGAGAACCGTGGCCGAGACCAGGGTTCCCGTCACGTTGATGATGGCGATCTTCCTGAACTCCATCTCGCGACGCAACAGCGTGCACAGGAACTGCCCGCATGTTTCGAGAACCAGCGCTGCGGAAACCACCTGGAGATACGGCACGAGCCTGTCATCACCATATGCGTGCGCTGCCAGCGGTGCTGAGAGCGCCAGTGTCAGCGAGCAAGCAAGGGTGACGATCATTGCGAAGGTGAAGGCGCTCCTGACCTGCTCGGGGCCCAGGTCCGGATGCTGGATGATGAAGTTGATCCCCGAGAACTCCCGGGCAGTCGCGGCCACCAGAACGATCGCCCCGCCGACAATGGCAACCCCGAGTTCTTCAGGGACCAGTATCCGCGAGATTATTGCCAGCGTGAGAAAGTTCGCGATCAGGGCAATGTATCGCTCGGCAGTCGTCAGGATGATTCCATGGCGAACACCGTTCATTCCTTCGGGCCCTCGTGGCGGAACGGATGGGCGGTCGGTCCGCCGGTTGCCGGGCCACTCTGAGGTGCGGCGCGCGCTTTCCCACGTGACAAACAGAGGTAGGGGGCCCTGACCTAAAGGCTTAATCGCGCGGTCCGCCGCACTTTTGAGCAGTATTGCCGAGGAGGCGAACCCTGTACCGTCAAGATTGTCGGGTGCCGGGGATCATGATCAAGGCACTCCGCCCGGCCATGCTCCGGCACCGCACCAACCCGACGGTGATGCCATGACCGGAAGCTGCCGATGACTCAAGGAGATGCTGTCCTCGAACATGCTCCGTGCGAGACTCATCAGAGCGCACCGCAGCGGTACCCGGCCGAAACAGGGTCCAGACGTGCCCCTGCCCGCAGGATCGCCATCTTCGGACTGTTCGGGGTCGGCAATCATGGCAACGAGGGCTCGCTTGAAGTCGTGCTCGAGATGCTTCGCCGGGAGCGGCCGGATGCAGAACTTCTCTGCGTCTGTGCCGGACCGGCCCGAGTCGCCGTCGACCACAAGATCGCCGGCACGCTGATCTGGCCATCGCGCAACCTCGCGGGATGGGCCCTCACCCTGCACCGGATGCTCCTCAGAGTGCCGGGAAAGCTGCTGGATCTCGTTGCCGCGTTCCGGATCATGCGCCGGCACGACGTCCTGATCGTGCCGGGAACCGGCATCCTTGACGACTTCGGAGAGCGTCCGACGGGAATGCCGCTTTCCATCTTCCTGTGGTGTCTTGCCGCGCGTGCAGCCGGCGCCCGGATTTGCATGATAAGCATCGGCGCCGGACCGATCGGCAACAGGCTGAGCCGGTTCCTGATGGTGTCTGGCGCACGATTGGCACATTTCAGATCCTATCGCGATCAGATCTCGAAGGACTTCATGACGGAGGCCGGTGTCGACACGAGCCAGGATTGCGTCACGCCTGACCTCGTCTTCCGCATGCCGACACCCGACCGGCCCGTGAATTCCGCCATCGGCGGTGGCGAGAGGCTGACCATCGGCGTCGGTGTCATGGGATACCGCGGGTGGTATGGAGACGACGCCGGAGGAGCCGTCTTTGCCAACTACATGGAGAAGCTCGCGCGGTTCATCCGCTGCTTGACAGCGTCAGGACATGACGTGAGGCTGCTGGTCGGTGATTCCGGGGATGACCACGTCGCCATCGAGACCCTCCTCGCATCGGTGAAGGATGATCCGCCGGAGGGCGCAGCCATGGCGGTCGAGCCGATCGCCTCGCTGCACGATCTGATGCGGCAGATCGCGCAGACCGACATCGTGGTGGCGACACGGTTCCACAACATCGTCGGTGCGCTCAAGATGGGCAAGCCGACGATCTCCCTCGGCTACGCGCGGAAGAACGACGCTCTCATGGGCGAGATGGGCCTTGCAGCCTATGCCCACCATGTCGAGCATTTTGACGTGGGCACGCTCATCCGGCAGGTCGCGGATCTGGCCACGCGACGTGCGGAGGTCGCGGCGCAGATCGCTGCACGCCTCAATGCCTTCCGGGAGCAGCTGAGGCTTCAGGAACAGCGGCTGCTGTCGGACTGCCTATGACCCCGTCAGTGCAACCGAAGCGCCTTTCAGTGCCCGCGGAGCCGTGCCCGGCCATGGCAGCCGCAGGCCCGTCCCGTCCAGGGATCGGGGATTAGCAATGCAGCCCTCGCCGATGGGACTGCTCATTTGCTGCGTCATCGTGGCACTCGCCTACCGCGCGCGCGGGAACCTCATGGATGCGCTCATCGTGGCCCTCATCGCATCGATGGCTTTCGGCTCTACTGCCATGATGACGCTGAGCGCGCTCGGAGGCTCGACGCCTCTCATCTTCACGGCCTTCTCGCTGCTTCTCATCGCGTCGGTCGCGGCCCGCCGGAACGTCCTGAAGGAAGTCGGCAGGCTGTTTGCATGCGTCCCGAGCGCTGCGGTCCTCTGCATGCTGATGGTCTACGCTGCAGTGGGAGCGCTGCTCCTGCCACGCCTGTTCGCCGGACAGACGACGGCATTCACCAAGCCACCCGGAAGTCTGCTCATTATCGAGACGAGCCTGGCGCCCGTGTCCGGCAACATCACCCAGACCGGGTATCTCCTGCTGAACGGCCTGACGGCCCTTGCCCTGTGCATTCTCCTTCTCGGCGCGCCCCGGTGGAACGAGGTCAAGTACGGATTCGTCCTTCTCGCGGTTCTGACCGCCGGCTTTGGACTCCTCGATCTCGCGGGCAAGCTGGCCGGAGCTGGCGACATCCTCGCGCTGATCCGTACGGCCAACTACGCACTGCTCACGGAGTCGAACGAAGGGAGCTTCCATCGGATCGTCGGTGCCTTTCCGGAGCCTTCCAGTTTCGCGACGACTGCTCTTGCCTGTCTTGCCTTTACCTATGCTTACTGGCGGCGGACGGGTGATCGCCTGATGCTTGGCCTCTGGCTCACGCTTGCCGTGCTCCTGACGCTCTCGACGTCGTCGACCGCCTATGCGGGGCTCACCATTCTTGCTCTCGCTGCTGCGGCGGGGCTGGCCCGGTCGGTCGCGAAGAACCGGGTCCGCCGCCGCGAGCTCTTCGTCGTGGCTCTCTTTGCCGTTCTGCTGGTGCTTGCCCTGGCGATCGCGCTCTACAGGGAAGGGTTCTTCGATCCCTTCCTCAACCTGCTGGACACGATGGTGCTCGACAAGAGTTCCTCCGACTCCGGGCGCGAGCGCAGCTACTGGAACCAGAAGAGCCTCCAGGCCTTTCGTGACACCTATGGACTCGGGATCGGCGTCGGGAGCTCGCGCGCATCGGGTTGGCCGGTCGCGGTCCTGTCCCAACTCGGCGTGATCGGGGCGCTGCTCATGGCGCAGCTCACGCTCGTCATGTTCGGTGGTCTGCGTGATATCCGCAGGGTCCTCGATCCCGAGATCGAAACGATCATCGCGAGTGTTCAGGCGAGTGCCTTTGGCAGCCTCGTGGCGGCCTCGCTGATCATGGGAACGCCGGATCCGGGGTTGCTCTACTTCATCGCTCTCGCTGTCGTCGTGAGTGCGCGGACGACAGCGATGCGGATTCCGCTGCCTCCCGGGCCGCAGGCCCGGCTTCTCGGGCATTGAAGGGGCGCCCGTATCATCTTCCGCTACGGAGACGCTCCCCTGCGACCTGTTGCAACTTGCTGATGATGGCGGGAAGGATGCGGCGGAGCAGAGGCCTGAAGGCGATCTGGTCGTAGTTCGAGATCGCCTGGAAGAGGTCGGGATGCACGACATCGAGGGGCATCGGTGCAAGTTTCTGCGCTTCGGTCGTTGCGCGAAGCGAGGCGATGGTTTCGGTTCGGCTGCCCCGGACGAAGATCGCCACATTCTGCTTGTACCAGAAGTAGATGCCCGGATCTTCCCAGATCTGCGAACGGATGAAGTCGAACCGGACATAGCCCTGTTCCTGGAACCGCGCTGACCAGAAACTCTGCCAGCGCTCGTTCATGTGCCGGTAACCGCCCTGCCGCGGGATGGCGGCTCCGAACAGCACCACGGGCGCGTGCTCCGTTATCGAATGAACGAGCGTTCCGGCGCTGCCGGGGGGCAGATGCTCGGCCACCTCGAGGCAGAGGGCAAGGTCGAACTCCTCCGGCGCCGGTACCGGATGGGTGAAGTCCACGGAACGGTAGCAGGCGCGGTCGATCTGCAGTTGCCCCACGTCGTTCCACGGGCCATCGTAGCCCATGATCCGCGACACGCCGCGCCGCTCGAAAGTCCGAAGCCAGACGCCATCGCCGCAGCCGAAATCGACAACGGAGCGGATGCCCAGCATGGGCATGAGCAAGTCGATGATGCGCTGCGCCGAGTAACTGTTCCGCTCTCGATGACGGACATGCCAGGTGCTGTCGTACTTCGCTCCTGGTGACAGGTGGGTGCTGGCGTTCACGCCCGCTGATCCGTTCGGCCGGCTGCGGAACCTGCTCGCAACTGGTGGCGACAACGGGACGGAGCCATCTCCGAAGAAGGCATCCCGCCAGGAAAAATCGTTACCCGGATATCGCACGACCTGAACCCTCTTGTGCATGTGTGGTGTTCAATCAGCGTCTGCCTGGAGCACAAGCACCCAGTCTGTGTCCCTGGCGCCGTTCGGTCCCGGGCTGCGGATGCGGAACTGCCTCTGCTCGACGGGAGATCCTGCCACGGCGGTGATTTCGCCCGTGGCTGGGTCGAGCCATGAGAGATGCACGCGTCCTGTCGAGAAGCCGCCCGTGTCGAGCCTGATGACCCGGCGGCTCGGAATATAGACGAGGCCAAAGGACCCGTCGTTCGCCAGAGCGGCTACCGCACGCGAACGCGCGCGGCCATGGCCGCTCCGGAGCAGCGAGTCCGAGAGATCAGGTTCGAGCCGCCACCATTCCACCGTCGAGAAGAGGTCCGCAAGCACCGACATGCTTCGGGCGCCGGGGCTGTCCAGCTGTTCCTGCCAGCCTGTCGGGCTCGGATGAAGGCCGGGCCCGTCGAAATGCCAGATAGGATTGTTGCCGAAAAGCTGCCCCGACGCTCCCGAGAGCAGCGCCTGATATGCCTGCATGCGCACGCGCTCGCCGCCTGCGCCGAACTCGTTCTCGTAGGCGCCTTCCATGAAGAAGAAGGGCCGGTCGCCGTGGCGGCTAAACTGCTCGAGGGCGGCTGCATGGACGTGACCGTATGTATACACGTTGTTGATCGCGAGCCATGGCTCGTCGATCCAGTAGTCGAGAAGCCTCGTCTCGGGCGCACCATGCGCCGTGTGTATCGCTTCGGCAGCAGTCTCCTCGATGCCGGCGACGATGGCCCGGACAAGTTCCTTGTCCGGAGGGTCATAATCGCCGCCATGCACCCAGACGATGTTCGCAAGGTTTCCGAACCGCCTGCCGAGGAACCGGCCGTAGGATCGGAGTCGGTCCGGGCCGGCCTCGACCATCGCAGTATACCAGCCGTGGTCTCCGCCGCCGTATCCGGCATAGGCCGGAGCAAGCAGGACGAGGAAGCCGAGGTCACAGGCACGTTCGAGAACCCAGGCGGCGTGGTCGAAATATGCCTCGTTCGGCTTCGAGAAAGCATGGTCGCCGACGAAGGGGCGCTCACCATAGGCGTTGGCGGGCGCATCCATGGTGAATTTGTGCTCGATCAGATTGACGAGGAGCGTGTTGAAGCCGCGGCTCTGTCGGTCCTTGAGGTAGATCTCGGCATCCTCTCGCGTCAGATCGGCGATCAGTGACCAAGGCGAGTCGCCGATCATCAGAAACGGGCGGCCGGCTGCATCCTGAAGGTACCGCCCGCCGATATTCGGCTCGATCGGGAAGACCGCCTCCGCCGAAGCGCCCTTCCAGTCGCATGCGGCAGCGCCGACAGGTATCGTGAGCAGCGCAGTCACAAGGGTCGCTGCGTGGATGGCAGCCTTGGCTCCGAATTCTCGCTGCTGCATCAAGGCGCTCATTCGGCAAGAGCCGCGTACCGAGCGGCGAATTCGCTCGAGCCGATTGCGCCAAGGGCAACGTTGGCGCGGCTCAGCTTCTGGCTGGCGAGCTGGGTGACGTAGGCGTCGAGGCCTGCATTGTCTGGTTCGCGCCCCAGAACCAGCCGGAAGATCAGCGAGACGAACTCTGCATCGGACATCATGTCCGGCTCGTGGCGGACTGCGAATTCCTCGGAAGCGAGCAGGGCGAGAGCCAGGCTGTTCCTGTCGGCCTGCCCGTCTTCGAAGGCCCGTGCCCAGTCCGACAGTGTGACTTCGTCGGGAGAGGTGCCAAGAAACAGGCAGTGCAGGTAGATGATCTGTCGCTCAGGTTCGCCGCGCAGCAGGGCCGGCTCATTGCCACAGACGTTTGTCGGAGCAGATGCGGTATTCCCGTCTGCAGCCTGTACGGCCGAAATGACCTCTTCGGGTGTCGGTCGCGCCTGGTGTCGCGCCGTGAATTCGTCTGACTGCGTCAGGCCGATGGCCAGATCCTGGCGGGTGATTGCGCCGGCCGCGATCTGCGCGCTGTAGGATTCAAGTCCCTCCCCGTCGGCGTCGCGACCAAGAAGAAGATTGTAGACTTGACGTACGTAGTCACGATCCAGCATCTTGACGGTCCGGTGCCTGGCTTCGAAGAGGGCCGAGCGCAAGACCGCTGCGAGCAGGTCATCTTCCGTAGCGGTGCCACCGTCGAGCGCCGAGGCCCAATGATCCAGCCCTGCGGCATCCGGATCGGGAGCACGGAGCAGGCACGCTGCGAAAGCCACGACGCGTTCGCCATCAGAGCCATCCCTCGTTCCGATCGGATCGCAGGAGTGCAGCGGGGCCGACTGCGCCAGGCTGCCGCCGTGCCTGAACATCGGATACCGATCAACGAATTCGCCAGAGGAGGCTATGGCGTAAGCGACGTCGTGCCGGGTGATCTCGCCCGTGGCGAGCAGGCCTGCGTAGCTCTCCAGCCCATGCCCGTCCGGCTCCCGGCCGAGAAGCCTTCGGTATGCGAGCCTGACGAAATCATGGTTCCCGATCTTCGAGCCTTGTCTGCGCGAGGCGAACTCGGGTGAGGTGATCAGCGTAGCCAGCATCCCGGCGACGGTGGCATCTTCCCGTGTCAGCGCCGTAGACCAGTGCTCCACTTCCTCGGAGCTTGCGACCCTGTCGAAGACGAGGCAGTGCCCGTAGGAAACCTGCATCTCGGTCGTTGCGCCGGTCCGCACCTTGGCGGGATCACTGCAACGCCGCGGCAGCGAATGGCGGATCAGATCGCGAACCGCCAGATAGGCCGGCTTCGGCGGTCCCACCATCCAGCCATCGGGCGTGGGCACGAGCGATACCAGCCCCATCACGGCCTCGAAGTCCGGCTCCCAATAGGGTTCGTCGAGAAGCTGATAGATGTGGACGGCCTCGATCTGGTACTTCTCGCTGAGGTCCTGGAGCCTGCGCATCATCGCCGTCAGACCCTCGGCCTGCGCCTCCGCGCCATCCTGGCTGCCGTAGGGATGGTTCAGTTCGGTGATCCAGATCGGGCGATAAAAGCCCTTGAGCATCTCGAAGGCCCATTCGGGGTCCTCGCCGTAGAGGTGCCAGACGGAAATGTCCCAGTCTATCCCGTCGCGCCGCATGCGTTCGAATGCCCCGACGTGACCCCAGCCGGCAGTTCCCATGGCCTTGATCGCGGCGGGAGCCGCATCGGACAGCCCGTCCGAAAGACCGCGCAGCAAGGCGCTCACCCTGGCCCAGCGCTCACCGTGATAATCCAGAGGATCGACCCCGCCGGCCGGACCCCATTCGCAAGGGTATTGCGTGCCATCGTCGCGGATCTCGCAGGGCTGGATGATCGCTGCGACTTCCTGCTCGTTGCCGAGCTCCCAGACGGAAATGTCACTGGCGAAGCGCCTTCCGAGCTCGTTGGCGAAGGCATAGGTTTTCGCGTAGATCACCTCCGTGCTGTCAGTCCTCTCGAGTCCTCCTGGCGTGAGGACAGGCAGGATTTCGATGCCGCGCTCGCGACCGGCCGCAATGATCCTTTCCAGGTGGCCCGCCTGGGCGGCGAAGGAGATGTTGACCCTGTAGGAGGTCATTCCGAGGTCGCTCAGCAGGTCCAGCTGGTCTTCGATCGGGATGCCGGGATAGGCGGTGATCGGATGTCCGTTCGCGCCCCACTGGATCTCCGCCACCGCCTGCGACGCCAGACATGCGATTGCGACCGATGCAACTGTTCGGCAAATCATCTCGGGTTCCCCGGATCGAGCGACGAGTAAAGGATAGAAGGAGACGCTTGGCAGGCATGCTGCCCATTTGTCGCCGGTACATTGCTCGACCTACGCCTTTGGGCACGGGCCTCCCCCTCATAAGGTCGAGGTCAAGGTGCCGGCCGGAAGAATCGGGGCGGACATCGCGAGCTTGAGCGTGGCCCCTTGTCCGGCGGGCGGCATTTCGTCGCCAGTTCCACCGTCCGTGCGGACCCGTCAGGAAGCACATGTCCGCGTTGTCGAGGACTATCGACGCTCAGGGTCGTGGAAGGTCTTCCAGATGATTCACGCATCGTCCCGGCGTCGCGGCAGCTCAGCGCGGGCGTGACAACATCCCCTCTCGCCCGGGCGCGGACGAGACATGCGGCTTGCCCTCGACCGTGCAGCCGGGCCAGTTGCGACCCTCGGATACCAGGAAATTTGCCTCGGGACCGGGGAGAAGGATCGACCCCGGCCCCCTTGTCAGAGGCTGGCTTGCCTCAGGAGCGCAATGGAGGCGGCGGGCAACTCATTCGGCTTCCAGCGATCCAACCGGAAAGAGGGAGTTGAGCTTGTAGGCCGCCTGCGTCCGGTTCGTTGCCCGGAGCTTCTTCATGATCGTCCGGATGTGAACCTTGACGGTGCTCTCGCACATGTTGAGTTCGTAGGCGATCGTCTTGTTCGCCTTGCCGCGCCTGAGGGCGTCCGCCACTGCCGCCTGGCGCGAAGTGAAGTACTCCTCGACCCCTGTCTTGCGCTCGACCTTCTGGACAACAGTGTCACGGAGGGCAAGGATGCTCGATGCAGGAAGGAAGACGCCCCCGGCAGATGTCAGCCGCGCCGCCTCGATCACCACATCCGCGCTGACGCTGCCAGGGATGTACCCTCGCGCCCCGTTATCGACGGCGGCGATCATTTCCGAGAGTTCTTCGGATTCCGCAAGAACGATTACAGGAATATCATCAGCCTGACCGACGAGGTTCCTGATCTCCTCGGCAACGGCGGGCTCGGAGACACGCCGCCCCCCGATACTCAGAAGGACCGCGACGGGCGGTCGGCTCATGTCGCTGGCCTTCCATTCACTGACCGAGCCGTAGGCGGCGATGGTCACGGCACCGTGCGCCGCCTCGATGCCCCGGACGAAGCATTCACGCTCAAGCTTCCTCCGGTCTATCAGCACGAACAGATTGTCGGCCTCCGGTGCCGAGGGAGTGTTGTCGGAGCCGCTGACGTCACCCTGAAAATTCAAGCGGCCGGCGGCATGGCCAGCCCTGACGATATTCATCCCCTCTCCCCCTTCGTTAATACGCCCCCACCACAAAACCTGCTGGTTCGTCACCGAGGTGATGCTCAAAAAACGCAGGTCTACCAAGTAATTTTGCCACCAAAACAAATAATATTTGCAAGCTTAAACCGACGCGTTGCTCTCCTGCAAGATGTTTCATGCAGCCTGCGCTGGACTGAACAGTCTGCACCCGCTATCCGGAGTCTTTCAAATGCCACGAGTGGAAAAAGTAGTAGAAATTAATCATTTCACTCCAATTCGGCTTAGAAAAAACGCGCTTAACGTGTGCAGGCAAGTGGGAGTTCAGCCGTGTGGAGTTGAGAATGCGAATCGCCGGCCAGTTCAGTGCCGGCCACGGGTGCCGCCGAAAGCACCGCCTTGCGGAGGAAGAAGGCTTCCGCATGTCGAGAGGGGGCGCGGCATTCCATTCCCCTGAGCCTCGTCACCCCTCGGAACAGTTCCGGATCGAACCAGTCCTTGCTGCGTTGCGACCCGAAATGCCGCATGAGAAGGGCGATCTTGTGCTCCAGGATCCGCGCCTCCAGCGGAAGGTAGAGGTTCGGCTGGCCGAAGTCGCCATCCCACTTCGGGATCTCGTACTCCAGGATGAGGTGATCGCGGAACACGTTCCATACGATCCTGTTGAGCTCGCGGTGATCCTGGTGTCCGTCTTCCGACCGGTGAACGAGAACGATGTCGGCCGCGAACCGGGACCTGACGTCCGTGAGCCAGCGCTTCACATCCCGGCTCTGCTCGGGGAGATACGAGTCCTCGAAGCCGCCGAACTCCACCTGCGCCTGGTCCGCATCCTGCAGGAAGTCGCGTGCCGAGGCCCGTGCCTCCGCCTCACGCTCCGGACCGGCACAGGCCACGCACCAATGCACCGAGAGTTCGCGGCAGCTCTCGGCGAGAGTGAGCACGAGGCCTCCCGCGCCGATCTCGATGTCGTCGGAATGGGCCCCGATACAGAGCAGGGACAGGCGCTCGTTCGCAACCTTCAACTGTATCATGAATGCGCTGTCCGGACCTTGTCAGTGTAGGGGTCGGTGCAGGGGTGATCCTGCTGGTTACGGAGCCATGGCGTCTCGCCGCGCTCGACAAGGTCCTGAAGCGACTGCCAGTCGCGCAGCGTGTCCATCGAGCGCCAGAAGCCCTCGTATTTGTAGGCCATCAGGAGATCATCCGCGATCAGACGCTCGAAGGGCTCGAGAACGAGTTCCTCGCCTTCGCGAATGTAGTCGAAGATCTCAGGTCTGAAGATGAAATAGCCGCCGTTGATCCAGATGTCGGAGCGATCGGAAGAACGGAACTCCCGGACCCGCCCGTCCTCGTCGGCGTCAACGAGATGGTATGTAAGCGGCGGCCTGACGGCAAGGAAGCAGGCGATCTTCCCGCTGATCTCGAAACGCTGGACCATGTCGTCGAGATCGACATCGCTCAGCCCGTCGCTGTAGTTCGCAAGGAACATCGGCTCGTTGCGGACGTGATCGCGCACTGCCCAAAGCCGCTGGCCGATGTTGCGCCAGACGCCCGTATCGATGAGCGCGACACGCCAGTCGGCGGGCGGCTTGCCGAGCACCTCGACCTTCTGGCCACCGGCCGAGACGATGCAGTCGGCAAAAGCCTGGGGACGGCTGTTCAGGAAGAACTCCTTGATGATGTTTGCCTTGTAGCCCATGCAGAGCACGAAATCGGTATGACCGTAGTTGCTGTAATACTCCATCACGTGCCGCAGGATGGGCTGATCGCCAATGGGGATCATCGGCTTCGGTATGTTCTCGGAGTATTCGCGAATGCGCGTGCCGAGCCCGCCGCAGAACAGGACGACCTTCATGATGCGATCTCCCTAGGATCAATGACCTGAACACGCGGAATAGGCACGATGAAGCGGGCACCCCATTCCGCGACATGGGCCATCTGCGCGACGATTTCCTGCCGCAGGTTCCACGGCAGGATCAGAATGTAGTCGGGTTTCGCCTCGTCGATCGCCGAGACCGGCAGGATGGGAATATGCATCCCCGGCGTGAACCGGCCATGCTTGTATGGATTGCGATCAACCGTGAAATCGATGAAGTCCCGGCCGATGCCGCAGTAGTTGAGGAGGGTGTTGCCCTTTCCGGGCGCGCCATAGCCGGCGATGGTCTTGCCCGCTTCTTTCGCATCGATCAGGAACCGCACGAGTTCCCGTTTGGTGCGCCGGGCCCTTTCTTCGAAATCCGCATAGGTTTCGACACTGTCGAGTCCGGCGGCGCGCTCCCGCGCCAGAAGCTCCGTCACCCGCGTCGAGGGGCTCCGCCCGGAGGCGGCATGGGCCAGATAGATCCTGAGCGAGCCGCCATGGGTCGGGATCTCTTCAACGTCGAACAGCAGGAGATTGTGCCGCGCCGCCAGCGTCTCGATCGTCAGGAGCGAATAGTACGAGTAATGCTCATGGTAGATCGTGTCGAACTGGTTTTCCTCGATCAGCTTCTGGACATGCGGGAACTCCGCCGTCACTGTCCCCTCCGGCTTCAGCAGGCGGACGATCCCGCCCACGAAGTCATTGAGGTCGGGCACATGCGCGAGAACGTTGTTGGCGACGATCAGGTCCGCCTTCAGTCCCTCTCCCGTCATCCGATCGGCAGTCTCGACACCGAAGAATTCCACCCTGGTCGGGATGCCCTTCGCCGTCGCCGCCTTCGCCACATTCGCGGCGGGTTCGACGCCAAGCACCGGCACCCCCAGGGGCAGGAAGTGCTGGAGCAGATAGCCGTCATTGCTCGCCAGCTCGACAACGAGGCTATCCGGGTCGAGATCCAGCCGGTGGACGATCATCTCGACATAGCGGCGTGCGTGCTCGACCCAGCTCGTTGAAAAGGAAGAGAAGTAGCCGTACTCCGAGAATATGTCCTCGGCAGGAATGTAGTTCTTCAGCTGAACGAGCAGGCAGTTCTCGCAGACGAGGACGTGCAGCGGAAAATACTCCTCGACGTCGTCGATCTCGCCTGCCTGCAGGATCTTTTCGCAAGGTGGCGACATGCCGAGATCGACGACGGAGTGGCGAAGCACCGAGTCGCAGAGCCGGCAGTGCGCAGAAACCATCTTGCCGGCTGCTTCGGCCGACGGAGAGCGAGCTTGGATGTTCACCAGGTCCCCCAAAGTCTTCGCGCCCATTGGCGCCGGATTGGAGGGTAGTCATGGTCCGTGATCCGCGGCGGACATTGAGGGCTGACCGGCTTAAAACCTTCTGCCACGCCTCTCCCTCAATTGGTCATTCGGCCCAACGGCCTCCACCGAATCGGCGAGGCACGGCGGCGGCTCCGGCGGAAGGAGCAAGGCCGGAGCCGGGCTGCCGAGTGGTCGGAATGCTCCTTCGGCCTGAAGATGCCGGCGTGCAACCACGTCGCGGAGTTACCTGCGATGCGCTTCGTCGAAACCAGCATCAAGGATGTCTGGCTCGTCATCCCGGTGCCGCAGTCCGACCAGCGCGGCAGCTTCACGCGCACCTTCTGCGCGCGTGAATTCGGAGTTCGGGGACTCGCCACGGACTTCGTCCAGCACAGCATCTCGCACTCCTGGCGCCGCCACACCCTTCGGGGGCTGCACTTTCAGCTGCCTCCGTACGAGGAAGCGAAGCTGGTGGGCTGCGCGCGCGGGGGGATCTGGGACGTTGCAGCAGATCTCCGTGCGGACTCACCGACATACGGACAATGGTTCGGGGCCGAACTCACCTCCACGAACGGCCACCGGCTGTACGTGCCTCCCGGCTGCGCCCATGGTTTCCAGACGCTCGCGGATGACAGCATCACGACCTACCTCATCTCGAACTTCTACCAGCCCAGCGCCGGAGCCGGCGTGCGTTACGATGATCCGGCACTGGCAATCCGCTGGCCCGCCGAGCCCTCCTGCATCTCCGAGAAGGATCTTGCCTGGCCGCCGCTGGCAGAGGTGGAATTCTGAAGCTCGGCCTGCCCCCCGGGCCGGATGTCTGACGGATACTGCTTCCGCTCGGTGGAGGGGGCGATGCCCGGCTTCCAGACGGCCATTGGCTTGACGGGAGGCAATTGCAGGCGGCAACCGGGATTTGCCGTGATTGACGGGCAGAAAACCCGCCCCGGTGCGGCGCGCGCGTGAGGCTTCTGTCGGTTTTGAAGCGTGGCCGCGCACGAGGTCGGTCCTGGTGTGGCAGATCATTGCCGCGGCAAGGGCGGCGCTGATGTCACCGTTACCGGACCTTGTTGCACCTGCGTATCCTCCAGCTCGTCCAGCAGACCGGCCTTCCGAAGCCGTCCGGCCGCGGCGGCCAGCGTCGAGAAGGGCAATCCCGAACGCGACGCCATGTCGAGCAGCGAATGTCGTCCGTCGGCAAGGTTCATTACCCAGAGCAGCGCCATTGTTCCGTCACCCTGTGCGACACCGCCGACGGCACCGTAGAGGCCACGGCGCCCGAGCTGCGGCTCGCCTCTGGGCATCCGGCTGAGAGGCACCCAGTCCCCCTCGATGATCTCGATCGCCTGGAGGATGAGGTCATGCGATGCTGCAAGATGCTTGGCCGAGACGAACGTGAGGTCGTCGGCGGACGTGTGGTACTCGGGGAAGCTGCCGTAGGCGCTCCGCTGCAATGAGCCCACGGGAAGGTCGTATCCCGGCGAGCAGTATTGCCGCTCATCATAGCCATAGGGCACGAAGTCGAGGATGCGGGCGGTGGGGCCGGCGTGACGAAGCACTTCCTGCATCGCGCGGTCGATTGTCGCATCGCCTCTGCGGCTGCGCTTGTAGGTGGGCCCGCCACCATCCCCAAGACAGGAGACCACGAGGCCGTGGTCGATCCGGTCCACCCGATCCTCGTTCAGCGCCAGCCAGGTAATCGCTCCGATGGTGCCAGGCGCAAACAGGAAGCGGTAGGTGTGCCGCAGCCGTCGTCCTTTCAGCGTCTTCGCGAGCTCTGCAAGCACGGCAATGCCCGCGCAGTTGTCATTCGCGAGGGACGGATGACAGACATGCGCGGATAGAAGGAATTCGCGATCAGACAGCCCGGGAACTACATGTTCGCCATAGGTCAGATGGCCGTCACGATGTTCGGCGTCGATGCAGACTTCGTACTCCCCCTCGGGCAGCTGCATGAAATCCCGATGCCGCATGCAGAAGCCCCACCGGTCTTCGTAGTAGGTTGTCCGGTACGGGATTACGTCCGGCTGATCCTCCAGGGTGTGGATGTGTTGCCTCAGTTCACCGAGCGGCAGGCGGGCCCGGATTGCCGTGCTGTAGTTCATCACGTGCAGATTGTGGTCCGACAGGTCGAGGACGAGCCGCCCCGACGGATCACGGATCCATGCCTCGCGCACCATCCACTCCCGCGGAACGGTCCAGTCGAGCACTGGTGTGCCGGTCGGGACCTCGGTGAGGCCGAGACCGATCTCCCGGTCCAGAATCTCGAGGGTCTGCCGCACACCCGGGCCGGCGATGCTCCGGCAGATCGGGTAGAGTTCCGCGGTCAGGGCATGGATTCTGGCGCCGAGAGAGGGGGTGCCGGTCTTGGTCCGGCTTCGGCACTCATCCCCTGGCGCCGGAGTCGATGACATTTCAGGAGACGGCGGCCATGGGTGTGGCCGGCTTCGGGCTGCCATCCCGCCAGCGTATGTCCGGCCCGACAATCCCCTGCTCGAGCAGCTTCCGAAGATGACCGACCCGCTGGTAGCGTGGTCCTTCGAACTCGGCTTGAGTCAGCGGAGAGCGGCTGAAGGCGGCATGGAGCTGTTCGGCGCCAGCTCGCGCATCCCAGCGTGGCTGTGCGGCCGGCAGCACTCGTGCCAGCTTGCGGAAGTCGACACTGTAGGATCGCGTATCCGGCCCCGCGTCCTCCGCGAACTCGATTCGGCAGCCTGGCACCACGGCGGCAACGATCTCGGCGATGTCGCGGATCTGGTAGTTCTGGTCGTTCGAACCCACGTTGAAGGCCATGCCGTGAACCGCCTCGCGGGGGGCCTCGAGAGCTGCAAGGAAGGCGCGCGAAATGTCCTCGATATGGACGATCGGCCGCCAGGGGGTTCCATCCGATTTCAGGAGGATCGTCCCTTCCGTTACCGCCCACGCGACGAGGTTGTTGAGCACGATGTCGAAGCGCTGGCGTGGCGACAGGCCGTAAGCAGTCGCGGGGCGGAGAAACGTCGGCGAGAATGACTGGTCCGCAAGCTCTGCGATGTCGCGCTCGGCCATCACCTTGGAGCGGCCGTAGGCCGTGACCGGATCGAGCGTACCGGTCTCGTCGATCATGCTGTCTCCGGCACGACCATAGTTGCTGCAGGACGATGCGAGG